>NZ_JBFBFA010000028.1:0-93629 GCF_040683915.1 Kitasatospora sp. NPDC093102 | reverse complement strand
CCGGGCTCCCGCTCCTCCGCGCCCCCGGTGGTTATCTGGGGCCCCGGCGGGGTGGGCCCCACTCGGCCTTCGGCCGGGGGGGCCCCCGTTAAAGGACCCACCGGGCGGCTCCCGGTGGGTCCTTTCCGTCGTCCGCGCGGACGGTCTCAGCGCTGGAACGGCACCGGCGCGCCGACCTCGTTCGGGATCGCCCCGCCGAAGCGCCGGTCGCGCATCGCGAACTGCTCGCAGGCCCGCCACAGGTCGCGGCGGTCGAAGTCCGGCCAGAGCACGTCCTGGAACACGAACTCGGCGTAAGCCGACTGCCAGAGCAGGAAGTTGGACGTGCGCTGCTCACCGCTGGGGCGCAGGAACAGGTCCACGTCCGGCATGTCCGGGTGGTACATGTACCTGGCGAGGGTCTTCTCGTTGACCTTCTTCGGGTCGAGCTTCCCGGCCGCGACGTCCCGGGCGATCGCCTGCGCCGCGTCGGCGAGTTCGGCCCGGCCGCCGTAGTTGACGCACATGTAGAGCGTGACGGCGTCGTTGTCCTTGGTCTGCTGCTCGGCGACCTGGAGCTCCTGGACGACGCTCTTCCACAGCTTGGGCATCCGGCCCGCCCAGCGGATCCGCACGCCCATCGCGTCCATCTCGTCGCGGCGGCGGGCGATGACGTCCCGGTTGAAGTTCATCAGGAACTTCACCTCGTCGGGCGAGCGCTTCCAGTTCTCGGTGGAGAACGCGTACAGCGAGATGTTCTTGACCCCGAGCTCGATGGCGCCCTTGAGGACGTCCAGCACCACGGACTCGCCGACCTTGTGGCCCTCGGTGCGGGGCAGCCCGCGCTCCTTGGCCCAACGGCCGTTGCCGTCCATCACGATGGCGACGTGGCCGGGCACCAGCTCGCCGGGGATCTTCGGGGGCTGTGCGCCGCTGGGGTGCGGGGTCGGGGGGACGTACGTCCTCTGCTTGCCGCCGCCGAAGAGCCGTCGCGCTGCCATGTGCTCACTTCTCCACGTATCTCATCGAGCGGATGCCCCGCTCCAGGTGCCACTGCAGATAGGCCGCGACCAGGCCGCTGCCCTCCCGCCAGTACCGCGGCTCGCAGGCGTCGGCCGTCTGCCAGTCCCCTGACAGCAGCGCCCCGAGCAGTACCAGTGTCTCAGGGGAGGGTACGGCACATCCGGGCACTCGGCAGTCCCCGCAGAGCACCCCGCCCGCAGGGAGGGAGAAGAATCGGTTCGGCCCCTCCAGGCCGCATTTGGCGCAGTCGGTGAAGCTCGCGCCGTACCCGTTCACCGCGAGCGAGCGCAGCAGGAAGGCGTCCAGCACCAGGTGCGATTCGTGCAGCCCGGCCGCCAGCGTGCGCAGCCCGCCCACCAGCAGCAGGTACTGCTGGACGGCCGGCTCGCCCTCGTTCTCGGCGAACCGCTCGGCGGTCTCCAGCATCGCGGTGCCGGCCGTGTAGCGGCCGTAGTCGGTGACGATCGAACCGCCGTACGGCGCGATGGTCTCCACCTGGGTGCAGAGCGGCAAGCCGCGGCCGACCAGCTCACTCCCCCGGCTGAAGAACTGCACGTCCACGTGCGAGAACGGCTCCAGTCGGGCGCCGAACTTGGACTTCGTCTTCCGCACCCCGCGCGCGACCGCCCGCACCTTGCCGTGCTGGCGGGTCAGCAGGGTGATGATCCGATCGGCCTCGCCGAGCTTCTGCGCCCGCAGCACGACGCCGTCGTCCCGGAAAAGACTCATGGGGACCATTCTCCCCCACCCGCCCCGGCGCCGGACGGCCGTCCTCGCCGGGCGCCGGACAGCCGTGTTGCCCGCACCGGCGGCCGTGGGGGAGGACCACTGCGGTGCGGGTCACGGCGGGCCCGGGGTGGGGAGGCCGGGCCCGTTGTGGGGGATTCGGAGGTGGTCTTCGGATCTTCGGAGGTGCGGTCGGCGCCGCCGGGCGAGCAGCGAGCGGCGCTACTTGTACGGCGCCCTGGTCGCCGCCTCCAGCAGCGCTCCGACCCGGGACTGCGGCAGGTCCAGGCAGCGCCCGACCGCGGTCAGCGCCTCGCGCTCCTGCGGCAGGTAGCGCCCGTCCGCGAGCGCGATCGCCGCGCCCTGCAGCAGCAGCCGCTCGCGGCCGTGGTGGGCCAGGTGCGGGGTGAGCGGTTCGAGCACCGCGTGCAGTTCGACGGCCAGGCCGCCGAACTCCCCCAGCCTCCGGCTGGGAGGTGTCCCCGGTTCGTGGGCGTCGTAGAGCTCGCCGCCGAGCCCGGAGAGCGCGGCGAGCGCCGCCAGCACCTGGGCCTCGCCGCAGTCCTCGAACCCGGCCTCGCGCACCGCCGCGCAGGCCGCGTCGCGGGCCGCCGGGTGGGCGGTGCCGCCGGCCGCGAGCAGGGCCAGCGCGATGGTGTACTGGGCGTCTCGCAGCATCGCGCCGAGGCGCACGCAGGTGGGCTGCTCCAGGCTCTCGACCCCGTACCGGCCGTGGCAGCTGGTGCACTGCACGCTGCCGATCACCGGGCCGAGCGGGACCACCGGGGTCCCCAGCAACCGCAGCCACCGCCGGCCGTGCTGCCGGCGGTAGTTGCGGTCCCCGCCACAGCCCGGGCAGAAGAAGTCACCGAGAACGTCAGTCCGCCATCGCGGGCGAACACCCCACAACCTGGTCACGGCGCCACTCCCCAGACATGGCAGGCGGCCTGCTCGACAATGGGCAGGTCACGCGACCGGACACCGAGGCCGTCCCACCGACCCGGCTTTCCGGTGGATCGATGTTGCCACGGTTACCGGCACGTGTCAGTACCTCGAACGGCTTCCGATTCGAAAAAATGTGGCGCAGGCCACAACGCCCCGCGGGGACGGCGAAGGGCCGCCCCGCGGGACGGCCCTTCGTGCACCACCCGTTCGAATTAGCCGCGCTGCGAGCGGTTGACGGCGCTGATCATGGCCTTCAGCGAGGCCAGCACGGTGTTGCCGTCGATGCCCACGCCCCACAGCACCTTGCCGTCCACTGCGCACTCCACGTACGCGGCGGCCTGGGCGTCGCCGCCCTCGCTCAGCGCGTGCTCGGCGTAGTCCAGGACGCGCACGTCCACGCCGATCCGGGCCAGCGCGTCGGCGAAGGCCGAGACCGGGCCGTTGCCGGCACCGGTCAGGGTCACCGCGACGCCGTCCACCAGGGCCTCGGCGGTCAGCGCGTCCCGGCCGTCCTCGGTGGTCAGGGTGCGCGAACCGCTCAGCGAGATCCGGCCCCACGGGTTGTCGGTGGTCGGCAGGTACTCGTCCTCGAAGACCCGCCAGATCTCGGCCGGGCTGACCTCGCCGCCCTCGGCGTCGGTCTTGGCCTGGATGATCCGGGAGAACTCGATCTGCATCCGGCGCGGCAGGTCCAGCTTGTGGTCGTTCTTCAGCACGTACGCCACGCCGCCCTTGCCGGACTGGCTGTTGACCCGGATGACCGCCTCGTAGGTGCGGCCGACGTCCTTCGGGTCGATCGGCAGGTACGGCACGCCCCAGGTGTGCTCGCCCACCGGCACGCCCGCGGCCGCGGCGTCCGCCTCCAGGACGTCGAAGCCCTTCTTGATGGCGTCCTGGTGCGAGCCCGAGAAGGAGGTGTACACCAGGTCGCCGGCGTACGGGTGGCGCGGGTGCACCTCCATCTGGTTGCAGTACTCGGCGGTGCGGCGCACCTCGTCGATGTCGGAGAAGTCGATCTGCGGGTCGATGCCCTGCGAGAACAGGTTCATCCCCAGCGTCACCAGGTCGACGTTGCCGGTCCGCTCGCCCTGGCCGAACAGGCAGCCCTCGATGCGGTCGGCACCCGCCATGTAGGACAGCTCGGCGGAGGCGACGGCGGTGCCGCGGTCGTTGTGCGGGTGCACCGACAGGCAGACGAACTCGCGCCGGGACAGGTGGCGCGACATCCACTCGAACTGGTCGGCCTGGACGTTCGGGGTGGCCCGCTCGACGGTGGCGGGCAGGTTCAGGATGATCTCGCGACCCTCGCCCGGCTGCCAGACGTCCATGACCGCCTCGCAGACCTCCAGCGCGAAGTCCAGCTCGGTGTCGACGAAGATCTCCGGCGAGTACTGGTAGCCGAAGACGGTGTCCCCGCCCAGCAGCTTCTCCGCGTACTCCATCACCAGCCGGGTGCCCTCGGTGGCGATCGCCTTGGTGGCCGCCCTGTCGTTGCGGAACACCACCCGGCGGAACAGCGGCGCGGTCGCGTTGTACAGGTGGACGGTCGCCCGCGGGGCGCCGACCAGCGACTCGACGGTCTTCTCGATCAGCTCCTCGCGGGCCTGCGTCAGCACCGAGATGGTGACGTCCTCGGGGATCGCCCCCTCCTCGATCAGCGACCGCACGAAGGCGTGGTCGGTGGCCCCGGAGGAGGGGAAGCCGACCTCGATCTCCTTGTAGCCCATCTTCACCAGCAGGTCGAACATCATGCGCTTGCGGGCGGGCGACATCGGGTCGATCAGCGCCTGGTTGCCGTCCCGCAGGTCGGTGGAGAGCCAGCGCGGCGCCTTGGTGATCACCGTGCCCGGCCAGGTGCGGTCGGGCAGGTCGACGGTGCCGAAGGGCAGGTAGCGCCCGTACCGCATGCCCGAGGGCCGCTGGCGCACCGAGGCGGCGGTGATCGGGGTCGGGCGGTCGACGAAGGGACGGCCGGCGGGGAAGGGCGCGGCGGAGTTCTGCTCGGTCATGGAGGTGACTCGGCTTCCTGTGATGCGTGGTGCGGGCGGGTCGGGGGTGGTGAACACCTGGTCAACACCGACTGGCCGGCCTCTGCTGCCGCTGGCGATACACCGTCGGATCGCCGATCGCGCACAGCTCGTACCCCGCGGCGAGGGTGCCGGCCCCAGTGGACTACAGGCCCTCGACGCGGCAGCTAAGAAGAAGCAGCCCGTTGCGCATGATGGCCCCAGCGTAACCCAGCACCGCGCGCCCCCGAAGTGATCCGGGCTTCCGTTCCACTCCTTGAGACGCCGGCCGGTCATGTCAAAGGTGGTGACAACCGGTCATCGAAGCCTCACCCTGGGCCACATGACTGCAGCCGTACCGATCTGCACGATCGTCCCGCCGTACGTCCTGGACCGCCTCGCCGAGGCCGGTCACGAGCCCGCCGTCCGCTCCCTGGCCCTCGACGCCGCGCACCGCGCGGCCCGCCTCTCCCCGCCCCCGGCCGTCGCCGGCGCCCCGGGCCTCAACCGGGTCATCTACGACGCCGGCCACGCCCAGCGGCTGCCCGGCCGCTCCGTGCGCACCGAAGGCGCGGGCGCGTCCTCCGACAGCTCCGTCAACCACGCCTACGACGGCCTCGGCGCCACCTTCGCGCTCTACGCCGACGTCTTCGGCCGCCACTCGATCGACGACCGGAACCTGCGGCTGGACGCCAGCGTCCACTACGGCCGCAACTACGACAACGCCTTCTGGAACGGCCAGCAGATGGTGTTCGGCGACGGTGACAACGTGGTGTTCGGCGACTTCACCGCCTGCATCGACGTCATCGGCCACGAACTCACCCACGGCGTCACCCAGTTCACCGCCGGGCTGGAGTACCAGGACCAGCCCGGTGCGCTCAACGAGTCGGTCTCCGACGTCTTCGGCTCGCTGGTCAAGCAGTACTCGCTGCACCAGAGCGCCGCCGACGCCGACTGGCTGATCGGCGCCGGGCTGCTCGCCCCGGGCGTCCACGGCGTGGCGCTGCGCTCGATGAAGGCCCCCGGCACCGCCTACGACGACCCGCAGCTCGGCAAGGACCCGCAGCCCGCGCACATGCGGGACTACGTGAACACCTCCCAGGACAACGGCGGGGTGCACATCAACTCCGGCATCCCCAACCACGCGTTCTACCTGCTGGCCACCGCGCTCGGCGGCTCGGCCTGGGAGCGCGCGGGGCGGATCTGGTACGACGCGCTGACCGGGCGCACGCTGCCCGCCGACGCCGACTTCACCGCCTTCGCCCGGGCCACCGTGGCCGCCGCCAAGGCCCGCTACCCCGACGACGGGTCGGTCGTGGACACCGTCACCGCCTCCTGGGCGCAGGTCGGGGTCAGCCCGGGGTGACGGAGCGCCCCTGAAGGGTGGTTGAGACCGGGTTGAGGCGGGCTTAAGGTCACGGTCCGGGAAAAGCCCGGCAAAACCCCTCCCTGCGTAGCACCATGGACACCATGCGCATCCAGGTGACCCGGACCGGCGGCTTCGCGGGGATCGTCCGCCAGGCGGAGATCGACACCGCCGACCGCACGGACGCCCCGCACGTGCACGCACTCGCCCGCGAGGCCGTCGCGGGCGGGCTGCGCGCACCCTCGTACGGGGTGCCGGACGGCTTCCACTACGAGATCACCGTCGACGGCCGGTCGGTGTACTGCGCCGACCCGAAGCTCACCGACTCCCAGCGCGAGCTGGTCTCCCTGGTGCTGCGCGAGGGCGCTTAGGGCGTGGCCTGCGGACCTCTACCGGGTCCGCAGGCACGCCCGGCCGGGCCCCGGCATTCCCGCCGGGGTGAACTCCCCTATCAGGAGCCCCGGTTCAGAAGCCCAGCTTGCGCAGCTGCTTGGGGTCGCGCTGCCAGTCCTTGGCGACCTTGACGTGCAGGTCCAGGTAGACCGGCGTGCCGAGCAGCGCCTCGATGTGCTTGCGGGCAGTAGTGCCCACGTGCTTGAGCCGCGCGCCCTTGGCGCCGATCACGATCGCCTTCTGGCTCTGCCGCTCGATGTAGACGTTGGCGTGGATGTCCAGCAGCGGGCGGTCCGCCGGGCGGCCCTCGCGCGGCAGCATCTCCTCGACCACCACGGCCAGCGAGTGCGGCAGTTCGTCGCGCACGCCCTCCAGCGCGGCCTCGCGGATCAGCTCGGCGACCATGATCTGCTCGGGCTCGTCGGTGAGGTCGCCGTCCGGGTAGAGCTGGTCGCCCTCCGGCAGCAGCTTGGTGAGCAGGTCGGCGACCAGTTCCACCTGCTTGTCGCCCACGGCGGAGACCGGGATGATCTCGGCCCACTCGAAGCCCAGCTCGACACCGAGCTGCTGGATGGCGATCAGCTGCTCGGCCAGCCGCTTGGAGTCGACCAGGTCGGTCTTGGTGACGATGGCGACCTTCGGGGTCTTCTTGATCCCGGCGATCTCCTTGGCGATGAACTTGTCGCCGGGACCGATCTTCTGGTCGGCGGGCAGGCAGAAGCCGATCACGTCGACCTCGGCCCAGGTGGTGCGGACCAGGTCGTTGAGGCGTTCGCCGAGCAGGGTGCGCGGCTTGTGCAGACCGGGGGTGTCGACCAGCACGAGCTGGGCGTCCGGGCGGTGCACGATGCCGCGCACGGTGTGCCGGGTGGTCTGCGGGCGGTCGGAGGTGATCGCGACCTTCGTCCCCACCAGGGCGTTGGTCAGGGTCGACTTGCCCGCGTTGGGCCGGCCGACGAAGCACGCGAACCCGGAGCGGTACGAGGAGGAAGGGGCATTCATGGACTCCATTCTCCCTGATCACCGGAGCCCCGCCGTCCGGGCCCCACCCCCGGGGTGCTCACGGGTCGCTCAGCCCTTCTTCCCGCCCTTGCCGCCGGTGGGGATCAGCGAGACCACCACCAGCACCAGCAGGAATCCGAGCGAGCCGAACAGCCAGAGCTCCGACCCGGTCTCCTGCCACTTGCCCAGCCCCATCACGAACAGCAGCAACCCGGCGAAGAACGCCACCGCCCCCATGCCCCAGCCCCCTCACCGAGTCCACTCCCCCGGTGAGATTATCTGCCTGACATGGGTGGAGACCACGCCGCCCGGCACGGTCGCCGAAGGCCCGCCACGGGCCCCCGGCTGCCCCGCACAGGACCCTCGACGGGCCTCAGCGCGCCTCGGCGGCCACCCGCAGCGCCCCGTCCGGCCCGGCCAGCAGCACCGGCGTCCCGGCTCCGCCCAGGTCCCGCACGGCCGCCAGGTCCGCCTCGGCCGGCTGCTCCGCCTCGCTCACCACGGCGGCCGCCTCCAGCGACCTCGCGCCGCTGGCCACCGCCATCGCCACCGCCGTCTGGAGGGCGCTCAGCCGCAGCGACTCCAGCGCGACCGTCCCGGCCACGTAGGTGCGTCCGGTCTCGTCACGCACCGCGGCCCCCTCGGCGACGCCGTTGCGGGCGCGGGCCGAGCGGGCCAGGGTGATGATCTTCTTGTCTTCGGGGTCGAGCTCGACGATGTCACTCATGCCGCCGAGCATAGGCACCGGTCAGGGGTCAGTGGCCGACCGGGTGGGTCCGCCCCGGGTTCGGGTTGACGACTTTGACGAAGGTCTTCGCGGCACCGGACGGCAGCCCCTCCTCGCGCGAGACCCGGTCCCGCCAGAACGGGTTGTCGTGCGGCAGGTGGCTGCTCACCCGGCCGTACATCCCGAAAGTGGTCACGACGATCCCGAAGAGGAACGCGAACAGCACGTTCGACATCCGGAAGTTGAGGATGTTCGCCTCCGGCCGCCCGAGCACCGCCAGCCCGTAGAAGCCGGACAGCACGAACAGCAGGCCCACCACCAGGTTGAGGTTGGACGCGAAGTTCCCGCCGACCACCGCCCCGAGCAGCAGGACCGCGCCCGCCACGATGGACAGGATGCTCAGCGCCCCGTTGGTCGACAGTCCGGCGATCCGGTCGCCGTGGGTGGCCAGGAAGCCGGGGTGGTCGGCCAGCCCCAGGGACCCGAACACGATCAGGAAGATCCCCCCGGCCCCCGCCCCGACCCGCCACACCATGGCGAGCCGTTTGTCGACGGTCGGCAGCAGTTTGTCTTGCAGCGTCATGGCGACCTCCAGAGCTCGGCCATGGTCAGGCGGTGCCTCGGGCGTGCTGAGGACGTGCCTAGCTGTAGGGATGGCTCCCCTGCATGTGCGGCACCTCGTGCATGTAGAGCGAGCCGCACTGCTGGCAGCAGCGCAGCCCCGTGCCCCACTCCTCCTCGGGCCGCGTCTCGGCGTCGTCGGGCATGGTGCGGCCGCAGAGCGCCGTCGACAGGTCCTCGTCCCGCACCACGTGCCAGGACTTGACCCCGCCGGCCGCCCCCTGCGGGCCGTACTCCGCCCGGAGTTTGTGCGTCATGCCCTCCATGGTCGCGCGGCGGCCCCCGACCCGCTACTCGCCCGCCGCCTCCTCGGCCCCGGCCGCCTTGCGCACGGGCGAGGCGACCATCGAGCCGATCCGGTTGCGCCGCCCCGCCGAGGACTCGGCGGTCAGCAGGATCCCGGTCAGCCCGGTGTCCTGCGGCTCCGGCAGCGGGATCTCGCAGGAGGAGCCGGGGATCGGGACCCGGCCCAGGTGCTTGGCCAGCAGGCCGCCGACGGTCTCGACGTCCTCGTCCTCCAGCTCGATGCCGAACAGCTCGCCCAGGTCCTCCACCAGCAGCCGGGCGGTGATCCGGTACGAGCCGTCGCCGAGGTCCTCCACCGGGGCGATCTCCCGGTCGTACTCGTCGGTGATCTCGCCGACGATCTCCTCCAGGATGTCCTCGATGGTGACCAGGCCGGCCGTGCCGCCGTACTCGTCGATCACGATCGCCACGTGCGAACGGCGCTGCTGCATCTCGCGCAGCAGGTCGCCGGCCGGCTTGGAGTCCGGGACGAAGACGGCCGGGCGCATCACCGCGCCGACCTCCTCGGACTCCGCCTCCCGGTTGATGTGGGTGCGCCGCACCAGGTCCTTGAGGTAGACGATGCCGACCACGTCGTCCTCGTTGTCGCCGACCACCGGGATGCGCGAGAAGCCCGAACGCAGCGCCAGGGTGAGCGCCTGCCGGACGGTCTTGTGCCGCTCGATCATCACCAGGTCGGTGCGCGGCACCATCACCTCGCGCACGATGGTGTCGCCCAGCTCGAAGACCGAGTGCACCATCCGGCGCTCCTCGTCCTCGATCAGGTCGTCCTTCTCGGCGAGGTCCACCAGGGCCCGCAGCTCCGCCTCGGAGGCGAACGGGCCCTCCCGGTAGCCCTTGCCCGGGGTCAGCGCGTTGCCGAGCAGGATCAGCAGCCGCGGGATCGGACCCAGCACCGCGGCCAGCGGCAGCAGCACGAAGGACGCCGCGGTCGCGGTGGTGAGCGGGTGCTGGCGCCCGATCGTGCGCGGCGAGACCCCCATCGCGACGAAGGACACCAGCACCATCACGCCGAACGCCAGCAGCACGGCCTGCCAGGTCGGGCTGACGTTGCGCACGCACACCACGGTGACCAGGACGGCCGCCGCCATCTCGCTGGCCACCCGGATCAGGGTGGCCAGGTTGAGGTAGCGGATCGGGTCGGAGGCGACGGTCAGCAGCCGCGCGGAGCCGCGCCGTCCGCTGCGCACCGCCTCCTCCGCCCGGAACCGGGAGACCCGGGAGATGCCCGCCTCGGCGCACGCGGCCAGCCAGCCGAGCACGACGAGCAGCACGGCACCGAGGATGAAGCTCGTACTCTCACCACTCACAGGGGTTCGGGCTCCGCGCTCAGTGGGTGGTGGGGGCCGGGGAGATGCCGCCGAGGCCGCGGCCCGCCCGCCAGTCGTCCAGGATGCGCTTCTGGAGGGCGAACATCTCCTCCTCTTCCTCCGGCTCCTCGTGGTCGTAGCCGAGGACGTGCAGCACGCCGTGCACGGTGAGCAGTTGCAGCTCCTCGTCCATCGAGTGCTTGGAGGGGGCCGCCTTGCCCTGCTGCTCGGCGACCTCGGGGCAGAGCACGATGTCGCCGAGCAGGCCCTGCGGCAGCTCCTCGCCCTCCTTGCCGGGCCGCAGCTCGTCCATCGGGAAGGACATCACGTCGGTGGGCCCCGGGAGGTCCATCCACTGGATGTGCAGCTCCTCCATCGCCGCACCGTCCACCAGGATCACGGACAGTTCGGACTGCGGGTGGATCCGCATCTTGTCCAGTGCGAAGCGGGCGACGTCGAGGATGGCTTCCTCGTCGGCGTCCCAACCGGACTCGTTGGCGATGTCGATCGACATGACGGGCTGTGTGCTCAGCTTTCGGTGCGATGGGACTGTCGGGGTGCGCGGAGCGCGGAGGCCTTGCCGGGGCGCCGCTGGGCGGGCTTGCGGGCCGCCGGGGCGACCTCGTCGGCCTCCTGGCGGGCGTCCCAGCGCTCGTAGGCGTCCACGATCCGGCCGACCAGCTTGTGGCGGACCACGTCGGTGCTGGTGAGGACGGAGAAGTGGATGTCGGGCACGTCGGCCAGGATCTCCTGGACGACCTTGAGGCCGCTGCGGGTGCCGCCCGGGAGGTCGATCTGGCTGGTGTCGCCGGTGACCACCACCCGGGAGTTGAACCCGAGGCGGGTGAGGAACATCTTCATCTGCTCGGGCGAGGTGTTCTGGGCCTCGTCGAGGATGATGAAGGCGTCGTTGAGGGTGCGGCCGCGCATGTACGCGAGCGGGGCGACCTCGATGGTGCCCGCCGCCATCAGGCGCGGGATGGAGTCCGGGTCCATCATGTCGTGCAGCGCGTCGTACAGCGGGCGCAGGTACGGGTCGATCTTCTCGTAGAGGGTGCCGGGCAGGAAGCCCAGCCGCTCCCCCGCCTCGACCGCCGGGCGGGTCAGGATGATCCGGTTGACCTCCTTGGCCTGGAGGGCCTGGACGGCCTTGGCCATCGCCAGGTAGGTCTTGCCGGTGCCGGCCGGGCCGAGGCCGAAGACGATCGTGTGCCTGTCGATCGCCTCGACGTAGCGCTGCTGGTTGAGGGTCTTCGGGCGGATCGTGCGACCCCGGTTGGACAGGATGTTCGCGGTGAACACCTGGGAGGGCGCCGGGCTGTCCGGGTCCTGGCTGCGGAGCATGGCGATGGAGCGCTCCACGGAGTCCTCCGTCAGGGGCTGGCCGGTGCGCAGCACCAGCATCATCTCGTTGAAGAGCCGCTGCACGAGGGCGACCTCGGCCCGGACTCCGGTGGCGGTCACCTCGTTGCCGCGCACGTGGATGTCGGCGGCGGGGAAGCCCTGCTCGATCACGCGCAGCAGCGAGTCCGCGGTGCCGAGCAGGGTGACCATCGGGTGCTTCTCGGGGATGACGATCCGGGCGCTGACGCGGCCGTCGTCGGCCGGTTCGGGGCGCGACTGTCCGTTGGTACGGGTCTGCGATGTGTCACTCATAGGTCGGCGCTGGGGCCTGCCTCATCCCATCCGTGGTGTCGGGTGCCGCTCGGTGTCTCCGGGGCACCAGGGTACGCCGCGAGCGTGATCGCCGTGGCGGGCGGCGGGGCCGCACCCGATGATGCTGCGGCAGTTCGGGGGCCGACGCGAGCCCTTTTTCCCGCCGTTCACGACATTCACGACGTTCACAGCGCTTCCGGCGCGCCTGCTCTTCCCGGCACCCGCGGCGCTCACGGCGTGCAAGGCGTGCAAGGCGTGCAAGGCGTTCACGACGGGCGGCGGGCCGGGACGGGCACCCGGTCGAGGTCGGCGGCCAGCACCAACTCCCCGTCGAAGTGCTTGCGGGCGTCGGCCAGGTGCTGGCCGAGGTCCGGGTAGCGCTGGGAGAAGTGGGTCAGCACCAGGGTGCGCGCCCCGGCCTCGGCGGCGACCTTGGCGGCCTGTCCGGCGGTGAGGTGGCCGTGCTCCTCGGCGAGGCGGGCGTCGGCGTCGGTGAAGGTCGCCTCGACCACCAGCAGGTCGGTGCCCTCGGCGAGCCGGTGCACGCCCTCGCACAGCCGGGTGTCCATCACGAAGGCGAACTTCTGGCCCGGCCGCGGCTCGCTGACCTCGCCCAGGGTGACGGTGCGGCCGTCCACCTCGATCGCGCCCTCGTGCTGGAGCCGGCCCACCGCCGGCCCGCGCACGCCGAGCGCGGCGAGCCGCTCCGGCACCAGCCGGCGGCCGTCGGGCTCGGACAGCCGGTAGCCGAAGGACTCCACCGGGTGGTCCAGCCGGACGGCGTCCAGCGCGAAGCGGGCGCCGGGTGCGGGCAGCGGCCCGGGCTCGTCGATCGGCCGGGGCCGCAGCACGGCGGTCTCGTGGTAGGCGGTCGAGTGCCGCAGCCGCTCGAAGTAGACCTCGCCGGAGGCCGGGAAGTAGACGTCGACCGGGTGCGGGACGCGGTCGAGGTTGATCCGCTGGATCACCCCGGCGAGGCCCAGGCAGTGGTCACCGTGGAAGTGGGTGACCGCGATCCGGGTGATCTGGGTGGCCGTGACCCCGGCGTGCAGCATCTGGCGCTGGGTGCCCTCGCCGGGGTCGAACAGCAGGCCCTCGCCGTCCCAGCGCAGCAGGTAGCCGTTGTGGTTGCGGTGCCGGGTGGGCACCTGGCTGGCGGTGCCGAGGACGACGAGTTCGCGCTGGGACACGTGCGGTCAGACCATGCGCTCGGTCATCGACATGCCGCCGAGCACGTGGACGTGCGCGTGGAAGACGGTCTGCCCGGCGCCCGCACCGGTGTTGAAGATCAGCCGGTAGTCCTCGATGCCCTCGTCCCTGGCCACCGCGCCCGCCTCGGCGAGCAGCTCGCCGGCGATCTCCGGCTCGGCGGCGGCCAGCGCGGCCGCGTTCGGGTAGTGCACGTGCGGGATCACCAGGACGTGCACGGGCGCCTTGGGGGCGATGTCGCGGAAGGCGAGGGTGCGCTCGGTCTTGCGCACCACGGTCGCCGGGATCTCGCCCGCCACGATCTTGCAGAACAGGCAGTCGGGCTGCGGCTCGCCGGCCATGGCTCTCTCCTCGGAATCGGTACGTGGGTGGTGGGGCCGTACGGGCGCAGCCTAGCCGAGCGGGGTGACGGCCTGCTGGTACTCCTGGAGGTGCTTCCAGCGCACCGCGCGCATGCCGACGACGTCCCCTTCGTCCGTGTCGAAGTCCTCGGTGAGGAGGGCGACCGCGAGGACGACGAAACCGATCAGCCAGCGCCTGGTGAGCCGCCACGTGTTCGGCCGCATCACGCCCTTGCGGCGCACCACCCGCATCGCCATGATCCCCTTGCCCACGCTGAAGCCGGTCAGCCGGGCGAGCACCACCTGGTTGAGGAAGGACGCGGCGAGGCCGACCACCAGCAGCGCCACGAAGTAGGGCACCGCCGGCCCGCCGCTCTGCACGGCGTGGCCAGCCACGTGCCCGGCCTTCGGGCGGCTCGCGGCGTTGGCGGCGACGAAGCCGAGGCCGATCGCGAACAGCCAGTCCAGCACGATCGCCAGGAACCGCCGGCCGCCGCCCGCCTCCTTGGGGCAGGGCGGCAGCGCCCGCCGCGGCTGCTCCGGCTGCGGGTAGGGGGGCGGGTACGGCTGCGCGTACCCCTGCGGTGCGTGTGCCTGCGGCGGTGCGTAGCCCTGCGGCGGGTACGGCTGTGCCGGCGCGTACGGCTGCGGCTGCGGTGCCGGCGGGTACGGCTGTGCCGGCGGGTACGGCTGCGGCTGCTGCGCGTAAGGATTCTGGCCGTACTGCGGCGGCGGGTAGCCCTGCGCCATCTGGTTCCCCCGTGAGCTGTGGATCAAGAAACAGCCCCGCATCCTACCCACGCCCCCGTACTCCGGAGCAGGAGGTCGGACGGGCCGACTTCCTGCTCCGGACGCCCTGCTCGGGCTTCCCGCTCCGGAGGCCGGGCCCCGCTACGCCCAGGGCAGCGGCGGCGCCGTACGGGCCGGGGTCTCGGCGAGCTTCGCCAGGGCGAGCCGCACGCCCTCGGCCAGCTGCGGGTCCTCGCCGGCCGCCCAGTGGTGCGGGGCGAACGGCACCTCGACGTCCGGGTCGACGCCGTGGTTCTCCAGGCCCCAGCCGTAGTTCTCCATCCAGAGCGCGTACTTGGGCTGGGTGACCAGGGTGCCGTCGACCAGCCGGTAGCGGCTGTCGATGCCGATCACCCCGCCCCAGGTGCGGGTGCCGACCACCGGGCCGATCCCGAGCGCCTGGACGGCGGCGTTGACCACGTCGCCGTCCGAGCCGGTGAACTCGTCGGCGAGCGCGACCACCGGGCCTCGCGGGGCGTCCGCCGGGTAGGGCACCGGGTGGTCGGTGTCCCGGATGACGTCCCAGCCGATGATCCGGCGGGCCAGCTTCTCGATCACCAGCTGCGAGGTGTGGCCGCCCCGGTTCCCCCGGACGTCGACGACCAGGCCCTCCCTGGCCATCTCGCTGCTCAGGTCGCGGTGCAGCTGGGCCCAGCCGGCCGTCTGCATGTCGGGGAGGTGCAGGTAGCCCAGCCGCCCGCCGGACAGCTCGCGCACCGCGGCCCGCCGCCCGGCCACCCAGTCGTGGTAGCGCAGCGCCTCCTCGTCGGCGAGCGGGACGACCACCGGGTGGCGCCGGTCGGTGCCGTCCTTCCCCGCCACGGTCAGCTCGACCGGCTGTCCGGCGGTGCCGGCCAGCAGCGGGGCCGGGCCGGCGACCGGGTCCACCGGGCGGCCGTTGACGGCGAGCACCGCGTCGCCCGGGCGGATCGCGGCGCCGGGCGCGGCCAGCGGCGAGCGGGCCCTGGGGTCGGAGGACTCCCCGGGCAGGATCCGGGCGATCCGCCACCGCTCGCCGTCCCGGACCAGGTCGGCGCCGAGCAGGCCCTGGCGCCGGGCCGGCTCGGTGTACCGGCCGTACGGCACCACGTAGGCGTGCGAGGTGCCGAGTTCGCCGTGCACCTCCCAGAACAGGTCGACCAGTTCGTCGTGCGAGCCGACCCGCTCGACCAGCGGCCGGTAGCCCTCCAGCACCCCGGCCCAGTCGACGCCGGAGAGGTCGGGGCGCCAGAAGTTGTCCCGCATCAGCCGGCCGTTCTCGGCGAACATCTGCCGCCACTCGGCGGCCGGGTCGACGGTCACCCGCAGCCGGGCGAGGTCGACGGTGGTCTCCTCGTCCTCGCCGCCCTTGTGGTCGGCCGGGACGACCCGCAGCTCGCCCTCGTCCAGCAGGGCCACCCGGGTGCCGTCCGCGCTGACCGCGAAGTCGTCCAGGCCGTGCACCAGCTGCTCGACCCGGCGCTTCCTCAGGTCGAAGTGCTCCAGCACCGGGCGGGGCCGGTCGTCGTCCAACGAGGCGGCCTCGTCACCGAGTTCGCCCATCAGCGGGGCCCTGGTCCAGAGCACGCCGTTCTTGGCGGCGGCCAGCTCCTCGAAGCGGCCGCCCTCGACCGGGAAGGGCACGATCCGGTCGGCGATGCCGTCCAGGTCCACCCTGGTCACGGGCGCGGCATCGGCCGACGCCTCCTCGCCGTCCGCCTTCCTGGCCTTCGGTTCGTCCTCCTCCCCGCCGAGCGGGCGCCCGGCCCGCTGCGGACCGAACGGGGAGGGCGTGTCGGCGGCCAGCGTGACCAGGTAGGGGCGGCAGCCGTTCGGGAAGGACAGGTCGAAGACGTGCGCGTCGTAGACCGGGTCGAAGTTGCGCACCGACAGGAAGGCCAGGTAGCGGCCGTCCGCGGTGAAGGAGGGCGAGGTGTCCACGAAACGCGGCTGGGTGACCTCGCCGACCGTCCGGGTGGCCAGGTTCGCCAGCACGATCTGGCGCAACGAGTGCGGCCCCATCCCGCGCACCGGGCGCGACCAGGCCAGCCAGGCCGAGTCCGGGCTGAAGGCCGGCCCGCCGGGCTCGCCGTCGGCGCTGCGGTCCAGCTCGTGCACGGCGCCGTCGGCCAGCGCGACCAGCAGCACCCGGCCGTCGTGCACGCCGAGCGCGGCCTGCTTGCCGTCCGGGGAGACCACCAGCGAGTTGACCCGGCCGAGCTGCCCCGCGGCCAGCCGGCGGCGCTCGGCGCCGTGCAGGTCGGGGGCGTACTCCAGGGCGTCCTCGCCCTCGGCGTCGGACACCCACAGCACGCCCTGGGCGCCGTCCTCGCCCGGCACCACCCGGGCCAGCCGCCCGCGCACCCCCGGGGTCTCGTCCAGCACCCGGGCCGGGCCCTCGCGGTGGGTCAGCCAGTGCACGCTGCCGCGCACCACCACGGCACTGCCCCGGCCGGTGCGGTCGGGGGCGACGGACTCCAGCCAGTGCGCGGCGGGCACGGGGCGGGGGCGGCGCCCGGCCCGCGGGCCGGCCGGCCGGACGTCCAGCCGGCGCGGCTCGGCGCCCTCCAGGTCGTCCAGCAGCCAGAGGTCGCCGGCCCGGTGGAAGACCACCCGGGTGCCGTCGGTGGTGGCGTTGCGGGCGTAGAAGCCGTCCGGGTCCGCGGTGTGGCGGCGCAGGTCGGTGCCGTCCGGGCGGCTGGACCACAGTTCGCCGACGCCCTCGTGATCGGACAGGAAGGCGATCCTGCCGCCCTGCCCGCCCTGCCCGGCCACCCACAGTGGCGAGTCCAACTGCCCGTCCAGCTCCGCGTGGACGCGGGCGAACTCGTCCCGGCCGAGCCACAGCTTGCCGGCCAGCCCGCCCCGGTACCGCTTCCACCAGGCCGGATCGCGGCCGGTGACGCTGTTCAGGAGCACCCGGTCCCCGCCCGGCTCGAAGGCGAGCCCGCCGACCGGCCCGTACGGCAGCCGCTGCGGCTCGCCGCCGTCCAGCGGCACGGCGTGCGCCCAGGTGCGGCGCAGACCGGCCTCGCCGGCGCTGGTGACGGCGATCGGGCGGCCGTCGGCCGTCCAGCCGAGCACCCGGGTCTGGTGGCTGCCCCAGTGGGTGAGCCGGCGCGACGGGCCGCCGTCCACCGGCACCACGTGGACCTCGGGGGCGCCGTCCCGGGTGGAGGTGAAGGCGAGGTGCCGCCCGTCCGGGGAGAACCTCGGGTGGTGGACCGGCAGGTGGTCCGCCGTCAGCCGCCAGGCCCGGCTCCCGTCCAGCGGGGCGAGCCAGAGGTCGTCCTCGGCGACGAAGGCGACCAGATCGCCGTGCAGGTGGGGATGGCGCAGGTAGGCGCCCGCCGAGGTTTTCGGGGAGGTGCTCAGGGAGTCCGTCACCCGGCCAGCCTAGGCAGGTGCGCGTACGATCCGCGCCGTTTTCACAGACTCCCGGCACCACCCGCGGACGGCGGTCGGGGCCGCCCGGCCGCCGTCACGACCAGCGGCCGGTACGCCCGAGCAGCAGCGCGCCGGCGGCCACCCCGGCGGTGGAGGTGCGCAGCACCGAGGGGCCGAGCCGGTACGGCTTGGCGCCCGCCTCGGCGAACGCGGCCAGCTCCTCCGGGGAGACCCCGCCCTCCGGGCCGACCACCAGGACGAGGTCGCCGCCCTCCGGCAGCCCGGCGTGCGCCAGCGGCTCGGCGCCCTCCTCGTGCAGCACGGCGGCGAACGCGGCCTGTGCCAGCACCGGTGCCAGCTGCCTGGTGGTCATCGGCTCGCGGACCTCGGGGAAGCGCAGCCGGCGGGACTGCTTGCCCGCCTCCCGGGCGGTGGCCCGCCACTTGGCGAGCGCCTTGGCGCCGCGCTCGCCCTTCCACTGGGTGATGCAGCGCGAGGCGGCCCACGGGATCACCACGTCCACGCCGACCTCGGTCATGGTCTCCACGGCCAGCTCGCCGCGGTCGCCCTTGGGCAGCGCCTGGACCACCACGATCCGCGGCGCGGGCTCCGGCTCCCGGCGCACCGCGGCGACCGTCACGTCGATCGCGTCCTTGCCGAGCACCTCGGCGACCGTGCCGTCCACGCCGAGCCCCAGCCCGTCCGCCAGGGTGACCGCCTCGCCCGGCTCCAGCCGCTTCACCGCGGCCGCGTGCCGCCCCTCCGGGCCGTCCAGGCGCACCACGGCCCCGGGCACGGCGGCGGCGATCCGCTCGGTCTCGACGACGAAGACGGGCGCGGTCATGACGGAGTACCTCCAGGAGTGGGACGAAAACACGGAAGGGGTGCCGGGGGCCTTCCCCCGGCACCCCTCCGCGGACTGCTACCGGCCGTTGAAGGCGTCCTTCAGCCGGGAGAAGAGGCCCTGCTGGCCCGGCGCGAACTGGCCGGACGGCCGCTCCTCGCCGCGCAGCACCGCGAGGCGGCGCAGCAGCTCCTCCTGCTCGGCGTCGAGCTTGCCGGGCGTCTTCACCTCGACGTGCACTATCAGGTCGCCCCGGCCGCCACCGCGCAGGTGGGTGATGCCCCGGCCGTGCAGCGGGATCGACTGGCCGGACTGGGTGCCGGGCCGGATGTCGACCTCCTCCAGGCCGTCCAGGGTCTGCAGCGGCACCTGGGTGCCGAGCGCGGCCGCCGTCATCGGGATCGTGACGGTGCAGTGCAGGTCGTCCCCGCGCCGCTGGAAGATGGTGTGGCTGGTCTCGGCGATCTCGACGTACAGGTCGCCGGCCGGGCCGCCGCCGGGGCCGACCTCGCCCTCGCCGGCCAGCTGGATCCGGGTGCCGTTGTCGACACCGGCCGGGATCTTGACGGTCAGGGTGCGGCGGGCCCGCACGCGGCCGTCGCCGGCGCACTCCGGGCACGGGGTCGGCACGACGGTGCCGAAGCCCTGGCACTGCGGGCAGGGGCGGGAGGTCATGACCTGGCCCAGGAAGGACCGGGTGACCTGGGAGACCTCGCCCTTGCCGCGGCACATGTCACAGGTCTGCGCCGAGGTGCCGGGGGCCGCACCCTCGCCGTTGCAGGTGGTGCAGGTGACGGCGGTGTCGACCTGGAGCTCCTTGGTGGTGCCGAAGGCGGCCTCCTCCAGGGTGATCTCCAGCCGGATCATGGCGTCCTGGCCGCGGCGGGTGCGCGAGCGCGGGCCACGCTGGCCGGCCGCGGCGCCGAAGAAGGCGTCCATGATGTCGGAGAAGCCGAAGCCCGCCGCGCCGGCGCCGAAGCCACCCGCACCGCCGCCGCCCGGGGAGAGCGGGTCCCCGCCGAGGTCGTAGACCTGACGCTTCTGCGGGTCGGAGAGCACCTCGTAGGCGGCGTTGATCTCCTTGAACCGCTCCTGCGTCTTCGGGTCCGGGTTGACGTCCGGGTGCAGTTCGCGTGCCAGGCGCCGGAACGCCTTCTTGATCTCGTCCTGCCCCGCATCCCGTCGGACGCCGAGTACCGCGTAGTAGTCCGTGGCCACCAAATGCTCCGCTTGTTCCGCCTGTAGTAGTGCTGCGACTGGACGCCCCCGTCAGATTTCCGACGGGGGGCTTTGCTAGGACTCGGCCAGGATCTGGCCCACGTACCGCGCCACCGCTCGCACCGCCCCCATTGTGCCCGGGTAATCCATCCGGGTCGGACCGATCACACCCAGTTTGGCCACGCTCTCGTCGCCCGAACCGTAGCCGACCGAAACGATCGAGGTGGAAGTCAGCCCCTCGTAGGCGTTCTCCCGCCCGATCCGGACCGTCATCGCGGCGTCCGCGGTCTCACCCAGGAGGCGGAGCAGGACGACCTGCTCCTCCAGGGCCTCCAGCACCGGCTGGATGGTGAGCGGGAAGTCGTGCCCGAAGCGGGTCAGGTTGGCCGTGCCGGCCAGCATGATCCGCTCCTCGTTCTGTTCGGCGAGCGTCTCGAACAGCGTCGCCAGGACCGTGCTGACGGTCGGCCGGTCGGCCTGCTCGAAGTGCGCCGGGAGTTCCTCCAGCAGTCCCGGGACCTCCGGGAGGCGTCGGCCGGCGGCTCTCGCGTTGATCCGGGCCCGCAGGTCCGCCAGCACCGTCTCGCCGACCGGTCCCGGGCAGTCGACCATCCGCTGCTCGACCCGGCCGGTGTTGGTGATCAGCACCAGCATCACCTTGGCCGGGGCCAGCGCCACCAGCTCGATGTGCCGGACGGTGGAGCGCGACAGCGAGGGGTACTGCACCACCGCGACCTGCCGGGTCAGCTGGGCGAGCAGCCGCACGGTGCGGGCGACCACGTCGTCCAGGTCGACCGCGCCGTCCAGGAAGTGCCGGATGGCCCGGCGCTCGGGGGCGCTCATCGGCTTGATCTCGGCGAGCTTGTCGACGAAGAGGCGGTACCCCTTGTCGGTCGGGATGCGGCCGGCACTGGTGTGCGGCTGGTGGATGTAACCCTCCTCCTCCAGCGCCGCCATGTCGTTGCGGACGGTCGCCGGTGACACCCCGAGGTTGTGCCGCTCCACCAGGGCCTTGGAGCCGACCGGTTCCTCGGTGCCCACGTAGTCCTGCACGATCGCGCGGAGCACGGCGAGCTTGCGGTCGTCGAGCTGGCGGACCTCACCGGCCATGGGGCACGCACCTCCGTCTTCGCACGTTGTCCGACTGTGTCCCTTGCTGCTGCGGGCCGCTCCGGGAGGCCCCGGCCTTGGCACTCTGAACACGCGAGTGCCAAATCCGTACCTGCCAGTGTAAGGCCCGGGTCCTACGGCAGGAACGGCCCGACCGGGGTGATCCTCCCCGCAGTTCCGCCCACGGCCCACGGGAAGCTGACGGTTCGATCCTCCCGGCGCCGGAGTGGTGCCGAGAGGCCGTCCGGGTGGCAGCATCGATAGCGACGGCGAATGGAGGAGCAAGCGATGTCGAGCTCGGGCCAGCACACCCGTTTCGCGCCCGACCGCGGCCTGACCAGCCGCATGGTCGCGACGATGTTCGTGATCGGGCTGCTGTACGTCGGTTTCACGGGCCTGCTGATCGCGCTTCTGCGCGGCGCCTGGCCACTGATCGTCCTGCTGTCCGGCGGGCTGTTCGTCGCCCAGTTCTGGTTCAGCGACAAGATCACCGAGCGGGCGATGGGCGCCCACCGAGTGACCCCGGAGCAGTTCCCCCAGCTGCACGGCACCGTCGACCGGCTCTGCGCCCTGGCCGACATGCCCAAGCCCCGGGTGGCGGTCGCCGACAACGACATGCCGAACGCCTTCGCCACCGGCCGCAACCCGCAGAACGCGGTGGTCTGCGTGACCACCGGACTGCTGCGCCGGCTGGAGCCGGAGGAACTGGAGGGCGTCCTCGCGCACGAGCTGTCGCACGTCGCCCACCGGGACGTCGCGGTGATGACGATCGCCGGCTTCCTCGGCGTCCTCGCCGGGGCGATGACCCGGATCGCGATGTACGGCGGGTTCATGGGCGGCGGGCGCAACAACAACGACCAGAACGCGGCCATCGTGGCCCTGATCGTCCCGCTGGTGTCGGTGGTCGTCTACGCGATCAGCTTCCTGCTCACCCGGCTGCTGTCCCGCTACCGTGAGCTGGCCGCCGACCGCGCCGCCGCCCAGCTCACCGGCCGGCCCAGCGCACTGGCCGCGGCCCTCACCAAGGTGACCGGGCAGATCGCGGCCATCCCCACCGAGGACCTGCGCAAGTCGCAGCCGTACAACGCCTTCTACTTCGCCCCCGCGCTGAGCGCCCGGGAGACCGCCTCGCAGCTGTTCTCCACCCACCCGACGCTGGAGAAGCGGCTGGCGCAGCTGGCGAAGATCTCCGAGCAGCTCGGCCGCTGACCCCCTGTGAAAGGACCGCCGTGGGAATCCTGGACGCCCTGTTCGGCCGCACCAAGCCCGTCAAGCCCGACCTCGACCAGCTGTTCGGCGTGCCGTCCGCCGCGCTGACCCTGGAGGCCGGGGCCGGGTTCACCCCCACCGGACTCGGCTCGGTCTGCTTCGCCGCCGTCGAGGGCGCGGCCTTCGTCCAGGTCGAGCAGCAGGTCCGGGCGCTGCTGGACGCCGACACCGAGCGCGGCGGCGTCCCGGTGGAGGCCTCCAGGGACGGCTACGGCTACTCCTGGCTGCTCGCCCGGCACCGGCCCGAGGAGCTGCCGGAGCTGGTGAACGACCTGCACGCGGTCAACAGCGAGCTGGAGGCGAACGGCTTCGGACCGCAGCTGCTCTGCTCGCTCGTCGCCTTCCGCGACCCGGAGGGGCGTTCGCTGGCCCTGGTCTACCTCTACAAGCGGGGCACGTTCTACCCCTTCGCCCCGATGCCGGGCGGCGGGGAGAAGCGCAACAGCCCACTGGAGCTACAGGTCAACGCGATGCTGGGGAACGACCTGCGGTTGGAGAAGGACCTGAGCCGCTGGTTCCCGGTCTGGGGCGCGCCGGGTCTGTGACGGTGCGCGGGCGTCAGCCGCCGGTGGTCGAGCGGTACGCCTTCACGGCGGCGGCGAGGACCTCTTGGGTGTCCGTGGACGGCTTCCGGCTGGAGGAGTGCTGCACGACGAGGATCACGTCGCCCTGGCGGACGAAACCGGTGACCTTCTCGAACGGTTTCGAGTCCCCGGGGAAGGCCGAGGTGAAGTGGATCAGGAGGCTCTCGTCGGCCGGCACCCCGGCCGGCGTGACGGACGCTGTCTCCCGGATCTTCGTGCCGTCCGTGAGTGTGGTGGTGAAGGAGGCGCAGCGCTTCGCAGCGCCGCGGATGGCGTCCATGACGTCGGCCGCTCGGCCGGGCGCGTAGCGGTCGAGCGACTCCCGGCCGAACCAGCCGGCGTCCTCGCCGCCGGTCGGCGTCCGTTCCAGGCCCACCGCCACGTTCTCCCGGGGTGGGGCGTGCGTCGTCATGAAGGAGTCGACCTCGAGTTCGTCGCACCGGAGCGAGGCGATGGGGAGGGGCGTGACCGAAGCGGCGGTCGACGTCGGGCCGACCTCCACCTTGTTCAGCCGGAACCCCCGGGGAAGCCGCTCCTGGGTCAGCAGGCCCTCGCGCAGGCTCTTGGGCGCGGGCACCGGGGTGAAGGCCGCAGCGGCCTCCGGCCCGGCCTTCCGGTCGGCCGTACAGGCCGACACGCCGAGAACCGCCAGAACGATCCCCACCACCGCGCGATGACGTGTGCGCACTGATCCACCCCCAGGATTCGTGATCGCCCGCACTCTCCCACACGGGCGCGCTCCCGGGCTCTCACGTCCTCAGCGCACCGTCCGCTACAGCAGTCCGATGAGGAACCGGACCGCCAGCCCGCACCCGAGCAGCAGGAAGCCGCTCAGGAGGAACAGCCCCAGGGCCCAGGCCGCCTCGGCGAGCCGGTCCCAGACGGTTCGCGGGGCCCCGTCCCAGGGGTCGCCGGGCTCGCCCCGGAGGGGTTCCGGGGCGGGCAGCGGGCCCGAGAGGTCCAGGCGCATGTGCTCCTCGGAGCAGTACGTCCGGAAGAGCACTTCGGCGGACCGGCGGTCGATCTCCAGGGCCAGCCACCCCTCGGGCAGCTCCAGACCCCCGCGGTCCAGCGTCCTGGGCCCCGTCCGGCCGCAGACGTCGCACAGCTCCTGGTCCTGGTCGTCCCCCGGCTCGTCCCGCTCCGGCACCCCGCCGCCGACGGTCCCGGCCGGTGCGGTGGCTTCCGCCGCACCGGCCGCCCCGGCGCCCCCGGTACTCGCCAGCTCCGACGCGACGTACAGCACGAAGGCGGCCCCGAGGGCGGCCACGGCGGCGCCGGTGTACTGCGGCCGGCTGTCCTTCACGAGGCCGAAGGCCGCCCCGGAGGCCACGAGGAACAGGAAGGTGCCGGCCCGGACGGCGCGGGAGTGGAAGCGGTGCATGCGGTGATCATGCCAGCGCCCGATCCCTATGATCACCCGTATGCGCAGCCGCCAGTACGGACCCGACCTGACCCCGCCGTGGAAGAAGCAGCAGCCTGCCCCGGAGGTGCCCGCCGAGCGGGACCTGGTGGTCGAGGAGGCGGCGACCGGCTTCTGCGGGGCGGTGGTGCGCTGCGAGAGGACCGCCGAAGGCTTCACCGTCACCCTGGAGGACCGCTTCGGCAAGCACCGGGTGTTCCCGCTGGTGCCGCGCGGCTTCCTGCTGGAGGGCCGGGTCGTCACCCTGGTCCGCCCCACCGGCCCGGCGGCGCCGCGCACCCCGGCCCGCACCGCCTCCGGCTCGATCGCCGTCCCGAACGCCCGCGCCCGGGTCGCCCGGGAGTCCCGCATCTACGTCGAGGGCCGGCACGACGCCGAGCTGGTCGAACGGGTCTGGGGCGACGACCTGCGGATCGAGGGCGTGGTCGTCGAGTACCTGCGCGGCATCGACGACCTGCCCGCGATCGTCGCCGACTTCGCCCCCGGCCCCGGCCGCCGCCTCGGCGTCCTGGTCGACCACCTGCTCCCCGGCACCAAGGAGCACGGCATCGCCGCCCAGGTCACCGGCGACTCGGTGCTGGTCGTGGGCCACCCCTACATCGACATCTGGGAGGCCGTGAAGCCCTCCTCCGTCGGCATCCCCGCCTGGCCCGCCGTCCCCCGCGGCGAGGACTGGAAGGAGGGCACCTGCCGCCGCCTCGGCTGGCCGGTGGACACCCCGGCGGCCTGGAAGCACATCCTCTCGAAGGTGAACTCCTACAAGGACCTGGAGCCCGAACTGCTGGGCCGGGTGGAGGAGTTGATCGACTTCACGGCCCTGCCGGGTCAGGAGTAGGTCTGGAACTCCGAGGTGTCCAGGGTGATGTCGAGCAGGTCGACCTGAATCGGGTCGCCGAATTTGGTGGTCCGCTCGGACCAGTACACCGGGATACCCGAAGCCGTGTCGGTGGTCAGATCCGTGAGGAGTACGCACACGCCCTTGAGCGGATCGACGATGAGGTACGCCGGAATCCCGCCCTGGGCGTACATCTCCCGCTTGGTCCGGTAGTCCCGGTGCACGCTGGTCCTGGAAACCACCTCGACCACAACGGTCACCGCGGAGGCGGACAGTAGACGGCCCGCCTCCGGGACGACACCGCGCTCGAAGACGACAAGATCGGGCTGGGGTTCGCTGGCCTCGCCGGAGATGATCAGATCCTGGGTCTGAAGCGCCCGCCACCTTGTGTAGGGGGTCTGGTGCTGAATCGCGGAGACGATGAGGTTGTGGACCATGTCCGGCCCGGCCGTCATCACGATTTCCCCCCTGATGAGCTCGGCCTTGACGCCTTCCGGAACCTCCAGGTTCTCGAAGATTCCCATCATCCGATCATCGATGGCGGTCATTGCGCGCTCCCTCCGACGGCTGACACCACGTTGACGACACTCAGTCCACCAGGTCACGTACGACCGCGTCCGCGAGGAGGCGGCCCTGGAGGGTGAGGACCGCGCGGCCCCGCTCGTACGGCCCGGCGGCGAGGAGGCCGTCGGCGAGGTGCCGGGCGGCGGACTTGCGGCCGGTGTCGGTGAGGAGGTCCAGGGGGATGCCGTCGACCAGGCGCAGTTCGAGGAGGATGCGCTCGACGCGGCGGTCCTCGTCGGCCAGCACCTCGCGGGCCAGGGCCGGGGTGCGGTGCTCGGCGAGGGCCCGGGCGTAGGCGGCGGGGTGCTTGGCGTTCCACCAGCGGACACCGCCGACGTGGCTGTGGGCGCCGGGGCCCGCGCCCCACCAGTCGGCGCCGGTCCAGTAGAGCTCGTTGTGGCGGCAGCGGCCCTCGGGGGTGGTGGCCCAGTTGGAGACCTCGTACCAGGAGTAGCCGGCGGCACCGAGCGCCTCCTCGGCGATCAGGTAGCGGTCGGCGTGCACGTCGTCGTCGATCATCGGCAGTTCGCCGCGCTTGACCCGGGCGGCGAGCCGGGTGCCCTCCTCGACGATCAGCGAGTACGCGGAGACGTGGTCGGGCCCGGCGCCGATGGCGGCGTCCAGGGAGGCCCGCCAGTCGTCGTCGGACTCGCCCGGGGTGCCGTAGATCAGGTCGAGGTTGACGTGCTCGAAGCCGGCCGCGCGGGCCTCGGCCACGCAAGCCTCGGGGCGGCCCGGGGTGTGGTGGCGGTCGAGCAGCCGCAGGACGTGCGGGCGGGCGCTCTGCATGCCGAAGGAGAGCCGGTTGTAGCCGCCCTCGCGCAGTTCGGCCAGGTACGCCGGGTCCACCGACTCCGGGTTGGCCTCGGTGGTGACCTCGGCGTCCTCGGCGAGCCCGAACTCCTCGCGGATCGCGGCGAGCATCTTCACCAGGTCGCGGGCGGGCAGCAGGGTCGGGGTGCCGCCGCCGAGGAAGACGGTCCGCACCGGGAGGTCCGTCTCCCCCAGCACCTTCCGGGCCAGCCGGATCTCGGCGACCACGTTGTCCGCGTACGTCTCCTGCGAGGCGACCGCCCCGGAGGAGCGCAGCTCGGTGGCGGTGTAGGTGTTGAAGTCGCAGTAGCCGCAGCGGCTGGCGCAGTACGGCACGTGCAGGTAGAAGCCGAAGGGCCGCGAGCCCAGCCCGTCGAGGGCGTGCGCGGGCAGGGAACCGTCGGACGGCACCGGTTCGCCGTCGGGAAGTGCGGAGGGCATGAGCCCATTGTCCCGTACGGCCCGCCCTACCCGGCGGGCCGTACGGGAACGGGGCCGGTCAGGCCTCGTTGGCGCCCGCGTACATCGCGGCCACCGCGTCCGCGTAGGTCCGCTCGACCACCGGGCGCTTGATCTTCAGGCTCGGGGTGAGCTCGCCGTGCTCGATGTCGAGGTCGCGGGGCAGCAGGTGGAACTTCTTGATCGTCTGCCAGCGCTGGAGGTCGGCGTTGACCCGCTTGACGAAGCCCTCGATCAGCTCGTGCACGGCCGGCTCGACGGCCAGCTCGGCGTAGGACTTGCCGGCCAGGCCGTGCTCGGCGGCCCACGGCAGCAGGACCGCCTCGTCCAGGCCGATCAGCGCGGTGCAGTAGTTGCGGCCGTTTCCGATCACCAGGATGTTGCTGACGAACGGGCAGACCGCCTTGAACTTGCCCTCGACCTCGCTGGGCGCCACGTACTTGCCGCCGGAGGTCTTGAACAGGTCCTTCTTGCGGTCGGTGATCCGCAGGAAGCCGTCCGGGGTGAGCTCGCCGATGTCCTCGGTGTGGAACCAGCCGTCCGGCTCCAGCACCTCGGCGGTCTTCTCCGGCAGGTTGTGGTAGCCGCGCATGACGCCCGGGCCGCGCAGCAGGATCTCGCCGTCCTCGGCGATCCGCACCTCGGTGCCGGGCAGCGGGCGGCCCACCGTGCCGATCCGCACGTCCTCCGAACGGTTGACGCAGGAGCCGGCGCTGGTCTCGCTCAGGCCGTAGCCCTCCAGGATCGGCACCCCGGCGCCGAGGAAGAAGTAGCCGATCTCCGGGGCGAGCGCGGCGCTGCCGGAGACCGCGCCGCGCAGCCGGCCGCCGAAGGCCGCCCGGATCTTCGCGTACACCAGCCGGTCGGCCAGCGCGTGCTGCACCCGCAGGCCCAGCGGGGCGGTTCCGGTACCGGTGGCGACCCGGCTCTCCTGGATCACCCGGGCGTACTCGCGGGCGACCCTGGCCGCCCACATGAAGATCTTGTACTTGGCGCCGCCCTCGGCCCGGGCCTTGCCCGCGATGCCGTTGTAGACCTTCTCGAAGATGCGCGGCGCCGAGGCCATGACGGTCGGCCGGATCGCCGGCAGGTTGTGGATGATCCGGTCCACCCGGCCGTCCACCGCCATCACGTGCCCGGTGGCGATCTGCCCGGAGATCAGCGTCTTGCCGAACACGTGCGACAGCGGCAGCCACATGAACTGCATGTCGTCGGGGCCCAGCAGCCCGCTGGCCTCCTGCGCCCGGCCCTCGTACGCCCAGCAGTCGTGCACCAGGCGCACGCCCTTGGGGCGGCCGGTGGTGCCGGAGGTGTAGATGAGGGTGGCCAGCTGCTCCTTGCCGAGCCCGTCGACGGCCTTCTCCACCGCGTCCGGGTGCTCCGCCAGGTACCGGGTGCCGCGCTCCTCCAGCTCGGCGAGGGTGAGCAGCTCCAGGCCGGCGCTCTCGGGGGCCTCGGCGGGCGCGTCGAAGAGGATCACGGTGCGCAGCCCGGGCAGCTGGTCGATCTGATCGACGGCCTTGGCCAGCTGGGCCGCGTTCTCGGCGAACAGCGCCCGGGAGCCGGAGTCGGAGAGGATGAACGCGGTCTCGTCCGCGTTGGTGCTGGGGTAGACGGTGGTGATCGCGGCGCCCGCGCACATGGCGCCGAGGTCGGCGATGATCCACTCGATCCGGGTCGAGGAGGCCAGGGCCACCCGGTCCTCGGGCCGGATGCCGAGCGCCATCAGGCCGGCGGCCACCGCCTTGACCCGGGCCGCGGTCTGCGCCCAGGTGAGCGAGCGCCACTGCTCGGCGCCGGGTGCGCCGTCGGCGGCCTGCTCGTCCACGGGCGAGGGGTAGCGGTAGGCCTCGGCGTTCGGGGTCAGGGCGACCCGCTCCAGGAACAGGTGGGCGACGGAGGCAGGACGCGCGGCGACGAGGTCGGGCCTGCCGGAGTCGATCAGGGACTGCGCGGAACTCAACGAGGACCTCCGGGAGCGGGTGGCCGTCTGCGGGATTGTCGCGGCGTCCGTGGGGGCGGTCGCCGGGCCCCCGGTTCACCTGAGCGGTACCGGTCAGTAACAAAGGGGCAATCAGCAGCCTAGGGGGAAACCGGTCATTCCGTAAGAGGGCAGCGCCCGACGGCACCTCCCCGCACCCCCGGTGCCGCACCCCCGCCGTTCGGCAAAGGCCCGGCAAACCCCCGGTTCCCGCACGCCGAATGGTCTGTACGACACTACAGAACACCCAGAATTGGGGTGCGAACCCGACCGGCGACGACAAGAGTGTGCTAGTGCTGATCAGACTGCTGAGGGCGTACCTCCGCCCGTACTCCCGACCGATCACCCTGCTGGTGCTACTCCAGCTGGTGTCCACCCTCGCGGCGCTCTACCTGCCGACGCTCAACGCCGACATCATCGACGACGGCGTCGTCAAGGGCGACACCGGCTACATCCTGCGCGTGGGCGGAGTGATGATCGCGGTCACCGTCCTCCAGGCCCTCTGCTCCATCGGCGCCGTCTTCATCGGCGCCCGCACCGCCATGGCCTTCGGCCGGGACGTCCGCGCCACCGTCTTCGAACGGGTGCAGAGCTTCTCCGCCCGCGAGGTCGGACAGTTCGGCGCGCCCTCCCTGATCACCCGCACGACCAACGACGTCCAGCAGGTCCAGATGCTCGCCCTGATGAGCTTCACGCTCATGGTCGCCGCGCCGATCATGTGCGTCGGCGGCATCATCATGGCGCTCAACCAGGACGTCCCGCTGTCCGGCCTGCTGCTCGCCGTCATCCCCGCGCTCGGCGTCGTCGTGGTCCTGCTGGTCCGCGCGCTGCGCCCCAAGTTCCGCAGCATGCAGGAGCGCATCGACACCGTGAACCGGGTCCTGCGCGAGCAGATCACCGGCATCCGGGTCATCCGCGCCTTCGTCAAGGACGACCAGGAACAGGCCCGCTTCGCCGGCGCCAACGAGGACCTCACCCACGTCGCCCGCCAGGTCGGCCGGCTGATGTCCATCATGTTCCCCGTCGTCATGCTGGTGGTGAACGTCTCCAGCGTCGCCGTGCTCTGGTTCGGCGCCCACCGCATCGACAGCGGCGCCATGGAGATCGGCGCGCTCACCGCGTTCCTCTCCTACCTGATGCAGATCCTGATGAGCGTCATGATGGCCACCTTCATGTTCATGATGGTGCCGCGCGCCGAGGTCTGCGCCGAACGCATCGATGAGGTCCTCGGCACCCACAGCAGCGTCGCCCCGCCCGCCGCCCCCGTCACCGAGGTGCTGCGCCGCGGCAACCTGGAACTGCGCGACGTCGACTTCCGCTACCCCGGCGCCGAGGCCTCGGTGCTGCACGGCATCGACCTCACCGCCCGCCCAGGCGAGACCACCGCCATCATCGGCTCCACCGGCAGCGGCAAGTCCACCCTGCTCGGCCTCGTCCCGCGGCTCTTCGACGCCACCTCGGGCCAGGTCCTGCTCGACGGCGTGGACGTCCGCGAACTCGCCCCCGCCGCGATCGCCGAGAACGTCGGCATCGTCCCGCAGAAGCCCTACCTCTTCTCCGGCACCGTCGCCAGCAACCTCCGCTACGGCCGGCCCGACGCCACCGACGAGGAACTCTGGCACGCCCTGGAGATCGCCCAGGCCAAGGAGTTCGTCGAGAAGCTGCCCGAAGGCCTGGACGCCCCCATCGCCCAGGGCGGCAGCAACGTCTCCGGCGGCCAGCGCCAACGCCTGGCCATCGCCCGGACCCTGGTCCGCCGGCCCTCCGTCTACCTCTTCGACGACTCCTTCTCCGCGCTCGACTACGCCACCGACGCCAAGCTCCGCAAGGCCCTGGCCCGCGAGACCTCCGACGCCACCGTCCTGATCGTCGCCCAGCGCGTGTCCACCATCCGCGACGCCGACCGGATCATCGTCCTCGACGAGGGCGCCGTCGTCGGCACCGGAACCCACCACGAACTGATGGCCGACAACCCGACGTACCGGGAGATCGTGCTCTCCCAGCTCACCGAGCAGGAGGCGGCGTGACCAGCCCCGGAAAGAAGCCGGACCTGGCCAAGGGCCAGGCCCCCAGAGGCACCGCCCCCACGGACGCCCCGGAGAAGGACGCCGGCCTGCCCAGCGACTCCCAGGCCGCCGCCGCCCGCCGCGGCCCGGCCGGCCCCGGCCGCTTCATGGGCGGCCAGGGCACCGAGAAGTCCATGGACTTCAAGGGCTCCGGCAAGCGCGTCCTCGGCCTGCTGCGCCCCGAACGCAACACCCTGGTCGGCGTCCTGCTCCTCGGCGTCCTCGGCATCGGCTGCGCCGTCATCGGCCCCAAGATCCTCGGCGACGCCACCGACCTGATCTTCGCCGGTGTCGTCGGCGCCCGCTTCCAGGCCGGCACCTCCAAGGAACAGATCGTCGACGGGCTGCGCGCCCACGGCGAGGGCGGCGTCGCCGACCTGCTCTCCTCCGTCGACTTCACCCCCGGCCAGGGCATGGACTTCGGCGCCATCGGCACCGTCCTGCTCTGGGTGCTCGGCATCTACGTCGCCTCCGCCGTCTTCGGCATCTTCCAGGGCCGGCTGGCCACCCGGGCCATCCAGGCCGCCAGTTACCGGCTGCGCCAGGACGTCGAGGCCAAGCTCTCCCGGCTGCCGCTCAGCTACTTCGACAAGCAGCCCCGCGGCGAGGTACTCAGCCGGGTCACCAACGACATCGACAACATCGGCCAGTCCATGCAGCAGACCCTGGGACAGGTCGTCAACTCGCTGCTCACCGTGGTCGGCGTGCTCGCGATGATGTTCTGGATCTCCCCGCTGCTCGCCCTGATCGCGCTGGTCTCGGTGCCCGTCTCGGTGGTCGTCGCCACCAAGGTCGGCAAGCGGGCCCAGCCGCAGTTCGTCCAGCAGTGGAAGTCCACCGGCCAGCTCAACGCCCACATCGAGGAGATGTACACCGGCCACACCCTGGTCAAGGTGTTCGGGCGCCAGCAGGAGTCCGCAGAAACCTTCCGCGAGCACAACGACGCGCTCTACCAGGCCAGTTACAGGGCCCAGTTCATCTCCGGCATCATCCAGCCCGCGATGATGCTGATCGGCAACCTCCAGTACGTGCTGGTCGCCGTCGTCGGCGGCCTGCGGGTGGCCAGCGGCTCGCTGTCCATCGGCGACGTCCAGGCGTTCATCCAGTACTCGCGGCAGTTCAGCCAGCCGCTCACCCAGGTCGCCAGCATGGCCAACCTGGTGCAGTCCGGCGTCGCCTCCGCCGAGCGCGTCTTCGAGCTGCTGGACGCCCACGAGCAGAGCCCCGAACCGGCCATGCCCGAACGGCCCGACGCGGTGCGCGGCCGGGTCGCCTTCCAGGACGTGTCCTTCCGCTACGACCCCGAGAAGCCGCTCATCGAGGACCTCTCGCTCAAGGTCGAACCCGGCCAGACCGTCGCCATCGTCGGCCCCACCGGCGCCGGCAAGACCACCCTGGTCAACCTGCTGATGCGGTTCTACGAGGTCAGCTCCGGGCGGATCACCCTCGACGGCGTGGACATCGCCGCGATGTCCCGCGAGGAACTGCGCTCCGGCATCGGCATGGTGCTCCAGGACACCTGGCTGTTCGGCGGCAGCATCGCCGACAACATCGCCTACGGCGCCGAGTCGGCCACCCGTGAGCAGGTCGTCGAGGCCGCGAAGGCCGCCCACGTCGACCGCTTCGTACGCACCCTGCCGGACGGCTACGAGACCGTCATCGACGACGAGGGCACCAACGTCAGCACCGGCGAGAAGCAGCTGATCACCATCGCCCGGGCGTTCCTCGCCCAGCCGTCCATCCTGGTCCTGGACGAGGCGACCAGCTCCGTCGACACCCGCACCGAGGTGCTGATCCAGCGGGCCATGGCCCGGCTGCGCACCGGCCGCACCAGCTTCGTGATCGCCCACCGGCTCTCCACCATCCGGGACGCCGACGTGATCCTGGTGATGGAGAACGGCTCGATCGTCGAGCAGGGGTCGCACGACCGGCTGATCGCCGCCGACGGCGCCTACGCCCGGCTCTACCAGGCGCAGTTCGCCGAGGCCGTGGTCGAGGTGGACTGACGCCCGGCCGGCCTGCGGGCCGGGGCGGGGACATCCCGCCCCGGCCCTTCGCACCCCGGCCCTTCGCACCCCGGCCACTTGCCCTCCGGACACCGCGCGCTACCTTGGGCCCGTGATCGACGACCCAGCCCCGGACGCCTTCGAGGCGAACCGCCGCTACCTGGGCTCGGTCGCCTACCGGCTGCTCGGCTCGTTCACCGACACCGAGGACGTCCTCCAGGACGCCTGGCTGCGCTGGCAGGCCGCCGACCGCACCGCCGTCGCCGACCCGCGCGCCTTCCTCACCACCGTCGTCACCCGGCTCTGCTACGACCAGCTGGGCTCCGCCCGCGCCCGCCGCGAGGCCTACTACGGCGAGTGGCTGCCCGAACCGGCCGTCTCCTACGCCGACGGCCCCGACTCCCCCGCCGAGCTGGCCGAACGCAGCGAGTCCGTCTCGCTCGCCCTGCTCGCCCTGCTGGAGCAGCTCACCCCCGCCGAGCGCGCCGCCTTCGTGCTGCACGACGTCTTCGCGGTCGGCTTCGAGGACATCGCCGCCTCCCTGGAGCGCACCCCCGACGCCACCCGCCAGCTCGCCTCCCGGGCCCGCCGCCGGGTCCGCGACGGCGGCCGGGGCACGGACGGCCGCCCGGCCCACGAGGGCGCCCGGCGCACCGGCGGGGCCGACCCGGCCGAGCACCGCCAGGCCGTCGAGGCCTTCGCCGCCGCCAGCACCCGCGGCGACATCCTCGCCCTGATGGAGATCCTCGACCCCGACGTGGTCTGGCACTCCGACGGCGGCGGCATCGTCCGCGCCGGGGTCCGCCCCGTCCACGGCGCCGACCGGGTGGCCCGGATGGTGGCCGGCCTGGTCGCCAAGTGGTTCACCCCCGAGCTGGCCACCGCCACCGCCGTGGTCAACGGCGAGCCCGGACTGGTCTGGTACGGCCGGTCCACCGGCACGGTCGGCGGCGTCCTCGCCTTCACCGTGGCCGGCGGGCGGATCACCGAGGTGTACGTCGTGCTCAACCCCGAGAAGCTCGGCCGCATCCCCGTCGTGGAGCTGTGACGCGAGTCACGGTCACACCCCCACCGGCCGCGTCGTCCCCTTCCCGAACAGCGCTCCACCGGAGCGCCCTCGCGAGGAGGCGGACGAAATGAGCAGCACCACCACCGGGCAGCGGATCGTCGTACTGGGCGCCGGGTACGCCGGACTCACCGCGGCCAAGGGCGCCGGACGGCACCACGCCGTCACCCTGGTCGCCCCCGAGGACCGGATCCTGCACCGCATCCGCCAGCACGAGACCGCCGCCGGCCGCGGCCGTGACTGGCCCACCATCGGCGAACTCACCCGCGACCGCCGGATCGCGCACCGCCGGGCCCGGGCCGTCGCACTCGACCCGGCCGCGCACGAGGTCCGGCTGGACGACGGCACCACCCTCGCGTACGACACCCTGGTCTACGCCCTCGGCAGCCGCACCGCCCGGCACGGCGTCCCCGGCGCCGAACGGCTCGCCTGCTCGGCGGAGCGCGCCGCCGAGCTGCACCGCCGCATCGCCGCGGCCGACCGGCCCGGCACCCTCGCCGTGGTCGGCGGCGGCGCCACCGGCATCGAGCTGGCCACCGAACTCGCCGAGGCCCACCCGGCCTGGCAGGTGCGGATCGTCGCGTCCGGCCTGGTCGGCGGCGTCTACTCGGCCAAGGGCCGGGCCCACGTCCGGCGCGTCCTCGCCCGGCTCGGCGTGGCCGTCCACGAGAACGCCACCGTCACCGAGGTCACCCCGGACGGGCTGCGCACCACCGCCGGCCCGATCGACGCCGGCCTCGTCGTCTGGGCCGCCTCGCTGGAGCCGCACCCGCTGGCCGCCGAGGCCGGACTGGCCGTGGACGAGCGCGGCCGGGCCCTGGTGGACGACCACCTGCGGTCGGTCTCCCACCCGGACGTCCACGTGATCGGCGACGCCGCCGCGGTCACCGTCCCCGGCGTCGGCACCCTGCGGATGGGCTGCGCCACCGCCCTGCCGCAGGGCCAGTACCTCGGCAAGCTGCTGGCGGGGCGCACCGCGGCGCCGTTCTCCTTCCGGTACGTGGTGCAGTGCGTGAGCCTCGGCCGGCGGGACGGACTGCTCCAGCTGGTCCGCCCGGACGACTCGATGCGGCCCACCGTGTTCACCGGCACCGCGGGGCGGCTGGCCAAGGCGGCGATCGTCGGCGTGGTCCTCAACAGCCTGAAGTAGGCCGCCGAAAGGCCGGGAGGCCGGGAGGACCCGGAAACGCCGGAAGGGCCCGGGCAGGTGCCCGGGCCCTTCCGGCGTGCGTCACCGCACCGCCGCTACTTCTTCTCCTTCGGCGGCTCGGCGTCGGTGGACAGTGCGGCGATGAAGGCCTCCTGCGGGACCTCCACGCGGCCGACCATCTTCATCCGCTTCTTGCCTTCCTTCTGCTTCTCCAGCAGCTTCCGCTTGCGGGAGATGTCACCGCCGTAGCACTTGGCGAGGACGTCCTTGCGGATCGCGCGGACCGTCTCACGGGCGATCACCCGGGAGCCGATGGCCGCCTGGATCGGCACCTCGAACTGCTGGCGGGGGATGAGCTTCTGGAGCTTGCCGGCCATCATCACGCCGTAGCCGTAGGCCTTGTCCTTGTGGACGATCGCGGAGAAGGCGTCCACCGCGTCGCCGTGCAGCAGGATGTCGACCTTGACCAGGCTGGCGGACTGCTCGCCGATGGGCTCGTAGTCCAGCGAGGCGTAGCCGCGGGTCTTGGACTTCAGCTGGTCGAAGAAGTCGAAGACGATCTCCGCGAGCGGCAGGGTGTAGCGCAGCTCGACCCGGTCCTCGGAGAGGTAGTCCATGCCCTGGAGGCTGCCGCGGCGGGACTGGCAGAGCTCCATGATCGCGCCGACGAACTCGTTCGGCGCGAGGATGGTGCCGCGCACGACCGGCTCGAACACCTCGGCGATCTTGCCGGTGGGGAACTCGCTCGGGTTGGTGACGGTGTACTCGCTGCCGTCCTCCATGACCACCCGGTAGATCACGTTGGGGGCGGTGGAGATCAGGTCGAGGTTGAACTCGCGCTCCAGGCGCTCCCGGATGATCTCCAGGTGCAGCAGGCCGAGGAAGCCGCAGCGGTAGCCGAAGCCGAGCGCGACCGAGGTCTCCGGCTCGTACACCAGCGCGGCGTCGTTGAGCCGCAGCTTGTCGAGGGCGTCGCGCAGCAGCGGGTAGTCCGAGCCGTCCAGCGGGTACAGACCGGAGAACACCATCGGGCGCGGGTCCTTGTAGCCGCCGAGCGGCTCGGTGGCGCCCTTGTGCATCGAGGTGATGGTGTCACCGACCTTGGACTGCCGGACGTCCTTCACACCGGTGATGATGTAGCCCACCTCGCCGACGCCGAGGCCGTCGGCGACCTTCGGCTCGGGCGAGATGACGCCGATCTCCAGCAGCTCGTGCGTGGCGCCGGTGGACATCATCGAGATCCGCTCACGCTTGGTGAGCTGCCCGTCCACGACCCGGACGTAGGTGACCACGCCGCGGTAGGAGTCGTACACCGAGTCGAAGATCATCGCGCGGGCCGGGGCCTCGGCTTCGCCGACCGGGGCCGGGATGGTGTTGACGATGTGGTCCAGCAGGTCCTCGACGCCCAGGCCGGTCTTGGCGCTGACCTTGAGCACGTCGCCCGGGTCGCAGCCGATGATGTGGGCGATCTCGGCCGCGTACTTCTCCGGCTGGGCGGCCGGCAGGTCGATCTTGTTGAGGACCGGGATGATCGTGAGGTCGTTCTCCAGCGCCAGGTACAGGTTGGCGAGGGTCTGCGCCTCGATGCCCTGGGCCGCGTCGACCACCAGGATGGTGCCCTCGCACGCGGCGAGGGAGCGGGACACCTCGTACGTGAAGTCCACGTGGCCGGGGGTGTCGATCATGTTGAGGATGTGCGTCGCCCCGGCGTTCGGCCCGGTCTTCGGCGCCCACGGGAGGCGGACCGCCTGCGACTTGATGGTGATGCCGCGCTCACGCTCGATGTCCATGCGGTCGAGGTACTGGGCACGCATCTGCCTGGGGTCGACGACGCCGGTGATCTGCAGCATCCGGTCTGCGAGCGTCGACTTGCCGTGGTCGATGTGGGCGATGATGCAGAAGTTGCGGATCAGCGCCGGGTCGGTACGGCTGGGCTCTGGCACATTGCTGGGGGTCGCGGGCACCTTGGTCCGATTCTCCGTTGGTCCGGGGCCGGGGGTGTCCTGGTCATCGCTGACCGGTTTCCCGGGGACCGGACAGTCTCGTCCGATCGAAATAGTTCCTCCCATCTTCCCACGAGCGCGGGGCGGGCTGCCGTTCGGGCACCGTCCGATTCCGTCCGCCGCCCCCGCGCGGCCCAGGAGCGGGGTCCGCGGCGGGAGCCCGGTTTGGGGCGGGAAGCGGGCCCCTGGTAGCGTGGGCTGCTGCACCTGGCCTCGGCATGCCCTCTCAGCTGGACCGAAGGCCGCCGGGTGCGACCCCGTTCAGACCTTTTAGACAGACTGAGGCTCCTTCGTGGCGAACATCAAGTCCCAGATCAAGCGCAACAAGACCAACGAGAAGGCGCGCCTGCGCAACAAGGCCGTCAAGTCCTCGCTGAAGACCGCTCTGCGCAAGGCCCGTGAGGCCGCTGCCGCCGGCGAGACCGAGAAGGCCACCGAGCTGGCCCGCGCCGCCTCCAAGGCGCTGGACAAGGCCGTGAGCAAGGGCATCATCCACGCCAACCAGGCCGCCAACAAGAAGTCGGCCATCACCAAGCGCGTCAACACGGCCGCCCAGGCCTGACGCCCCGGGGGCTGTGACCCCCACCGCTTCGGGACGGCCCGGCCCTCTACCCGGCCCCCCGAGGCGCGCAAGACTCGCACCGCACGCGGCCTGCGTTCGCCACGCGGGTGCGGTGCAACGAAGCAGTGCGGCAGGCGTCGCAGTCGGCCTCTTCCCCGGAGGCCACTGCGGCGCCTGTCGCGTTCCACGGCCCGGCCGCTATGGTCGGTCAGGTCCGATCGAGGTGCGGGGGAGCACCCCGACGCCAGGCCCAGGGGGGAACTTCCATGACAACGCCACCGCCGCCACCGGCACCGAACGGACCGGGGTACGGCTACCCGCAGCAGCCGGGCAGGGGCGCGCAGCCCGTACCCGGCGCTCCGGCTACCGCGGGTCCCGCCGGCTTCGGACCGCCTCCCGGGCTGCCCGCCGCGCCCGGCATGGCCCCGGCACCCGGCCTGCCCGCCGCGCCGGGGACCGGGAGGAGCGGGAACCTGCGGCGCAACGCCGTCTGGGCGTTCGTCGGCGCGGTGATCGTGTCGGTCGGCTGGACCGCCGCCGTCATGGCCGTCCCCGGCCTGGTCAGCAGCGACTCCTCGCCCCGCGGCCTGCACGGCTACCACCTCTCCGACGACTTCTGCACCACCGGGAAGCCCAGCAGGATCCTCCAGACGTACTCCGTCTCGGACACCTCCGCGCCGACCCACCACACCGACCGGCATCCGGCGCTGGACAGCATGAACTGCTCGATGTCGCTCAAGCGCACCGGCGGCAACAACGACAGCGAGTACGCCAACCTCTACCTGCGTGCCGATCTGCACAAGGCGGTCAACCCGGCACCCGAGCTGGAGGCCAACAAGGAGCTCTACCGGGCCCGCGGCTACCAGGTCACCGACATCACGGGGCTCGGCGAGGAGGCGTACTTCCTGTACAAGGACGACGGCTCGGACAAGTACCACAGCGTCTACGCCGAACTGGACATCCGCGACGGCGGGATGACCTACTACATCAACTACACGGCCAGCTACACCGAGGGCAAGGGCAAGCCGCCGTCCAAGGAGGAATTGCGCAGTGCCCTCCAGTCGGACGGGCAGGACGCCGTCCGGGCCATGAAGAAGTAGGTCCGGCTCCGCTGCCCGCCGTGCCGTGCCGCTGTGCCGTGCCGTGCCGCCGTACCGTGCCGCCGTCGGCAGACGGCTGTCAGTAGGCGGGCCTGGAGCCGGCACGGGCGGCCCGGGCGACGGCGACCACCGCGCGCTCCAGGGCGAAGGCCGGGTCGTCCGAGCCGCCCTTGACGGCGGCGTCGGCCTGGGCGATCGCGGTCAGCGCGGTGGCCACCCCGTCGCCCGTCCAGCCGCGCATCTGCTGGCGGACCCGGTCGACCTTCCACGGCGGCATGCCCAGCTCGCGGGCCAGGTCGGCCGGGCGCATGTTCCGCCCCGCGCTCGCCAGCCGGCCGATGCTGCGCACGCCGGAGGCCAGCGCGTAGGTGATGCCGGTCGGCGGCTGGCCGACGGCCAGCGCCCAGCGCAGCCGTTCCAGCGCCTCCGCGGCCCGGCCGGTGACGGCCAGATCGGCCACCTCGAAGCCGGTCGCCTCGGCCCGGCCGCTGTAGTAGCGGGCCACCACCGTCTCGTCGATCGCGCCCTCGACGTCCGAGGTCAGCTGGTGGCAGGCGGCCGCCAGCTCGCGCAGGTCGCTGCCGAGCGCGTCCAGCAGCGCCTGGCAGGCTTCCGGGGTCGCCGAGCGGCCCAGGGTGCGGAACTCGCCCTTGACGAAGGCCAGCCGTTCGCTCGCCTTGGCCAGCTTGGCGCAGGCCACCTCGCGCCCGCCGGCCTTGCGCCCGGCGTCCAGCAGGCCCTTGCCCTTGGCTCCGCCGGCGTGCACCAGCACCATGATCACTTCCTCGGCCGGCGCCTCGATGTACGCCTTGACCTCCTTCACCGAGTCGGCGGAGAGGTCCTGCGCGGCCCGGACCACGATCACCTTGCGCTCGGCGAACAGCGACGGCGTGGTCAGCTCGGCCAGGCCGCCGGGCTGGAGGCCGCCGGGCGGCAGGTCCCGCACGTCGGTGTCCGGGTCCGCGGCCTTCGCCGCCGCCACCACCTGGGCGACCGCGCGGTCCAGCAGCAGCTCCTCCTGGCCGACCGCGAGGGTCAGCGGGGCGAGCAGGTCGTCGGGTGCACTCTTCCTGGCCATCGCGTACCAGCATCCCACGGGGCGCGGACACTCCCGCCCGACGGAGCGGGCGGCCCGACCTGGACAATGGCCCGGTGACCGAGAACCACACCACCGACCTCCCGGCCGTCGACGACCCGTACGCCCGGCTGCTACTCGTCCTGCCCGACCGTGACGCCGCCGAGGAGGCCGCCGAGGAGCTCGGCGCCACCCAGCCCGACCTCGGCGAGCTCGAAGTCGTCCGCGACGCGCTCGCGGGCGAGGACGACGCCGAGGACGCCCAGTGGCTGATCGTGGCCGAGGCCCCGGAGAGCGGCTGGACCCCTGCGCTGCTGCACGCCCTCGACACCCTCGCGGCCGGCTACGAGGGCTGGCGCGAGGAGGCCTGAGGGCCTGAGGCTGCACCCGGCACCTCCGTACCCGGTACCGGCCACCGCCTGGGCGCCGCCGCCCTCACCCGCGAGCTGGTGGCATTTCGCCGGCGCGCTCCGGGCTTGCCCGGAGCGCGCCGGAACGTTTCTTCTGGCCCCGCGCCCGCGCCTCTCCACTCCTCCCACAACCCCCTACCCCTTTCCCTGCCCCACGTGATTGGTGGGAGGAGGAGAGCGCGGGGGTCACACGGGCGGGGCTCGGGGGGAGGCCGGGGTCTGCTCGGGGTGGGCGTGGGCTGCGGAGCCCTGCCCGTCGCCCCCGCGGTTCCCGCCGCTCCCGCCGTGGCTGCGCGGGTGGCGGGCTGCGTGGGAGGGCTGGGGGTGGACGGCCACGCCGAGGGTGGCCGGGGAGTCACCCGTCACCGCGATGTCGCCCTCCCGGTCGGTGCGCAGCACGGTGGCACCGAGTGCGCGCAGGTGGTCGACCGTCCTCGGGGACGGATGGCCATACGGATTGCCCTCTCCGCAGGAGATCAGGGCCAACCGGGGCCTCAGTCCGTCGGCCAGGTCCCAGTCCTGGTGGGCCGATCCGTGATGTGCCACCTTCACGACATCGGCCTTCCCCACCCGGCCCGACAAGGCCGACTGGGCCTGGGGTTCGAGATCTCCGAGCAGTGCCATCCGTAGCCCTCCTGTCAGTGACACCATCAATGCGACGCTTGCGTTGTTCGGGCCCGGTGCCTCGACAGCCGCACCGGGGACGGGCCACAGCACGTCCCAGGCCAACTCCGCACCGGCCGAGCGCCGTTCACCCCGACCGGCTCTCAGCAACCGGAGGCCGGCACCTGCGGCCCAGCCCGCCACCCGGGCCGCCTCTTCCGGTGGGTCGTCCAGCGTGGTGCCCTCGATCGCGCCGACCCTGCGGCCGCGCAACACGCCCGGCACGCCCTCGACGTGGTCGGCGTGGAAGTGCGTCAGCAGCAGTAAGGGAACCGTCGTGATGCCGAGGTCGCGCAGGCATCTGTCCGCGGCTTTCGGATCCGGCCCGGCATCGATCACCACCGCACTGTCCGGCGACCCTGTTGCGAGGGCCAGCATGTCTCCCTGCCCGACGTCGCACATCACCAGTCGCCACCCAGGCGGTGGCCAGCCGGTGGCGATCCGGGTGAGCTGCGGCGGGCGCAGCAGCACGGCCAGCAGGACCGCCGTCAGCGCCCCCGTCACCAGGGCCCGCGCCCAGCGCCGCCGGGTGGGCGTCGGCCTGCCCGGCCCCGCCCGTCGGGGCAGGAGGAGCGGCGCCGCCCAGCAGGTCGCCAGGACGGCCAGCGCGACCGTCGCCGTCCCGAACCACCCTCCTGGCCAGACCAGTTGGCCGCCCGGGACTTCGGCGCCGCGTCGTGCCACCAGGGCGAGCCAGCCGACCGGCACCGCGGCCGGCGCCACGAGCAGGTGGGCCACGGCCGGGAGGAACGGGTGCAGGACGAGCACCCCGAAGCCGAGCAGTGTCGCCGGGGCCACCGCCGGCTCGGCCAGCAGGTTGCACGGGATGCCGACCAGGCTGATGTGCCCGGACAGCACCACCGTCACCGGAGCGCACAGCGCCTGGGCGGCCGCCGTCGCCGCGAGCGCGCCCGCCAGGTGGCGTGGCCATCGCCGGGCCCGCAGGGCCTCGGCCCAGTGCGGCCCGAGGACGAGCAGCCCGGCAGTGGCGAGCACCGAGAGCAGGAAGCCGAACGAGCGCGCCAGGAACGGGTCCAGCAGGACCAGCACCAGGACCGCTCCGGCGAGCGCGGGCACCGCTCGGCGGGGACGGCCGGTGGCCAGGGCCAGCATGCCGATCAGCCCCGTCCCGGCCGCCCGCAGCACGCTGGGCTCGGGCCGGCAGACGGTGACGAAGGCCAGCGTCAGCGCGGTGCCGAGCAGTGCACCGGTGCGCAGCGACAGACCCAGCACCGCGGCCAGCCCGCGCCGCTCCGGGGTGCCGGCCTGCCCGGGCGCACCCAGCAGCGCGCCGAGGACGATCGCCAGGTTGGCCCCGCTGACCGCCACCAGGTGGACCAGGTCGGTGGCCCGGAAGGCGTCGTCGAGGTCGTCGGGCAGGCGCGAGGTGTCGCCGACGACCAGCCCCGGGAGCAGCCCGCGCGCGTCCGCCGGAAGTCCGTCGGTGGCCGAGCGCAGGCCTTCGCGCAGCCGGCCGGCGATCCGCTGCGGCAGGCTCGGCGGCGCCAGCTGCCGGGGCGGCCCGTGGACGACCAGCAGCGCGGCGGATTCGGTGTCACGGCCCTCCCCCACCGGGCGCACCTCGGCCTCCACGGCCAGTCGCTGGGACGGGAGCAGCCGCTGCCAGGGCTCGCCCTTCGCCCCTCGGGCCATGACGGTCACCGGCGTACGCGTGCGGGTGGTCCGCCCGTCCGGGAGCAGGGAGACGCGGTCGGCCACCGCGTCCACCGTGAGGAGCGTCTGCCCGCCGACGGTACCGCCCCGGGGGGTATGGATCTTCGGGTCCGCCGCGACGGTCAGCTCCACCTCCACCACCGGGGACGACACGCCCGGCGCTCGCGGCTCAGCGGACACGGCCGCACGGGCGAGCTCCGGCAGCGGCCCCCGGTGGAGGTCGGCGGTGTGCAGCGGGGTGGCGATCGCGGCCGCCGCGCCGGTGAGCAGGACAGCGGCCAGCGTCGCCGCGGACCCGCGCCGGCGCAGGACCCCCCGCCGGGCGAGCAGCAGGACGGCAACGAGCACAGCGAGGCCTGCCGCGGTGAGGACGAGGGCCTCGTACCCCGGCTCCATCCGCAGGAGCGCTGCCGTGACCGCCCAGGCCGAGACGGCGGGCAGCAGCAACCGGAAGTCGGCACCCGGAGAGCGGGACGCCGCGGCCGGAGCGGCCGGAGCGGTGGCGACGGACATGGCGGTATCTCCCTTCGCGGACCGGGGGCGCGAGCGTGTGGGAAACGGGCAAGGGCAAGGGCAAGCGCAGAGCAGGCGTCAGAGGGTGAGCAGCGGGCGGAGTTCGGCATACGTACGGGCCCCGATCCCACTGACCTGCCGGAGCTGGTCGAGGGAGCGGAAGGAGCCGTGCGAGGTGCGGTAGGCGAGGATGCGCTGGGCGAGGGTGGGGCCGACACCGGGGAGGGTGTCGAGCTGTTCGAGAGTGGCGCGGTTGAGGCTGACGGATGGTCGGTACGCGGCGGGGCCCGGAGGCCCGCTCCCGCTTGCGCCGGCCGGAGCGCCGGCCGGGGCGGGGGCGGGCGCCTGTTCGCCGACCAGGATCTGTTCACCGTCCGTCAGGACGCGGGCCAGGTTGAGGTTCCTGGTGTCCGTCTCCGGCAGCGGACCGCCCGCCGCCCGCAGGGCGTCGGCCACCCGGGAGCCGCCGGGCAGGGTTTGCAGGCCGGGGAGGTGGACCCGCCCGCCGATGTCCACCACAACGGCCGACCCGGCACCACCACCGGCTCCGGCGCCACCACCACCGGCACCACCACCGGCTCCGGCTCCGGCTCCGGCTCCGGACGCAGCAGCGGCGGAGGTGTCGGCGGGGACGGACGGCTCGGATCCCGACGGTGCCGCGACCGCCGCCAGCGCGGGCACGGCGACCGTCTCCGGCCGGGCCAGCCAGAAGTGCTGCACGGCGTAGCCGACCGCGAACAGCAGCAGGATGGCCAGCCCGGCCACCGCGCGCCGGTCGAGCGCCAGCGCCGAGGCCAGCGAGGGGAACAAGGAGAACCGCGGGCGCACCCCGGCCCCCGATGGATCCCCGGCTTCACCCGGGTCCGTCGCATCACCCGCATCCGGCGGCGCCGGCATCGCGGCCGGCGACGGCGGCCCGGTGGCAGACGCCGCCCGCTCCCCCGTCGACGGCGAGGCCGCCCCCGGGGGACCCCCGCCCGCGCCGCCCAACGCCTCGTCATCCGTCGGCAGCAGCGCGGCCATCCGCAGCCGCACCGTCTCGTTGATCGCATCGCGCTTTGCCGCGCCCAGGCCCATGGTCGTCATGCCGAGGACGGTAGGAGCCTTCCGGCGAACGCGCGGAAATCAACGAAACCCTGTGGATAACCCGGGGGTTGTGGATAAAACGCATCACTCACAAGAGCGAGCAGGGCCACCCGAAGTTGACCACCCACCCGCCGACGGCCACCCCCGCCCTCAGCGAGGCGCGACCACCACCGCGAGCAGCCCCGGCCCGACGTGCGCGCCGATCACCGCCCCCACCTCGCCCACGTACAGCTCCCGTAGCCCCGGCACCCGTGCCCGCAGCCGCTCCGCGAGCGGTTCGGCCCGGTCCTCGGCGGCCAGGTGGTGCACGGTGATGTCGACCTCCTGCTCCCCCGAGCGCTCGACCGCGATCTCCTCCAGCCGCGCGATCGCCCGCGACGCCGTCCGCACCTTCTCCAGCGGCTCGATCCGCCCCCCGGCCAGGTGCAGCAGCGGCTTGACCGCGAGTGCCGAGCCGAGCAGCGCCCGCGCCGCCCCGATCCGGCCGCCCCGGCGCAGGTGCTCCAGGGTGTCGACGTAGAAGAACCCGCTGGTCCCGGCCGCCCGCCGGCCGGCCGCCTCGGCTGCCTCGGCCAGGCCCTGTCCGGCCGCGATCGCCTCGGCCGCCGCCAGCACCCCGTACCCGAGCGCCATCCCGACCATCCGGCTGTCCACCACTCGCACCGGTACGGGCGCCTCGGCTGCGGCCAGCCGGGCGGCCTCGACGGTGCCGGACAGTTCGCCGGAGATGTGCACCGAGACGATCCCCTTCGCCCCGGCCTCGGCGGCCGCCCGGTAGGTGGCGGCGAAGGTTTCCGGGTTCGGCCGGGAGGTGGTCACCCGCTGCTTGCCGCGCAGCGCCTCGGCCACGTCCTTCGGGGAGATCTCGACGCCCTCGCTCCGGACCGAGTCACCGACCGCGACGCTCAGCGGGACCATCGTGATCCCGTAACGGTCGAGGGCCTCCTGCGGCAGATAGGCCGTGGAATCGGTGACAAGTGCGAGGTCGGAGGGCATGAGCCGGAGGTTACTCCCCGTCGGTCCGGGAGGACAGCGCCCGGTCCGGGCACCGGCCGAAGGCCTCGTGCCGCGCCTTACCGGCTCAGCCCGCCGAGGGCCCCGCCGAGGGCTTGCGCAGCCGCTGCGCCAGCTTGGTCAGCGGATCGGCCAGCCCGAGCAGCTCCTCCGCACCCGGACGCCCCTTCCCGTCGGTCAGCCCGGCCCGAGCCGCACCCCCGGCCGCCCCCGCCGAACCGGCAGAACCCGAAGCACCCGAAACACCCCCGGCCGAAGCGCCCCCGCGACCCGTCGCCCCGCCCGAGGAGCCCCCCGACGAACCCGACGAACCCGCCGAACCGGAGGAAGCACTCCCCGCAGCGTCCCAGTGCCGCAGCGCCCCCGCCTCGCTCTCGCACTCCTGGCTCAGCCGGCTCAGCTCGTCGTCCGCGAACCGGTGCATCCGGTCCTGCGCCGCCCAGCGCATGGTCTCCGCCGAGTGCGTGATCCGCTCCGCCCGCTCGCGCAGCTCCGGCAGCTTGGCGGCGATCCGCGCGGTGTCCGGCTCGCGCTCCAGCATCCGCAGTTCGCCGTCGAGCTCGGCGGCGTGCGCGTCGAGCCGGCGGAGCAGGGCGAGCGACTCGCCGAGCTGGCCGTCCTGGGCGAGGCCGCCCTCCAGCACCTGCCGGGTGCCGTCGAGCGAGGTCCGCAGGCCCAGCCGGACGGAGGCGATCTGCGCGGGCGGGCCGATCCTGGTGTACGTCTTCGCCTTGAGGGTGGCGGTCTCCACGGCGCGCCGGGCGTTGGCCTCGTGCTTCTCGATCTTCTTGCCGACGGCCTTGGCGGCCTTGACCGTACCGACCACGGCCAGGACCATCACCGCGACCCCGAAGAGCAGGACCAATCCGATCACCACGCCGAACACGTCCATCGCGCGCCACCTTCCGCCGTCGTTCCGACCGCCACCGGGCCCAACGCGGGCCGCATCGCCGTGGGTTCCACGGTAGCCGCCGGAGTCCGCCCGAGGGCAGCCCGAGCAGCCCTGACGGACGGAGATCAGGGTCAGATCCGGGATCTCCCCGAGGTCCCTCGAACCCCAACCCCCCACGTACCCCCGGCCTCGCCCCCGCCGCCGCACCCTCACCCTCGCTGCCACGCCCCCACCCCCGCTGCCACGCCTGCTGCCACCCCCGCAAACGCCGGGCGGGCGCCCCGAAGGACGCCCGCCCGATCACTCCCGCAGCAGCGGCCGCACTCAGCCGGTGACGATGTTCACCAGCTTCGGCGCCCGCGCGATCACCTTCCGCACCTCGGCCCCGCCGATCGCCGCGACGACCACCGGCTCCGCCAGCGCCAGCGCCTCCAGCTCGGCGTCCGAGATGCCCGGCGCGACCTCCAGCCGCGCCTTGACCTTGCCCTTGATCTGGACCACGCAGGTCACCGTCTCGTCCACCACGTACGCCGGGTCGGCGACCGGGTAGTCGGTGTGCGCCAGCGACTCGCCGTGGCCCAGTCGGCGCCACAGCTCCTCGGCGATGTGCGGGGCCAGCGGCGCGACCATCAGCACCAGCTGCTCGGCCACCGTCCGCGGCGTGGAGCCGCGCTTGACCAGGTAGTTGTTCAGCTCGATGGCCTTGGCGACGGCCGTGTTGAAGCGCAGCCCGGCCATGTCGCCGCGGATGCCGTCGATCGCCTTGTGCAGGGCGCGCAGCGTCGCCTCGTCCGGCTCCTCCTCGGTGACGACCAGCTCGCCGGTGGCCTCCGAGACGACGTTGCGCCACAGGCGCTGCAGGAAGCGGTACGAGCCGACGACGGCGCGGGTGTCCCACGGACGGGAGACGTCCAGCGGGCCCATCGACATCTCGTACAGGCGCAGCGTGTCGGCGCCGTACTCGTCGGCGATGTCGTCCGGCGCGACGGCGTTCTTCAGGGACTTGCCCATCTTCCCGGCCTCGCGCTTGACCGGCTCGCCCTGCCAGAAGTACTGGCCGTCGCGCTCCTCGACCTCGGCGGCGGGCACCGGGAAGCCGCGCTCGTCGCGGTAGACGTCGGCGGTGATCATGCCCTGGTTGAACAGCTTGTGGAACGGCTCGACGGACGAGACGTGGCCCAGGTCGTGCAGCACCTTGTGCCAGAAGCGCGCGTACAGCAGGTGCAGCACAGCGTGCTCGGCGCCACCGACGTACAGGTCGGCGCCGCCGGCCGGCTTGTTCTCCGTCGGGCCCAGCCAGTACTTCTCGTTGGCCGGGTCGACGACCGCCGCGGAGTTCGACGGGTCGACGTAGCGCAGCTCGTACCAGCAGGAGCCGGCCCAGTTGGGCATGGTGTTGGTCTCGCGGCGGTACTTCTTGACGCCGTCGCCCAGGTCCAGTTCGACGTTGACCCAGGCCTCGTTGCGCGACAGCGGGGTCTCCGGCGAGGAGCCGGCGTCGTACGCGTCGTAGGTGCGCGGCGAGTAGTCGTCGACCTCGGGGACCTCGACCGGCAGCATCGACTCGGGCAGCGCGTGCATGACGCCGTCCTCGTCGTAGACGATCGGGAAGGGCTCGCCCCAGTACCGCTGGCGGCTGAACAGCCAGTCGCGCAGGCGGTAGTTGACGGTGCCCTCGCCGATGCCGCGCTCGGTCAGCCAGGCGGTGACGGCGGCCTTGGCGTCGACGACGCTCAGCCCGTTCAGCGACAGGTCGCCTTCGGAGCGGGCGGAGTTGACGATGACGGAGTCGTAGGTGTCGAACGCGTCGTCCCACTCGGCCGGGTCGAAGCCGCGCCCGTCGGTGGGCTCGACGACGCAGCGCATCGGCAGCGCGAAGGCGCGGGCGAAGGCGAAGTCGCGGTGGTCGTGGGCGGGGACGGCCATGATGGCGCCGGTGCCGTAGCCCATCAGCACGTAGTCGGCGATGAACACCGGGACGGACTCGCCGCTGACCGGGTTGACGGCGTGGGCGCCGGTGAAGACGCCGGTCTTGACCTTGGCCTCGACCTGCCGCTCGACGTCCGACTTGGCGGCGGCCGCGGCCCGGTAGGCGGCGACGGCCTCGGCGGGGGTGGCGGCGCCGCCGGTCCACTCGGCGGGCACGCCCTCGGGCCAGGCGGCGGGGACGATCGAGTCGACCAGGCCGTGCTCGGGGGCCAGCACCATGTAGGTGGCGCCGAACAGGGTGTCGGGGCGGGTGGTGAAGACGGTGATCTTCTCGTCACCGGGGGCCGCGAAGTCGACCCGGGCGCCCTCGGAGCGGCCGATCCAGTTGCGCTGCTGCAGCTTGATGGCCTCGGGCCAGTCCAGCAGGTCCAGGTCCTCGATCAGCCGGTCCGAGTACGCGGTGATGCGCATCATCCACTGGCGCAGGTTGGACTTGAAGACCGGGAAGTTGCCGCGCTCGGAGCGGCCGTCCGCGGTGACCTCCTCGTTGGCCAGCACGGTGCCCAGGCCCGGGCACCAGTTGACCGGCACCTCCTTGGCGTAGGCCAGGCGGTACTCGCCCAGGACCTCGTCGCGCTCGGCGACGGACAGCCCGGCCCAGTCGCGCCCGCCCGGGACCTCACGCGCGCCGGACTCGAACTCGGCGACCAGCTCGGCGATCGGGCGGGCCTTGCGGGCGTCCCCGTCGTACCAGGAGTTGAAGATCTGCAGGAAGATCCACTGGGTCCAGCGGTAGTAGTCCGGGTCGATCGTGGAGATCGAGCGGCGCGGGTCGTGGCCCAGGCCCAGCCGGCGCAGCTGCTGGCGCATGTTGGCGATGTTGGCCTCGGTGGAGACCCGCGGGTGGGTGCCGGTCTGCACCGCGTACTGCTCGGCGGGCAGGCCGAAGGCGTCGTAGCCCAGCGTGTGCAGCACGTTGTGGCCGGTCATCCGCTGGTAGCGGGCGAAGACGTCGGTGGCGATGTAGCCCAGCGGGTGGCCGACGTGCAGGCCCGCGCCCGAGGGGTACGGGAACATGTCCATGATGAAGCTGTGCGGCTTCGCGGCGACGTCGCCGGCCGCCGGGTCGGCCAGCGCACCGGTGGGGTTGGGGGCGTGGAAGGTGCCCTCCTTCTCCCAGATGTCCTGCCAGCGGGACTCGATCTCGGCCGCCAGCGCGGCGCTGTACCGGAACGGCTCGGTCGCGGTCTCGGCCGCGCCGGACGCAGGGGTCGTCTCGCTCATGGTCCTTCAAGCTCCATCGATGTCAGTTGGCGAACCGCGCAGGCGCCCGGCCCGTGGACCCGGCCCGGGACGGGGTCGGGGGCGGAAAACAAAAAATCCCCTCGCAGGAGGGGACGCCACGCCGACTCCGGCACCGCCCGGGGGCGCAGCCGGTCCTGGTCAGCGCGGCCGGCTAAGGAGCAGGCGCACGGTTCGCATGGGCTCAGGGTACCGCAAGCGGGTCGGCGCGCTCCCGGGTGTACCGCCCGGGAGCGCGCCCGCACCGGCGGCGACAAGGCGGCCTCCCCGGGCGGTGGGATCCCGAGACCCCCTCAGCGCGCCGCCGCCCTCCCCGCCGCGTCGAACTCCCGCAGCGCCTTCGCCAGCCGCTCGGACTGCATCCCCGCCGCGAGCGAGCGTGCCAGCGCCGCGGTGCGGGCCGCCTCCCGCTGGTCGCCGAGCCTGCGGTGGGCCTCGGCGAGGCGCACCATCAGCAGTGCCTTGGAGCGGGCCCGCCCCGGCCCGAGCCCGGCCACGGCCTCGGCGAGGAGCACCTTCGCCAGCCGGTGCTGGCCGAGCGCCAGCCGCCCCTCCCCCACCATCCCGGCGAGGCCGGCCCGGGCCTCCTCGGCGCCGGGCAGGCCGTCCAGCTCGGCGAAGGCCCGGGCGGCGGCGGTCTCGGCCCGTTCGGCCTCGCCCCGGCGGCCGTACGCGCGGGCGAGCCGGCCGTACTGGCGGGCCCGGGCGGTGGGGCTGAGTGCGGTGCCGTGGGTGTCCAGGGCCCTGGCGAGCGCGGAGACGGCGTCCAGCCCGCGCCCGCCGGTGCCCTGGGTGGCGAGCACGACCAGCGCGCCGAGCACCGCGACCCCGAGCCGGGGGTCGCCGCTGACGTGGGCGGCGCGCAGTGCGGCGACGAAGGCGCGCTGGGCGGCCGCGTCGTGGCCGAGGTCGTACGCGGCCCAGCCGGCCAGCCGGGCGAGTCTGCTGGCCGTGCCGTACAGCTCGCGGCCGAGCCGTTCGTCGTACGCGCCGAGCTCCAGCAGCTTGGCCAGCATGGCGAGTTCGGCCCGGACGGGGCCGAGGACGAGGCCGCCGCCGCAGGCCCGTTCGAGCTTCTGCTTGCTGCGGTAGGACAGGCCGAGTTCGCCGACCAGCCCGGGTTCGACGCGCAGCGCGCCCTCCCCGCCGCCGACGGGCGGTGGCGGGGAGTCGAGGCGGGCGGCGGCCTGGTCGAGGTCGGCGCTGCGGAACAGGTCGGTGAGGCGGACCGGGCCGGCGTCGGTGGCCGCCTCGCGCAGTGCGGTCTGGGCGGTGTCGGCGGTCCACGGGTCGGTGAGCAGCCGGGGTGAGAGGATCTTGGCGCCGCGGTGGCCGCCCATCCGGCCCCAGAGCTGTTCGTAGGTGACGGCGATGCCGAGGGTGCGGCTGAGCACCTCGCAGACCGCCTGGTCGTGCGGGCTGCGCGGCACCATGCCGCGGTCACGCCACTTGTACGGGGCGGTGGAGCTGATGGCGAGGCCCGGCGGCAGGGCGAGGCTCACCTCGCGGGCGAGCCGTTCCGGACTCCAGCCGAGCTGGTGGAGTATCCGGGCCAGTTCCTCGTTCCGCCTTCGCTCCAGATCGGCCATGGCACGACGGTAGCGGGATTCCGGGCTCTCCGACCGGTGGCACGGGCAGAACGGCGAAGAGCCGCTTCCCGTTTCCGGGAGGCGGCTCTCGACTTCTGTGGAGCTATGGGGAATTGAACCCCAGACCTCTTGCATGCCATGCAAGCGCTCTACCAACTGAGCTATAGCCCCTTGACCTGCGATGTCACCGTGGTTCCCGGTTGTTTCCGGCCGTTTCCCTCGGCGACATCGACTACTTTACACGGTCCGGGGCGTGCTCCAGAAATCCGTTTCCCGAGGTCCGCACCACACGCCCCGGGAGCCCCACGTCCCGAGCTCCGGGGGCCCGCCTCCGGCGCCCCGGGCGTACGCCTCCCGCCCGGGGGCGCGCGGCGATCAGGCGGGCGCCCCACCACAGCCCCACCACCGCGCCGCCACCGCCCCGCTCCGGCCCTCCGCTCCGGCCCCGCTACCGCGCCGCCCGCCGGCTGCGCGCCGCGAAGCCCGCGGCGGCCAGCACCGCGGCGGCCGCGGCCAGCAGGGTGGTCCGCAGCGCGCCCCCCGACTCGGCGGCCGGCGCCGGCAGGTCGACCTGGCCGAGGAACACCGAGCCCAGCACCGCGACACCGATCACCTGGCCGAGCTGGATGACCGTCACCATCACGCCACTGGCGTCGGCCGCGTCCTCGGGCTCCACCCCCGCGAGCGCCCGGGCGAACAGCGGCGCGTACGCGCAGCCGGCGGCCAGGCCGAGCGCGGCCATCTCCACCAGCGGACCGGCGCCGACCTCCGCCCCGCCGCCGAGCATCAGTCCGAGCAGCAGGTAGGCGCCGGAGAGCAGCGCCCCGGCGAGCGCCGGCAGGGCCCGGTGCAGCCGTCCGGGCAGCCGGTGCCAGTGCATGCTGGACAGGCCGAAGCCGACCGCGAAGGGCGCCGAGCAGAGCCCGGCCTTCAGCGCGCTGTGGCCGAGCGCGGCCTGCTGGTGCAGGGCTAAGGCGAACATGAAACCCGCGAAGGCCGCCATGATCGAGAACAGTCCGGCGGCCGCGGGGCGCAGCCCGGGGGCGCGCAGCACCCGCCCGGAGATCAGCGGCTGTCCGCCGCGCCGGGCGATCCGGCGTTCGACGGCCACGAACAGGCCGAACAGCAGCACGCCGGCCGCGATCATCGCCCAGCCCCAGGCGGGCCGGCCCAGCTCGTGGCCGAGGACGAGCGGGATCACCAGCAGGCCGAGGGCCGCGCCGAGCACCACCAGGCCGGGGAGGTCGAAGCCGCGGGTGGCGTCGCCGGGCAGACGGGGCAGCAACCGGGCGCCGGCCGCGAGCAGCAGCACGCCGATCGGCACGTTGACCAGGAACACCGGCCGCCAGCCGCTGCCGAACAGGTCGGCGCTGACCAGGAGGCCGCCGAGCACCTGGCCGAGCGCCACGCCGCCGGCCAGCACCGCGGAGTAGAGGCCGAGCGCCCGGGTGCGGGCGGAGCCGGTGAAGGTGCGCTGGACCAGGCTCATCACCTGGGGCACCATCAGGGCCGAGCCGGCGCCCTGGATCAACCGGAAGGCGATCAGCCAGCCCGTGGCCGGGGCGAGGCCGCAGGCCAGCGAGGCGGCGGTGAAGACGGCCAGGCCGAGCTGGAAGAGCCGGCTGTAGCCGTAGCGGGCGCCGAGCCGGGCGCCGGTGATGAGCAGCACGGCGTAGGCGATGGTGTAGCCGGCGATGACCAGCTGGAGGGCGGCGCCGGAGGCGCCCAGGTCGGTTCGGATGCTGGGGACCGCGACGTTGACGATGGAGCCGTCGAGCACGGCCATGAACTGCCCGCACAGGACGAGCGCAAGGAGCAGTCCGGGCCGTACCGCCGGGGTCTCGGTGGTGCCTGCGGCCACGCGGGGCCGAATCTGAAGGTCCGCCATGGCCGCCAGCCTGGCCCCGTACCGGTACTGGTGGTTAGAGCCTGCCGATCCTGGTACTGGCAGCACCTGTATCGGCGGCCCGGGCTGCGGCACCATGAGGCCATGACCGTCCTGGAGGAACTGCCCACCGCGGCCGGCGGGCGCGACCGCCGCCGCACCGAGCTGGCCCGTTTCCTGAAGGCCTGCCGGGCGCGGGTCACCCCCGAGGACGTCGGGCTGCCGCCGGGGCTGCGCCGCCGTACGCCGGGGCTGCGCCGCGAGGAGGTCGCGCAGCTCGCCGGGGTCGGGGTCACCTGGTACACGTGGCTGGAGCAGGGCAGGCCGATCAACGCCAGTGAGCAGGTGCTGCTGGCGGTGGCCCGGGCGCTGCGGCTGGACGGCACCGAGCACGAGCACCTGTTCCGGCTGGCCGGGGTGTCCGCCTCGGCGCGGGCGCTGCCTGCCGTGCCGGAGCTGTCGCCGTCGATCCAGGTGATCCTGGACTCGCTGGCGCCGCTGCCGGCAGCGGTCTCCAACACCCGGTTCGACGTGCTGAGCTTCAACGGCCCGTACCGCTCGCTGTTCGGCGCCGACCGGATGCGCCCGTCGCGCGGGGTGGTGTTCAACAGTCTCTGGTGCATGCTGACCGCCCCGCCGTGCTGCAACCCCTGCGAGAACCGGGAGGAGACCCTGCCGCGGATGGTGGCGGTGCTGCGCTCGGCATACGGCAAGCACGTGGGCGAGCCTGCCTGGGAGGAGCACGTGCAGCGGATGTCGGCGCGCAGCGAGCTGTTCCGGCAGCTGTGGGACCGCCAGGAGGTCGCGCCGCCGGAGGCCTGGCTGCGGGTGTTCCGCCACCCGGAGGTCGGGGTGCTGCGGCTGAACGCCACCTACCTGACGATGCCGGGCGTACCGGAGTGCTACATCGTGGTGTACGTGCCGGCCGGCCCGGCGGACCGGGAGCGGGTCGAGCGGCTCGGCTCGCTGCCGCCGGGCGGCTGGACCCACACCTGCGAGGCCTGAGGCCGGAGCCCGCTCGACGGAACGGCGGGCATCCGAAATGCCGGAAGGCCGCCGCCCCTTGGGCGACGGCCTTCCGAACTGCTGTGGAGCTATGGGGAATTGAACCCCAGACCTCTTGCATGCCATGCAAGCGCTCTACCAACTGAGCTATAGCCCCGCGACACGGGCGACCCTGGCTGACCACGACCGCCGATGCGGAGTGGAGCTATGGGGAATTGAACCCCAGACCTCTTGCATGCCATGCAAGCGCTCTACCAACTGAGCTATAGCCCCGCACTCACCGGATCTCCCGCTTCCCTTCCGGGCCGCGTTCCTTCCCTGCGAACGAGGAAGACTCTAGCTGGTCAGGGCCGGAACTGCGAAATCCGCTCCCGCCGGCCTCCCGCCGAGGGCCCCGAGAGGCCCCCGGCGCCCGGTGCCGCCCGCGCCGGGACCGCTCAGGTGTCGTCGCCGATGACCGGCTGCGGCAGCGTGCCCGCGTTGTGCTCCAGCAGGCGCCAGCCGCGCGTGCCGTGGCCGAGCACCGACCAGCAGCAGTTGGACAGCCCGCCGAAGCGCTCCCACTGGGCCGGCTCCAGGCCGAGCAGCCGCCCGAGCATGGTGCGGATCGTCCCGCCGTGGCTGACCACCACCAGCGTGCCGTTCTCGGGGAGCTTGCCGACGGCCTCCAGGACCACCGGCACCGAGCGGTCGGCGACCTCGGTGGCCAGCTCGCCGCCACCGCCGCGCCGCACCGGATCGCCGGCCGCCCAGGCCTCGTACTCCTCCGGGAAGCGCTCGCGGATCTCGGCGTTGGTCAGGCCCTGCCAGGAGCCCGCGAAGGTCTCCCGCAGGCCCTCGTGGTGCTGCACGTCGAGCCCGGTGACCTCGGCCAGCTCCGCGGCGGTGCGCCGGGCGCGCTTGAGGTCCGAGGAGATCAGCAGGTCGGGACGGAGCCCGGAGAGCAGCCGGGCCGCCCGCTGGGCCTGCAGGACGCCCTGCCCGGTCAGCTCGATGTCCGTGGTGCCCTGGAAGCGGGATTCGAGGTTCCAGGACGTCTGGCCGTGCCGCCAGAAGACGATGCGCCGGCCCCGCGCACCCCGGCTCAGTGCAGGTCCTCGGGCTTGCCGAAGTCGTCGGCGGGGGCGACGGCGTTGCCGGCCTCGTCGGTGTGGGCGTCCGGGCGGTTGCGCGAGGCCAGGGCGTCCTCGGGCAGCGGCAGCTCGGGGCAGTCCTTCCAGAGCCGGTCCAGCGAGTAGAAGGAGCGCTCCTCGGAGTGCTGGACGTGCACGACGATGTCCAGGTAGTCGAGCAGGATCCAGCGGCCCTCGCGCTCGCCCTCGCGGCGCACCGGCTTGATGTCCAGCTGCTCGCGCAGCTGGTCCTCGATCTCCTCGGCGATCGAGCGGACCTGGCGGTCGTTGTTCGCGGAGGCGATCAGGAAGGCGTCGGTGATCGACAGCACCTCGCTGACGTCGAAGGCGATGATGTTGTGCGCGAGCTTGTCGGCCGCCGCCTGCGCGGCGACGGTGATGAGCTGCTGGCTGTGGTCGGTGACGGTCACGGTGTTCTTCCGGCTCGGCGGCTTGGGGCGCCCCGGCGCGCGGCCGGGGTCGCCTTCCAGGATCTCACGCCGCCCGGGCGGGCCCGGAACCGTTTTCCGGGCCCCGGGCCGCCGCCGGGCACCGGGCGTCTCCCGCCCCGGCCCCGGCCGTCACCTGCCCCGGCCCCGGCCCGCCACCCGACCCGGGCCGCCACCGGGCCCGGGCCACCGCCCTACTGGCTCTTCGGCGGCTGATAGTCCTTGCCGAGCACGACCAGCAGGTCCGCGTTCTGGGTGTCGCCGGTCACCTTCTTCACCGCCGTGTCCGGCAGGCCGAGGCTGGTCGCCAGCGACTTCGCCGCGCCCTGCCGGGCGTCGTCGGTGTAGCGGATCTCACTGGCGGCCTGCGGGGCGGCCTTGGCGCCGCCCGGGATGAACGTCAGACCGGAGTTGACGATCTGGACCTGCGCGGCGGCGGCCGCCGCGTCGCTGCCACTGGAGTCCTGGAGCGCGACCCGGGCCGGGGCGTCTCCGGCCGCCGCGGACTTCACGGTGCCGCCCAGCACGTCCTTGACCTGCTTGCCCGCGGTCGCCTCGTCCAGGCTGCCGTCCGGCTTGACGGTCAGCGCGGTGGTGCCGAAGTGGCCGTCCTTCGCCTGCTGGGCGAGCTGGGCGAGCACCCCGGCGAGGGCGTCCTCGGGCAGCGAGGGGTCGAGCACCGCGTTCATCCGGTGCACGTCGTCCTTGGCGTCCTTGAACTCGGTGGGCATGGTGCGCACCACCGCGTCCATGACCTGCCCGAACCGGGCCAGCTGGGCGTCCCGGTTCTCGCCGGGGTTCTGCAGTGTGGCGTACGCGACCGCGGCCTTGCCGCTGAGCAGGGTGTTCTTCGCAGCCGCGGACAGCAGCTTGCCGTCCGGCTTGTTGCCCTCGTGGGTCTCGGCGTTGGTGTCCACCCGGACGCCGCCGAGCTGGGAGACCAGCAGTTCCAGGTACGGGGTGTCCAGCCGCCAGGTGCCGGCCACCGGGGCGCCGAGCACGGTGGACAGGCCTTCGCGGGTCGCCGAGGCGCCGATGCCGTCCATGGACTGGCCGATCGTGGTGACCGGCGGGTCGCCCGGACCGGGCAGCCGCAGGTTGTCGGGCAGCAGCAGCACCGTGCCCTTCTTCCCGGAGGCGTCGTTGACCAGCAGCGCGCTGGACACCTTGCCCTGGAGGTCGCGCAGGTGGACGACGTTGACCTGGCGCCCGCCGGCGGCGGTGGCCGCGGTCGGCTTGCCGCCGGTGAGGAGGAGGTACCCGCCGACGCCGCCGGCCGCGAGCGCCACCACCACACCGAGGCCGATCAGCCGGTTGCGCAGCTTGCGCCGGCGCTCGGCGCGCACCTCGCTGCGGGACTCGGCGAACTTCAGCCAGTCGATGACGTCCTCGGTCTCCTCCGCCTCCTCGTCGACGAAGGTGAACTCGCCGGTGGTGTAGCTGTCCTTGGGCGCCTTGCTCCCGGCCTTCCCGGTCCGCGCCCCGGCGACCTGCTCGGACGGCGGCTCGGCCTTGGCCGGCACCGGCTCCGTGGCGGGCCGGGGCACCCGCGGACGCGGCGGCGCGACGACGGGGGCCGCTGCGGCAGCGGCGGCGGAAGGCGCAGCAGCCTCGGCCGTCGCCGACGACGGCGTCTGCGGCTCGACGGCCTGGTACGGCTGCTGCTGGTAGCCCTGGTAGCCCTGCTGCTGGTAGCCGTACGGGTCCTGCCCGTACACCGGCTGCCCGTACTGGTCGTACTGCTGCTGCTCGTACGACTGCGACTGCTGCTGCGGGAACTGCCCGCTCTGGCCGCCCTGCTGGTACCCGTCGTACCCCTGGTAGCCCTGCTGCTGGTAGCCGTACGGGTCCTGCCCGTACACCGGCTGCCCGTACTGGTCGTACTGCTGCTGCTCGTACGACTGCGGCTCCTGCTGCGGGTGCTGGTAGCCCTGGTACGGCTGCTGGTACTGCCCGGTGGACCAGTCCTCCGGCCGCCGGCCGTCGCTGCGATCAGTCATGCACCGCTCCTGGATCAGTCCCCGCGCGGCGCGTACAGCGCCCGCTTGTCGATGTAGCGGACCACGCCGTCCGGGACGAGGTACCAGACCGGCTCGCCCTTGGCGACCCGGTTGCGGCAGTCCGTGGAGGAGATGGCCAGCGCCGGGACCTCCACCAGGGAGACCCCGCCCACCGGAAGCCCGGCGTCCGACAGAGTGTGCCCCGGGCGAGTGCATCCGATGAAGTGGGCCAGCGAGAAGAGTTCGTCGGAGTCGCGCCAGGAGAGGATCTGGGCGAGCGCGTCGGCGCCGGTGATGAAGAAGAGGTCGGCGTCCGGGTGCAGGGCGTGCAGGTCCCGCAGGGTGTCGACGGTGTAGGTCGGGCCCTCGCGGTCGATGTCGATCCGGCTGACCGAGAACTGCGGGTTCTCGGCGGTCGCGATGACCGTCATCAGGTAGCGGTCCTCGGCCGGGGTGACGTGACGGTCGCTCTTCTGCCACGGCTGCCCGGTCGGCACGAAGATCACTTCGTCCAGGTGGAACGCGCTCGCGACCTCACTGGCGGCGACGAGGTGGCCGTGGTGGATCGGGTCGAAGGTGCCGCCCATCACGCCGAGGCGCTTCTTCACCGGTTCCGGTCCGCCGGGACTCCCGGCCTGCTCTCCCATGCCGCCACACCTTACGCGACACCCGTTACGGTGCGGGAACGGCCGGGTGGCGGTCCCCCGCAGACCGCGTGAGGGTTGTCCGCAGATGCGTGAGGGAGCGGCCGGCCGGTGGCCGGACGCTCCCCGAGCGGTCCCGGAATCCGGCTCAGCGGTCCCGGTTGAAACGGGTGGTGATGAAGAGCAGGAGCAGCAGGATGACCAGCGCGGCGCCACCGGTCAGGGCCGGGTTCAGACTGTCGTGGTTGCCCCCCTCGCCCTCGGCGAGGAGGTTCAGAACGGGGAGTGCGGCAGCAGTGCTCATGGTCGGCGGGACCTTCTCGGCTCGATGAACGGACCTGGGGGTTGTTCCGGGCCGGTGAGGGCCCACCCGTCATCGTACGGGGGGTTACACGGCAACCGCTCGGCGGCCCACCGCCGCTGACCGGGCGTGAGCGCGAGCCCGGGGAAGGGGCCGGAAGAGGGCCGGGGAAGGCCCTGGCCTAGTTGTTCTTGAAGGCGCGCGCCATGATCCAGACCAGCAGGCCGATGCCCACGAAGGACGCGACCACGATGATCCGGAGGAACAGGCCGGGGCCGGACTCGTCGGAGATGGGCGCGGCCAGGCTGACAAGCGTGTCGGTGGACATCTGCGGGGCTCCTCGAACTGCTCGGTACCGCGGCCGGGTCCGGTCTCGGTCATCCAGGCCTCAGGGTAAACCGGCCTCACACCGGCGCCGCCCACCGACCCCGGCGAGGTGCCCGCCGCCCGCGCGGCGACCCACCCGTACGCCGGGTCCGGGGACGAGTACGCAACCACGCACGTTGCACAGGCAGTCGTTGCAGGCGAAGACCAGCGGGGGGCGGGCCAGTGGGCCGCAACCGCCGTCGACCAGGAGGGATCCAGACCATGACCGACACGACCGCGAAGACCCCGAGCCGCCGCCGCGAGCGCTTCCCCGGGATCTCCACCCGGGCCTGGGAACACCCGGCGGACCGCTCCGCCCTGGTCGCTCTGCGCAAGCTGACCGGCTTCGACGACATCCTGAAGAAGCTCGCCGGCCTGGTCTCCGAGCGGGCGATCCGGCTGATGTTCCTGGCCACCGCCGTGAAGACCTCCGAGCGCCAGTTCCCCGAGCTGCACGACATGGTGCGCGACGCCGCCTACGTGCTCGACCTGGAGCAGGTCCCCGACCTGTACGTCACCCAGGACCCGACGGTCAACGCGTACTGCATCGGCATCGACACCCCGGTCATCGTGATCACCAGCGGTCTGGTCGAGCTGCTCGACGAGGAGGAGCTGCGCTCGGTCATCGGCCACGAGGTCGGCCACGCGATGTCCGGCCACGCCGTCTACCGGACGATGCTGATGATCCTCACCAACATCGCCACCCGGATCGCCTGGGTGCCGCTCGGCAACCTGGCGATCACCGCGATCATCACCGCGCTCAAGGAGTGGTTCCGCAAGGCGGAGCTGTCCAGCGACCGGGCCGGCCTGCTCGCCGGGCAGGACCTCCAGGCGTCCATGCGGGCCCTGATGAAGCTGGCCGGCGGCCACAACCTGGCCGAGATGAACGTCGACGCCTTCCTGGAGCAGGCCGAGGAGTACGAGAAGGCCGGCGACCTGCGCGACGGCGTGCTCAAGGTGCTCCAGCTGCTGCCGCAGACCCACCCCTTCGCGGTGGTCCGGGTCGCCCAGCTGAAGAAGTGGGCGGAGAGCGACGACTACCGCTCGATCCTGGCCGGCGCCTACCCGCGCCGCTCCGACGACCCGGACACCTCGGTCACCGAGCAGTGGAAGGCCGCCGCCGAGCACTACACCACCTCGGTCAAGGAGAGCAAGGACCCGCTGATGGGCCTGCTCCGGGACGTCGCCGGCGGCGCCGCGACCGTCGGCGGCAAGCTCCGCGACACCTTCACCGGCAACGGGAACCGCAACGGCTCCTCGGGCAGCGGCTCCTCGGACAGCAGTTCCTCGGGCAGCGGCGGCAACTGACCCGCCCGGTCCGCGACGGCGGCCGGTGTCCCGCCCGGGGCACCGGCCGCCGCACCGTTCCACGGCCCGGGCGCCTCAGCCGCCCGCCAGCACCCCGCACACCTGCCAGCCCGGCCGGGCGTGGTTGCCGGGGTCGACCGGCGTCGGCGGCGCGACCACCGTGCCCTGCGCGGTGGCCAGCACCGGCTGCAGGAAGCCCGCCATCGAGGTGCCGCAGGGCTCCGGCCCGGCCTGCACCACCGAGTCCACCAGCCGCAGCTGCGCCGAGGCCAGGTCGACCCGGTCGAACTCGAAGGTCAGCTGCCGCCGCACGGTCTCCAGGCTGACCGGCGCTCCGGCCGCGGCGCCGGCCGGCTTCAGCGCGTAGACGAAGGTGTGGTCGGTGGTGATCTGCAGGGTCCCGCTGTCCGCCTCGTCGATCCGCATCGCGCCGGCCACCTTCACGGTGTTCGAGGCCAGCGCGACCTGCGCCGGGTCGAAGCGGACCATCCAGCCGGTGACCGCGTGGTGCCGGTCGTCCACCGGCTGCGCCACGCTCGCGTCGAACTCCGCCTGCTCACCGGGCGTGACGAAGGCCCGTACGTCCGCGGTGGCGCCCTGGACCAGCGTGGCCGGGGACAGCGAGGAGGCGACCAGGTAGCGCTGGACGGTGTCGAGCGCCTTGGCCACCTCGACCCGGCTGAAGTGCCCGGTGGCGGCCCCGGTCGGGGTGTTCAGCCCGATCGTGCCCTCCCCGTACCCGGGCGGCAGCACGGCGAACGGGTTCGCCGGGTCGGCGACCGGGTGGACGGCCGAAGCCGGGCTCAACGCGACCAGGCTGACGGTCAGTTGGCTTCCCTCGGGCCGTACCGCAGTCCCCCTCGGCGAGCTCACCCCGAAGTACACCGCAGCCCCGAAGGCGAGCAGGATGAGCAGCAGCAGAGCGAACGCCTGGCGCGGGACGGTGCCCAGCAGACCGAACCGCCCCCGCGGCCGGGTGGCCTTGCCGAAGGAGCCCGCCAGCCGCTCCCGGGCGGACAGTTCCTGGATGCGGGCAGCCCTCACGAACGATTCGTCGAACACGACGGACCGGAATTCGTCCTCGTTGCCGGAACCGCCCTCGGGCGTACCCTCCGGAGGCTCTCGCGGGTCACCCACACCACCAGGGTAGGCGGACACCGGCGCCGCCACGAGGGTCAGGGCGCACATTCCCGGGAACGCTCCGTGACCACTGCCCCGGGGCGTGCGCCCGCGCTAACCGGCGGGCGCAGTGGCCACCATCGGGGGCTCGGCCGGTGTCTGCCCCGGGTCGACCCCGGCGCTGCTGCTGCCGGACCCGGGGGGCCGGGGCGAGCCCGAGGAGCCGCCCACGCCCTGGTAGACCGCCGCGACCGCAACCGCCACCAGGCTCACACCCATGATCACGGCGAGCACCCAGGCCACCGGCCGGTGCCAGCGCTGCTGGGCCACGTACCGCCCGCGGGCGCGCACCGGGTCGTAGCCGCGCCGCCACCGCCGCCGGACCCGGCGGTCGGCCGACCGGCCCGGCCCCGACCAGGGATCGGGGTAGAGGTGGTCCGCGTCGAGTCCGCTCGGGTACGGGCGCAGCTCCAGCGGCAGCCCCTCCCCGGCCGGGACGTCACGACCCCAGCCCGGGCCCGCGGTGTCCGGCTCGAACCGGGCCTCGGCGGCGGCGAGTTGCCGCTCCTTGGCGGTCGGCTCGTGCACGGCGGCGGACCGGACGAAGGCCTCATCGAAGACCACGGTGGCGAACTCGTCGTCCGCACCACCGTGGTCGGCGCCGTCGGGGTACGGGAAGCCCCCCACATCCTCAGCCACGGATTCAGCGTATTACCGGCCGGGCGATTTGTCTGTGGCTCCTGGCAGTTGGTCCGTCGCACGTGTGACGGCCGCCCCGCGCACCGCGTTCAGCGGGCGTCCGCACCCCCGCCGACGGTCTGCGTGGACTCGCCCCGGACGTGCCCGTCACCGGTGACGATGTACTTGGTGCTGGTCAGCTCGGGCAGGCCCATCGGGCCGCGGGCGTGCAGCTTCTGGGTGGAGATGCCGATCTCCGCGCCGAAGCCGAACTCGCCGCCGTCGGTGAAGCGGGTGGAGGCGTTGACGGCCACCGTGGTGGAGTCCACCAGCCGGGTGAAGCGGCGGGCGGCGGCCTGCGAGGTGGTGACGATCGCCTCGGTGTGGCCGGAGGACCAGCGGCGGATGTGCTCGACGGCGGCGTCCAGCGAGGGCACCACGGCGGCGGCCAGGTCCAGCGAGAGGTACTCGGCGCCCCAGTCCTCGTCGGTGGCCGGCACCACGGTGGCCGGACCGCCCTCTGCGGCCTTCCGCACCGCCTCGTCGCCGTGCACGGTCACCCCGGCCTCGGCGAGCGCCGCCAGCGCGAGCGGCAGGAAGGCGTCCGCGACGTCCTGGTGGACCAGCAGCGTCTCGGCCGCGTTGCAGACGCTGACCCGCTGCGCCTTGGAGTTCAGCAGGATGCCGACGGCCATCGCCAGGTCGGTCTCGGCGTCCACGTAGACGTGGCAGTTGCCGGTGCCGGTCTCGATCACCGGGACGGTCGAGCCCTCGACCACGGTGCGGATCAGCGAGGCGCCGCCGCGCGGGATCAGCACGTCCACGTAGCCGCGCGCGCGCATCAGCTCCTGCACCGAGTCCCGGCTCTCCCCCGGCACCAGCTGGACCGCGTCGGCAGGCAGCCCGGCCGCGGCAACGGCGTCGCGCACCACGGCGACCAGCGCGGTGTTGGAGCGGTAGGCCGAGGCGGAGCCGCGCAGCAGCACCGCGTTGCCGGACTTGAGGCAGAGCGCGGCGGCGTCCGCGGTGACGTTCGGACGGGCCTCGTAGATGATGCCGACCACGCCGAGCGGCACCCGGACCTGCCGCACGTCCAGGCCGTTGGGCAGGGTGTAGCCGCGCACCACCTCGCCGACCGGGTCGGGCAGGCCGGCCACGTCGCGCACGTCGGAGGCGATCGCGGCGATCCGCTCGTCGGTCAGGGTCAGCCGGTCGATCACCGACTCGGCGGTGCCGGCCGCCCGGGCCCGCTCCACGTCCTCGGCGTTGGCCGCGACGATCTCGGCACTGCGGGCCACCAGGGCGTCCGCGACCGCCAGCAGCGCGGCGTCCTTCGCGCCGCGCGGCAGCGGGGCGAGCACGGCGGCGGCCTGCCTGGCTCGGCGCGCTACGGCGAGGACGGGGCTGTCGGCGGTGGCGAGGTCGCTGGTCATGCCGCCAAGGGTAGCGACTGCCCCCGTCCCGCCCGGACGGCATTTCGCCCGGTGAGACGCCGCCCCGACGACCCCGGCCCGTCAGGACGGCTCAGTACGGGTGCACGCCGCCCAGGTGCGGCGGCGGATCGCCGAAGCCCTCCGCCACCCGTTTGTGGTACGTCGTCCGGTCGACCACCTCCAGCCCGACGATCTCCCAGGGCGGCAGGTTCGCGGTGACCTTGTGCTCGCCCCACAGCCTCAGCGCGATGGCCGCCGCGTCGTGCAGGTCCCGGGCCTGTTCCCAGTAGCGGATCTCGGCGTGGTCGGCCGCGTAGCGGGCGGTCAGGAAGAACGCGTGGTCGTGTGCCAGCTGCTCCAGTGAGGCGCGCAACGAGGACAGCGGGGTGACCTGCCCGGCCACGCTCAGCACCACGTGCCACAGCCTCGCCTGCTCGGGCACGGTGGGCGGCTGGGCCGCCCGGTCGCGTTCGGGCCGCAGCCTGCGCACCCCGCCGGGCCTCTGCGGCGGCGGACCGGCCGGCTCGGCGGGGCCGTCCCCGCGTCCGCCGTCGATGCTGGTCAGCCGCCGGCCCGCCGTCCCTGCGGTCAGCGCTGCCTCGCGCCTGCGTTCCACCGGCGGCCTCCTGTTCGGCGATGTCGTGTCGTCCCCACCGGCCCCGTCGGCCCTCGGCCGACCGGTACGGCTGCGCCCCTCCTCGCCCGTGGCCGGGCCGCTCCCGGTACGGAGCGGCCCGCCGTCCGCGCTGCGCCGATCGGCCGGTGCCGGCCCCTGGGGCCTGTCTCATGGGTCCTTGCCAGGCCCGCCAAAACCCATGCGACAGGCCCCGGGCCGGTCAGCCGCGCAGAACGACCAGGTCGTCGCGGTGGACGACCTCGCGCTCGTACGCGGCGCCGAACTCCTGGGCCAGGTCGCGGGTGGACCGGCCGAGCAGGCGGGGCAACTCCCTCGCATCAAAGTTGACCAGTCCGCGAGCCACGATGTGGCCGTTTTCGGCAAGAAGGTCCACCGGATCACCCGCGGCGAACTCCCCGTCGACCCTGGTGACCCCGGCCGGCAGCAGCGAGGCGCCGCCGGAGACGACCGCCTGGACGGCGCCCGCGTCCAGGTGCAGCGCCCCGCGCGGGCTGCTCGCGTGGGCCAGCCAGAGCATCCGGTCCGAGGTCCGGCTGCCGGTGCGCAGGAAGAGCGTGCCGGTGGGCCGGCCGGCCAGCGCGTCGGCGGCCTGGCTGGCGGCGGTGAGCACCACCGGGATGCCCGCGCCGGTGGCGATCCGGGCCGCCTCGACCTTGGTGACCATGCCGCCGGTGCCGACCCCGGCCCTGCCGGCGCTGCCGATCTCGATGCCGTCGAGGTCCTGCGGGCCGCGCACCTCGGCGATCCGGCTGGTGCCGGGGCGGGACGGGTCGCCGTCGTACAGGCCGTCCACGTCGGAGAGCAGCACCAGCAGGTCGGCCCGGACCAGGTGGGCGACCAGGGCGGCGAGCCGGTCGTTGTCACCGAACTTGATTTCGGCGGTGGCGACGGTGTCGTTCTCGTTGACGATCGGCATCGCGCCCATCGCCAGCAGCTGGTCCAGGGTGCGGTAGGCGTTGCGGTAGTGGGCACGCCGGCTGGCGTCCTCGGCGGTGAGCAGCACCTGGCCGACCCGGATGCCGTACCGGGCGAAGGAGGCGGTGTAGCGGGCGACCAGCAGGCCCTGGCCGACGCTGGCGGCGGCCTGCTGACGGGCCAGGTCCTTGGGCCGCCCGTCCAGGCCAAGCGGGGCGAGCCCGGCGGCGATGGCGCCGGAGGAGACGAGCACGACCTCCGGGGCGTCGGGGCGGTTGCGTACCTTGGCGAGCGCGTCCACCAGGGCGTCGACGCGGTCGGCGTCCAGGCCGCCGGCCGCCGTGGTCAGGGAGGAGGAGCCGACCTTGACGACGATCCGCCGCGCGGTCAGCACCTCCTCCCGCAGAGAGTCCTCGCTCATCTCGCTGTACGCCCTTCCGGTGTGGTGCGGGTGCGACGGGGCCCGGGCCCGGCCGTCACCCCCGAAATCTACGCGATCGGCGCAGGTCACCCGCGGGCTGTTTCACCGGCTGGACCCGGGCCGGTCACGGGCTCGCACAGACCGTCCGCCCATTCGAATGGTTGGTATGCTGCCTGACTGCAAGCCAGCTCGGGGGACGGCTTCCTGCCCGCTGGACCCATGTCGACCCCTCCTGTCACGACGGGCGGCGCCGCACTGGGCAGAGGCCGGCAACGGTCGCGGCCGTGCGCCCAGGAGAAAAGCGCACCATGAGTTCGTACACCACCAAGCTGGCCGTCGCCGTGCTCGCGGCGGCCACCGCCCTGTCGCTCACGGCCTGCGGGTCGGACAACGCGGGCACCCCGGCCGGTACCGGCGGCACCACCGGCGCGGCTCCGGCCCAGACCGGTGCGGCCCCGGGGGCCACCGCCGGGGGTGCGGCCGCCGGCGGCTCGGCCGACGGTTCGACCGCGGCCCCGTCGGACGCGGCGACCGGCGGTGCGGCGGGCGGTGCCGGTACGGCCGACGCCTCGGGCGGCGACACCGGGGCCGAGCCCGTCCCGACGGCCGCCACCAGCGTGAGGATCGGTCAGCCCGCCACCGTGGACTTCGCCGACAAGACCGCCAAGGCCACCATCAAGCTGGAGATCACCGTCACCGGCGTCGAGGCCGGTTCGGTGCAGGACTTCACCGCCGCCAAGCTCAGCGTCGGCGACCTGGGAGGCCACACCCCGATGTACGTCAGCTACACCATCAAGAACCTCGGGGACGCCAGCATCTCCTCCACCGTCCCGGACCTTCACTTCGTGCTCTTCGACACCACGGGCAAGAAGGGCCGCAACGTCTTCAGCGCCGCCGCCCCGCTGCCCAAGTGCACCGGCGCGAAGTTCCAGGGCATGGCCAAGGGCACCGAGGTCAAGGGCTGCACCATCATCACCACCCCCGGCAAAACCCCGGCCGTCGTCGGCTACGCCGACATGGTCGACCGGAGCAAGCTCCAGGCCTCCTGGACCAAGTGACACCCCCGTCGCCGCCGAGCACGCGAACGGCCCCCGCCACCTGTCGAGGTGGCGGGGGCCGTTCGCATCAGAGCGCCGCTCAGTGGTCCTCGTCGTCGCCCTCGATGGCGGCCTGGCGGCCGCTGGACAGCGCCTCGAAGGCGAGGAACTCGGCCTCGGCCGCGTCCCGGCCCTTCTGCTTCTCGCGGCGGCGGTCGACCGCCGGGCGCTGGGTCTCCATGCGGTGGTCCTCACCGCGGCGGCCGAGCATCTCGGCGCCGGCGGCCATGGTCGGCTCCCAGTCGAAGACGACGGCGTTCTCCTCGGGGCCGATGATGACGGTGTCACCCTCGTGCGCCCCGACCTTCCACAGCTGCTCCTCGACGCCGAGGCGGGCCAGCCGGTCGGCGAGGTAGCCGACGGCCTCGTCATTGGCGAAGTCGGTCTGGCGGACCCAGCGCTCCGGCTTGGCGCCGCGGATGCGGTAGGCGCCGTCCTCCTCGGTGATGGTGAAGCCCGCGTCGTCGACGGCCTTGGGCCGCAGCACGATCCGGGTGGACTCCTCGGCCGGCTTGGCGGCGCGTGCCTCGGCGACGATCCCGGCCATCGCGAAGCTCAGCTCGCGCAGGCCCTTGCGGGAGGCGGCGGAGACCTCGAACACCCGGTAGCCGCGCTCCTCCAGGGAGGCGCGGGTCAGGTCGGCGATGTCCTGGCCGTCCGGGACATCCACCTTGTTGAGCGCGACCAGGCGCGGGCGGTCGTCCAGGCCGCCGTACTCGGCGAGTTCGGCCTCGATGGTCTCCAGGTCGGTCAGCGGGTCACGGCCGGGCTCCAGGGTGGCGCAGTCCAGCACGTGCACCAGCACCGAGCAGCGCTCCACGTGCCGCAGGAACTCCAGGCCCAGGCCGCGGCCCTGGCTGGCACCCGGGATCAGGCCGGGCACGTCGGCGACGGTGTAGACGACGTCACCCGCGGTGACCACGCCGAGGTTGGGGATCAGGGTGGTGAACGGGTAGTCCGCGATCTTCGGCTTGGCGGCGGAGAGCACCGAGATCAGCGAGGACTTGCCGGCGCTCGGGTACCCCACCAGGGCCACGTCGGCGACGGACTTGAGCTCCATCACGATGTCGCGGGCCTCGCCGGGCTCGCCGAGCAGCGCGAAGCCGGGCGCCTTGCGGCGGGCCGAGGCCAGCGCGGCGTTGCCGAGGCCGCCGCGGCCGCCCTGGGCGGCGACGAAGCTGGTGCCGTGCCCGACCAGGTCGGCCAGCACGTTGCCCTTGCGGTCCAGCACCACGGTGCCGTCCGGCACCAGCAGGACGAGGTTCTCGCCGTCCGCGCCGGTGCGGTGGCCGCCCGCGCCCGGCTTGCCGTTGGTGGCCTTGCGCTTGGGCGAGTGGTGGTATTCGAGCAGGGTGGTGACCTGCGAGTCCACGGTGAGGATGACGCTGCCGCCCTCACCGCCGTTGCCGCCGTCCGGCCCGCCGAGCGGCTTGAACTTCTCGCGGTGCACGGAGGCGCAGCCGTGGCCCCCGTTACCCGCGGCGACGTGAAGTTCGACGCGGTCCACGAAGGTGGTCATGGGGTGTGCCTCCAGTGCGCGAGAGTCTGCTTGCTGCTGCGTAAAGCGTGAAGGGTGGACCGGAGAATTCCGGCCCACCCTTCACTGTGAGTCTTCTCAGACTCGGGAGTCCGCGGGGACTCAGGCCTCGACGGCCACGATGTTGACGACCTTGCGGCCGCGACGGTTGCCGAACTGCACCGCACCGGCGGTCAGCGCGAACAGGGTGTCGTCGCCACCGCGGCCGACACCGGCACCCGGGTGGAAGTGGGTGCCGCGCTGGCGGACGAGGATCTCGCCGGCGGAGACGACCTGGCCGCCGAAGCGCTTCACGCCGAGGCGCTGGGCGTTCGAGTCACGGCCGTTGCGGGTAGAGCTTGCGCCCTTCTTGTGTGCCATATCTCGCTATCCCCTTACTTGCTGACCGAGTCGATGCTGGTGATGCGCACCGCGGTGTGCTGCTGACGGTGACCCTGACGGCGGCGGTAGCCGGTCTTGTTCTTGTAGCGCAGGATGACGATCTTGTCACCCTTGGTCTGGTCGACCACCTCGGCGTGAGCCTTCACGCCGGCCAGGACCCACGGGTCGGAGGTGACGGCGTCACCGTCGACGACGAGGATGGTCGAGAGCTCGACCGAGTCACCCGGCTTGGCCTCGATACGGTCGATCTCCAGCACGTCGCCCACGGCGACCTTGTGCTGGCGGCCGCCTGCGCGAACGATCGCGTACATGCGGTACCTGCTTTCCTTGCTCGGTCGGAACCCCCGACGCCAGCCACCTGGGTACGGACACAGGAGCCTCTCCCCGGCCCTCCGCGCGGACGCGGCGACCTCGGGAAGGTGATGTGCTCGGGAGCAATGGCGTAGACACGCCGATGGTCAAGAATACGGACCGGCCGCCCGGGGGGCAAACCGGCCCGTACGGCCCGGGGCGGAATCGCTCCCGCCCCGGGCGTGGGCACTACTCGGCCGCCGTATCACCCTCGGCGGCCGCGGCCTTCTTGGCCGCCGCGCTCGTCCGCTTGGTCGCGGTCTTGCGGGCGGTGGTCTTCTTGGCCGCCGTGGTGGTCTTCTTCGCGGCGGTCTTCTTGGCGGCGGTCTTCCGGGCAGCCCGCTTCTTCGGCGCCGGCGCCTCCTCGGCAGGAGCCTCCTCGACCGGGGCCTCGGTGGCCTCGGCGACGGGCTCCGCCGCGACCGGGGCCTCGGCGACCACGACCGGCTCGGCCGGCGCCTCGGCGGCAGCCTCGGCAACGGCTTCCACGGCCTCCACGGCAGCCGGGGCGGCGGCCTCCAGGGCCGCCTCCAGCGCCGCCTCGGCCTTGGCCTGGAGCACCACGATCTCGGCGGTGTTCGGCGAACCGGCCGGAGCGGTCGCCTTGCGCACCGCCCGGCGGCGCGGACGGCCGGCCGGAGCGGCGACCGGGGCCTCCACGGCCGCCTCGGCCGGGGCCTCGACGCCCGGGACCTCCAGGGCCAGCTGACCCTCGATCTCCTCGCGCACCGGCTCGGCCGGCTCCACGACGGCCTCCACCGCCACCGGCTCGGCCACGACGGCCACCGCGGCCTCGACGGCCTGCGGCTCCTCGTGGCCCGCACCGCCCTTGCCCCGGCGACGGCGCTTGCCGCCGCCCGAGGCGGCCTCGCCCGCCGCCACGGGGGCGTGGACGTGGGCGCTCGGCTGCTCCATGTGGACGATCACGCCGCGGCCGTTGCAGTGCACGCACGGCTCGGAGAAGGACTCCAGCAGGCCCTGGCCGACCCGCTTGCGGGTCATCTGGACCAGGCCCAGCGAGGTGACCTCGGCCACCTGGTGCTTGGTCCGGTCCCGGCCCAGGCACTCCAGCAGGCGGCGCAGCACCAGGTCGCGGTTGGACTCCAGCACCATGTCGATGAAGTCGATCACGATGATGCCGCCGAGGTCGCGCAGCCGCAGCTGGCGCACGATCTCCTCGGCCGCCTCGATGTTGTTCCGGGTGACCGTCTCCTCCAGGTTGCCGCCCTGGCCGACGAACTTCCCGGTGTTGACGTCGACGACGACCATCGCCTCGGTGCGGTCGATCACCAGCGAACCGCCGCTGGGCAGCCAAACCTTGCGGTCCAGCGCCTTCATCAGCTGCTCGTCGATCCGGTAGGTGGCGAACACGTCCACCTCGGAGGTCCACCGCTGGAGCCGCTCGGCGAGGTCCGGGGCCACGTTGGAGACGTACTCGTGGATGGTCTTCCACGCCTCGTCGCCGGAGACGATGACCTTGCTGAAGTCCTCGTTGAAGATGTCGCGGACGACCCGGACGGTCATGTCCGGCTCGCCGTACAGCAGCGCCGGGGCGTTGCCGGTCGCGGCCTTCTTCTGGATGTCCTCCCACTGCTGCTGGAGGCGCTGGACGTCGCGGGTCAGCTCCTCCTCGGAGGCGCCCTCGGCGGCGGTGCGCACGATGACGCCCGCGTCGTCCGGGACGATCTTCTTGAGGATCTGCTTCAGCCGGGCGCGCTCGTTCTCCGGGAGCTTGCGCGAGATGCCGGTCATCGAGCCCTCGGGCACGTACACCAGGTAGCGGCCGGGCAGCGAGATCTGGCTGGTCAGGCGGGCGCCCTTGTGGCCGATCGGGTCCTTGGAGACCTGCACCAGCACGGACTGGCCGGACTTCAGCACCGACTCGATCCGGCGCGGGCCGCCGTGGCCGCCCAGCGCACCGAAGTTGACCTCACCGGCGTACAGCACCGCGTTGCGGCCCTTGCCGATGTCGACGAAGGCGGCCTCCATCGACGGCAGCACGTTCTGGACCTTGCCCAGGTAGACGTTGCCGACGTACGAGGTGGCCTGCTCCTTGTTGACGTAGTGCTCGACCAGCACGCCGTCCTCGAGCACGCCGATCTGGGTGCGCTGGCCGCTCTGGCGCACCACCATGACGCGCTCGACCGACTCCCGGCGGGCCAGGAACTCGGCCTCGGTGATGATCGGCACCCGGCGGCGGCCCAGCTCGCGGCCCTCGCGGCGGCGCTGCTTCTTGGCCTCCAGACGGGTCGAGCCCTTGATGGACTGCACCTCGTCCGGGTCGAAGGACGGCTCGGTGGAACGGCGGCGCGGCTCGCGCACCTTCACCACCGTGCGGACGCCGTCCTCGGTGGTCTCGGCGGTCTCGACGGCACCGGCCTCACCGCTGCGGCGGCGACGGCGACGGCGACGGCGCGACGAGGACAGGCCGGCGGCCAGCTCGTCGTCCTCCTCGCCCTCCTCCTCGGAGACGGCCTCGGCCGGCTCCTCGGCAGCGGGCTGCTCGGTCTCGGCGGCCTCGAAGTCCTCGGCCTCGCCACGGCGACGGCGACGGCCGCCACGACGACGACGGCGCGACGGACGGCCGTCCTCCTCCCACTCGCCCTCGGTCTCCGGACCGGCGGCGGGGGCCTCCACGGCGGGCGCCTCGACGGCCGGAGCCTCGGCGACGGGCGCCTCGACCGGCGCCTTCACCGGCGCCTGGGCGGCCGGCTTGCGACGGGTCGGCTCGACCCGGGTGCGGACCCGGCGGCGACGGCCGACACCGCTGTACTCGTACTCGTCGTCCTCCTCGCGCTCGGCCGCGGCCGGGGCCTCGACCTGCGCCGGGGCGGCGGCGGGCTGCTGCGGCGCGGACGGCGCGACGAAGGGGGCCGGCTCCTGGAACACCGGCGCCTGGAAGACCGCGGTGGCCGGGCGGACGGCGCGGCGGCGCACCCGGTGGTGCGGCTCGGCCTCGGCGGCCGGGGCGGGCTGGGCCACCGGCTCGGCGGGGGCCTCGGTGACGGCCTCGGCGGCCTCCTCCTCGGGCTCCTCCGCGACAGCGGGCTCCTCGGCGGCAGGCTCCTCCACCGGGGCCTCGACGACCGGCGCGGCCTCGACCACACGACGGCGGCGGGTGCGGCGGGCCGGAGCGGCGGGGGCCTCCTCGGCCACCTCGGCCACCGGCTCGGCGGCGGGGGTCTCGACGGCGGGAACCTCGGCCTCGGCCGCGGGAGCACCGGCGGGCGCCTCGGCGCGCTTGCGGGTCCGGCGGGCCCGGGCGGGCTTCTCGGCCTTCTCCGCCGTCTCGGTCTTGTCCGCCTTCTTGGCCTTCTCGGCCTTCGCGGTGGTGGCCGCCTCGGCCTGCTCGGCGGCGTCCGGCGCGGTCACCACGATCGGGGTGGCCTCCGGCGCCCCGGCCGGGGCCTCGGCGCGCTTGCGGATCCGGCGGGCCCGGACCGGCTTCTCGGCGACCGGCTCGGCCGCCGGCTCCACGGCCGGAGCCGGGGTGGGCGCGGCCGTCGGCGCCTCGGCCGGCAGAACCGTCTCGGCCGCCTCGGCCGCGGCACCCTGCGGGGTGCCCGCCGGGCGGGACACCGCACGGCGACGGCGGCGCGGCGGCGCCGCGGAGGCGCCCTCGCCGCCGGTCGCGGCGGTTTCGTTCTGTTCCGTGGCCGCAGTCTGCTGCGGATCGGTGTTATCGAGCATGCGGGTGGATCTCCCGTCAGGCCCCCGGGCTCCGCATCCGGGCACGGCGCGGCACCGCTGGGTGGCCGGCATCGCGACGATGCCCGGACCGGACCCTTTGACGGTGCCGCCGCGCGGACGCGAGGCCGCACAGGGGCTCGTAGTCTCGCTCGGCGCCCCGCGCTCGGCGGGGTGTCGAAAGTCTTCTGGTCTGACCAGTCTTCTGAGGTTTTCCCAAGCTGCGCCGTCCCCCAACCCCGGGTGGCTCCCGGACGGGGTCCCGGACCGGCCGACCTTCCTGGTCGGCCGGGCCCGGGTGGCAGGCCTGTGCTGCGACGACGCTCGCTCCCCTGGGGAGCCGCGGGAACCCTGGAGGACCGTCGGGCCCAGTGAGGCACTGGGCCCGGCCTCCCCCCGCTAGGCGGACGCGGTAGCGTGCGGGCCTGCGGTCGGCTCCGAGCCGACCGGGGCCGCGGCGCGGTCGAGCGCCAGCGGGTCGGTCACCGTGCCGGCCTCCTCGTCGAGCGGCCCCTGCGCCAGCCTGGTCACCTCTGCGGGGACCGGCGGCGCCAGGTCGGCCGTCGCACGGAGACCGGACAATACGTCGTCGGGTCGTACGGCGGGTGTGGCGTGTCGTACTACCAGGCGCAGTATCGCACAGGCACGGCCGGTCCGAACATCGCGGTCGGTTCCGGCCGCGGTCTCCGCACCGGCGTCGACCTGGGTCGGGACGGCTTCCAGCGCCGCCACCGCGCCCCGCGCGTCAAAGACCCGCAGGCCGTTCTTGGTGCGGCGCTCGACCTCGACCCGCTCGGCGGCGAGGAAACGCTTGACCGCGTCGGCGGCCGTGTCCGGCTCGACGCCGTCCAGCCGGACCAGCCACTCGGAGGCCTCCAGGCGCTCCACGAAGTTCGGCGTCCGCACCTCGACCGCGTCGATCACGTCCAGGCCCGTCGGCAGCGACTCGTCCAGCTGCGCCCGCAGCTGCTCGGGGTCGCGGAAAGCGGCCAGGCCGATCTCCAGGTACTCCGCCTCGCTCGCCACCCCGGTCGGGGCCGCGTTGGCGTAGGAGACCTTCGGGTGCGGGGTGAAGCCGGCCGAGTAGGCCATCGGAACGGCGGACCGGCGCAGGGCGCGCTCGAAGGCGCGCTGGAAGTCGCGGTGGCTGGTGAAGCGGAGCCGGCCGCGCTTGGTGTAGCGGAGACGAATCCGCTGCACCGTCGGCGCGGGCGGCGGACCGTCGGGCGTACGGCGTGCCAGGGTCGCTCAGTCCTTAGTCAGTTGTCCCCGTCCGGCGTGGCGTCTTCCCGCCACTGTCCGGACTCTGTCACCTCAAAGGGTACGCGCCCCGCCACCCCCCTCGCTCCGCCCCTGGTCAGAGCCGGTCCTCAGTCCAGTGCCCCCGGCTCAGCCAGCCACCTGGCCTTCAGGTCGGTGTGCTTGGCGATGGTCTCAAAGTCCCGGTCGTAGTGCAGCACGGTCAGCCCGTGATGCATCGCGGTGACGGCAATCATGAGATCGACCACGCCCGCAGAACGGTGGCTGCCCGTTTCGGCGAGCCGAAGCTGCAGCTCCGGAACCCGATGCCAGACGTCATCGGGCACGACCCACCACGCGTACAACCGCTCGAACTGCGCCCGCATGGCCCGCATTTCGGAGACCGACCGAGCCGAGTACAGCAGCTCACTCTCGGTCGGAACGCACATGCCGATCTTCCCGGCCGCCAGAGTCTCACCCCAGAGCGACAACGCCGCCGGTTTGGTGATCAGCCGCGCCGCCGCCGAGGTGTCGATCAGGAAGCCTTCCCGACCTCCCATTCAGCCCCACCCTGCCTTCCGCGCCGGACCTCGTCCTTGAATCCGGGCTCCAGCACCTTGTCGAACGCGCCGTCCTCAGCGAGCCGCATCAGTTCCTGCAACGCGAGCTCCCTGCGCCGCCGCGCCCCTATCTCGGCGAGCGCAGCGTTGACGGTCTCCTTCTTCGTCGTGGTCCCGAGCACCTCAGCAGCCAGTGCCAGCGCCTCGTCATCAATATCGATCAACGTCTTGGACATATGCTAGACCACCTCCACTGGATATATCAAAGTGCCATAAACAACCTCCGGATTGCAAGTTGTTTATGAGATGGCAAGACCCCTGTCGAATATATTCGACAGGGGTCAAAGCCATGCTTGCTACTTGTTGACGACCGTCAGCGGGAGCATCTTCTTGCCGGTGGGGCCGATCTGGATGTGGGTGTCCATCTGGGGGCACACGCCGCAGTCGAAGCACGGGGTCCAGCGGCAGTCGTCGACCTCGACCTCCTCCAGGGCGTCCTGCCAGTCCTCCCAGAGCCAGTCCTTGTCGAGGCCGCTGTCCAGGTGGTCCCAGGGCAGCACCTCCTCGTAGGAGCGCTCGCGGGTGGTGTACCAGTCGACGTCGACGCCGGTGCCGGCCAGGGCCTTGTCGGCGCAGGCCATCCAGCGGTCGTACGAGAAGTACTCGCGCCAGCCGTCGAAGCGGCCGCCGTCCTCGTAGACCTCGCGGATGATCGCACCGACCCGGCGGTCGCCGCGGGAGAGCAGGCCCTCGACGATGCCCGGCTTGCCGTCGTGGTAGCGGTAGCCGATGTTCTTGCCGTACTTGCGGTCGCCGCGGATCGAGTCGCGCAGCTTGGCCAGGCGGGCGTCGGTGGCCTCGGCGGACAGCTGCGGGGCCCACTGGAACGGGGTGTGCGGCTTGGGCACGAACCCGCCGATGGAGACGGTGCAGCGGATGTCGTTCTGGCCGGTGACCTCCCGGCCCTTCTGGATGACGTTCTTCGCCATCTCGCCGATCTGGAGCACGTCCTCGTCGGTCTCGGTGGGCAGGCCGCACATGAAGTACAGCTTCACCTGGCGCCAGCCGTTGCCGTACGCGGTGGCGACGGTGCGGATCAGGTCCTCCTCCGACACCATCTTGTTGATCACCTTGCGCATGCGCTCGCTGCCGCCCTCGGGAGCGAAGGTGAGGCCCGAGCGGCGCCCGTTGCGGGACAGCTCGTTGGCGAGGTCGATGTTGAAGGCGTCGACGCGGGTGGACGGCAGCGACAGGCCGATCTTGTCCTCGGTGTACCGGTCCGCCAGGCCCTTGGCGATCTCGCCGATCTCGGTGTGGTCGGCGCTGGACAGCGACAGCAGGCCGACCTCCTCGAAGCCGGTCGCCTTCAGCCCGCGCTCCACCATCTCGCCGATGCCGGTGATGCTTCGCTCCCGCACGGGGCGCGTGATCATGCCGGCCTGGCAGAAGCGGCAGCCGCGGGTGCAGCCGCGGAAGATCTCCACGGACATCCGCTCGTGCACCGTCTCCGCGAGCGGGACCAGCGGCTGCTTCGGGTACGGCCACTCGTCCAGGTCCATCACGGTGTGCTTGGACACCCGCCACGGCACGCCCGGGGCGTTCGGCACCACGCGGCCGATCCGGCCGTCGGCCAGGTACTCCACGTCGTAGAACTTCGGGACGTACACCCCGCCGGTGCGGGCCAGGCGCAGCAGCAGCTCGTCCCGGCCGCCCGGGCGGCCCTCGGCCTTCCAGGCGCGGATGATGTCGGTGATGTCGAGCACGGCCTGCTCGCCGTCGCCGACCACCGCCGCGTCCAGGAAGTCCGCGATCGGCTCCGGGTTGAAGGCCGCGTGGCCGCCGGCCAGGACGATCGGGTCCTCGTCGGTGCGGTCCTTGGCCTCCAGCGGGATGCCGGCGAGGTCGAGCGCGGTCAGCATGTTGGTGTAGCCGAGCTCGGTGGAGAACGAGAGGCCGAACACGTCGAAGGCCTTCACCGGGCGGTGGGCGTCCACGGTGAACTGCGGGACGTCGTGCTCGCGCATCAGCGCCTCGAGGTCCGGCCAGACGCTGTAGGTGCGCTCGGCGAGCACACCCTCGCGCTCGTTCAGCACCTCGTAGAGGATCATGACGCCCTGGTTGGGCAGGCCGACCTCGTAGGCGTCGGGGTACATCAGTGCCCAGCGGACGTCGCAGGCGTCCCAGTCCTTGACGGTCGAGTTCAGCTCGCCGCCGACGTACTGGATCGGCTTCTGGACGTGCGGGAGGAGTGCCTCCAGGCGTGGGAAGACCGATTCGACAGTCATGTACTAGGAACCCTTACGACGTGATTCGGTGCCGCGAGTCGGCACGGGAGGGGTGACCCTCAAGGGTAGCCCAATCCGGGGAACGGGCCGTCTGCCCCGGATCACGGGCCCTCCGCGCTCCGGCGTGACCCGGCCGGCCGGTGTCCGCCCGTCTCCGCCCGCACCCGCCGCCGTCCGCCGGTCTCCGCCCGCGCCCGCGGGTGCCCGCCCCGGCACGCGCGGTGCGCGCCCGCCGGCCGGTGCCGTCCGCCGTTGACACGCCCGGACGGCCCGTGCGGTACTGACAGGGCTCCGCCAAAGACATCTGCACCCCTTCCGGACAAGGAAGTTGAGTCGTAGGCTCGGCCCTCGTCGGTTTTCCGGCCGGCGTGCCCTTCTCTCCTCCACGGGCCGCCCCAGTACGGCCCCGTCCGCCCCCGCCAGGCCCTGTCCCGTCCCCCGCGCGGCCGCCGTCCCCGGCCCGCGGTGCCCCGCCCTCGCCCCCGTCCCCCGCCCGCACGCCGTGCCCGGCGGCGCACCCGCACGCCTGCGCCCCGGCGGCCGTACGACCGGCGCAAGGAGAACCATGACCGACACCGGTCGGCGGATCCGCCCCCTCCGGACCCTCGACACCCGGCCGGCCCGCTACCCCACGCCGGCCCAGGCCGAATCCGCCGCGCGGCGGCTCGCACTGCGGCACCCGGACCGCTGCCGGCTGCGCGAGGTGGGCCGTTCCCGGGCCGGACGGCCGCTGATGCTGCTCTCCGTGGACCGCGGGCCGCGTGCGGCGCTGGTGGTCGGCGGCCCGCACCCCAACGAACCGATCGGCACCGCCGGGACCGTCCGGCTCGCCGAGGTGCTGCTGGACCGCCCCGCCTGCCCCGGCCTCTCCTGGCACCTGCTGCTCTGCCTCGACCCGGACGGCGCCTCGCTCAACGCCGGCTGGCTGGACGGTCCGCTCACCATGCGGCGCCACTACGAGCACTTCTTCCGCCCCTCCTTCGAGGAGCAGCCCGAGCTGCTGCCCGCCCCCGGCTCCGGCCGGCCGCCGATGCCGGAGAGCCTGGCGCTGACCGGCCTGATCGACGAGCTGCGTCCCTTCCTCCAGTGCTCGCTGCACGGGGTGGACTTCGGCGGCGCGTTCGTCCAGCTCACCCGCCCGGTCCGGGGCCTGGCCGGGCGGTTCGCCCGCTCCGCGGAGCGGGCCGGTGTCCCGCTCGACGTGGACTCCTACGACGCGATCGGCTGGGCCAGCCCGGACCCCGGCACCTACCTGATGCCGGCTCCGGGCGCCGGGGGCTCCCGGGCCCTGCCGGACGAGCCGGAGCTGTCCACCTGGTCGTACGCGGCCCGGTACGGCGCGGTCACCGCCGTGCTGGAGGTCCCGATGTGGGCCGTCGACGCGGTCGGCGACGCCCGCCCCCACCCGGCCGGCGCCCAGGCCCTCGCGGCGGCGGCCCGGGACCTCACCGCGCGCACCGAGGAGCTCGCCGCCCTGCTCCCGAGCGTCCCCGCGCACCGGCACGAGGCGTACGGCCCGCTGCTGCACACCGCCGAGTTCAGCCTGGCGGTCGCCCCGCGGGTGGCCGAGGAGTGGCTGGACCGCTGGGGCGCCGAGCCGCTCACCGCCTCCCGGGTGACCACCGCCGGGCTGGTCGCGGCCCGCGTGCCGCTGCGGGTCGCGTCGATCCTGCTGCGGCTGCTCGCCGACGCCCGCGGCCCCGCTGCGGAGGCCGCCCGCGACCGCGCCCGCGCCGTCGTCACCGACTGCCTGGACCGGCTGCGCCACCGCTTCGGCGCCCGCTGGGTCCCCGTCCAGGAGCAACTCGCCCACCAGACCCGCGCCGTCCTCACCACCGCCGACTGCCTGAGCTGACCCGACCCGCCGGCGGAGGTGGGTGCCGCGCGGCCCCGGCAGGGCGCTGGTCCGCCGGGGCCGCGCGGCGGAATCGGGCTGCCCGGTGCGGGTGTTGGGGCGGGGGACGGGGTGCGGACGGCAGCGGAGGAGGGTGGGGCGGGTGGCGGGGAATTCGGGGGAGGCCGGGGGGCGGTCGGTGGCCGGGCGGGTGTTCGCGGTGCTGGAGGCGTTCGACGGGGAGCGGGAGTCGCTGCGGCTGGCCGAGATCGCGCGGCAGGCCGGGCTGCCGGCGCCGACGGCGCTGCGGATGGTGCGGGAGCTCGTCGCCTGGGGTGCGCTGGAGCGGCAGCGGGACGGCGGGTACCGGCTGGGGCGGCGGCTGTGGGCGTTGGGGGCGCTGGCGCCGTGCCTGCGCCGGATCCGGGAGCTGGCGCAGCCGGCCCTGCAGGAACTGCACGAGCGGACCGGGCAGACCGCGCTGGTGGCGGCGCTGGACGGCCGTTCGGCGCTGCTGCTGGACCGGCTGCCGGGTGCGGCGGTGCAGTCCTCGCCGTTCCAGGTGCGGGTGGGCGGGCGGATGGACCTGCACGCCACGGCGGTGGGCCGGGTGCTGCTGGCGTACGCGCCGCAGGCGCTGGTCCGGGAGGTGACGGCGGGTCTGTCCGCGGCGGGCGCGCGGCACACCCGGTACACGGTGGTGGCGCCGGGTCGGCTGGCCCGGGAGCTGGCGGCGGTGCGGCGCGGGGGCGTCGGGTACGCGCGGCGGGAGATGCAGCCGGCGTACGGGGCGGCGGCGGTGCCGGTGTTCCATCCGGACGGTTCGCTGCTGGCCGCGCTGGGGCTGGTGGTGGCGTCGCCGGCGGATCCGGCCCGGTACGAGGGGCGGTTGCGCGAGGCGGGGCGGCTGATGGCGGACGAGGTCGCGCGCTCGGTGGCGGCGGAGGAGGCACGCGCCATCAGGTGACGCGTTCCACTGGGTGAAACGCCGCGGTGGCCGGGTACTGCCGGCAGCGGGCACCCTGGTGCGCGAAACGGGCGGACGCGCAGGCATCGGAGGCCGCAGTGCACAGCAGCGGTGGCAGGATCCCGGCCGTGCGGGTCGTCGCCCCGTCGGCGGACGGTCCGGCCCGCCGCGACCGATGTCGCACTCTCGACCGCGCCCGTGGCACCGGTGTGCCCGGCGCCCTGTTCCGTACCTGGGCCTGAGGCCGGATCAGGGCCCGGCACAGGGCCCGACGGCGGATCCGCTACCTGATCCAAAGCCAGGTCCGACGGCCGATCCGGCGCCCGGGCCGCTCCCGGGCCGCCCGACGGCCTGACCCGGGCGACACTCCGCCCGACCCGTCTCTCCCCTCTCTCCCCCGCCCCGTCGTGCGCGCCCGCGCCCGGCGGCGGTCCCGTACGCCCTCCACCGGCAACACCAAGGAGTCACCCATGCCCAGCAGACCCGTGCCCGCGGCCCGTCGCACCCTCCGTCCGTTCGCCGTCCCCTCGGCCGTGCCCGCCGCCGGCCTGGCCGCCGTGCTGCTCGCGGGCTGCTCCTCGGCCGGCCCGGCCGGGCCGGGCGCGGGTGCCGCAGGGGCTCCGGTGCGCGGCGGCACCCTGACGTACGCGGTGGCGGTCGGCACGTCCTGCCTGGACCCGCACGTCAGCCCCGGCGACGTGACGGCGGTGATCCAGCGCAACGTCTTCGACTCGCTGGTGTACCTGGACGACAAGGGCGCCTTCCACCCGTGGCTGGCGAAGTCCTGGCAGATCTCACCGGACGCCAGGACGTACACCTTCCAACTGCGCGAGGGCGTCACCTTCCACGACGGCACGGCGTTCGACGCGGCCGCGGTGAAGGCCAATCTCGACCACGTCAAGGACCCGAGGACCAAGTCGCTGTACGCGGCCAGCCTGCTCGGCCCGTACACCGGTGCGGAGGTGGTCGACCCGCACACCGTCCGGGTGTCCTTCGCCGAGCCGTACGTGCCGTTCCTCCAGGCGGCGGCCACCCCGTACCTGGGCATCGCCTCCCCGAAGTCGCTGGTGGAGAAGGCGGACCAGCTGTGCGCGGGCGGCGCGGCCTCGGTGGGCACCGGGCCGTTCAGGGAGACCGAGTACGTCAAGAACGACCACGTCGAGTTCAAGCCCAACGACGCCTACGCGTGGGCCCCGGAGGGCGCCGCGAACCAGGGCGCGCCGTACCTGGACGGGCTGACGATCCGCTTCCTGCCCGAGGACTCGGTCCGCTCCGGTGCGCTGACCAGCCGCCAGGTGGACGCGGCCACGCTGCCGGTCACCGCGGTGCGCACGGTGCGGGCGGCAGCCGGCATCGAGGTGAACCGCACGCAGAACCCCGGCGTGGTCTACTCACTGTTCCTGAACACCGCCCGGGGGCCGCTGCAGGACGAGCGGGTGCGCCGGGCCGTCCAGCGGTCGGTGGACGTGGACGCGCTGGTCAGGAGCATCTACTTCGGTGAGTACGAGCGCGCCTGGAGCCCGCTCAGCCCGACGACCCCGGCAGCGTACGAGGCCGGGCTGAAGGACGCCCTGCCGCACGACGCGGCGGCGGCCGGCCGGCTGCTCGACGAGGCCGGCTGGAGCACCAAGGACGCGGACGGCTACCGGGTGAAGGACGGCAGGCGGCTGACCCTGCACTGGCCGTACATCGCCTCGCTGGTGCGCGACCAGCGCGACACCCTGGCGGCGGGCATCCAGGCCGATCTGAAGAAGGCCGGGATCGAGCTGGTGCGCGACTCGATCGACAACGGCACCTACTTCAAGATCTACGCGAGCGGCGACTACGACCTGTGGGACAACTCCTGGGTGCGGGCCGACCCGGCGATCCTGGCGGGCTTCTACCTCAGCGCCGACACCCCGGCGGCGGGCGGCCAGAACGTGTCGCTCAGCAAGGACCCGGAGCTCGACGGCTGGCTGACGGCGGGCGCGGCGACCACCGATCCGGCGACCCGCAAGGCGAACTACACCAAGGCCGAGCGGTGGGCGGTGGAGCACGGCACGGTGCTGCCGCTGTACGTGACCACCAACCTGATCGGGCACTCGCAGCTCGTCCGGGGCCTGGCGTTCGACGCGAACGCCTGGCCGCAGTTCGCCGGCGTCTGGAAGACCAAGTGACGCGCGTGGCCCGCGCGGTGCTGCACCGGCTGGGCGGCGCGGTCCTGGTGCTCTGGGGCGCGGCCACCCTGGGGTTCCTGGCGCTGCACCTGGTGCCCGGTGACCCGGTGTCGACCCTGCTCGGAGGCTCGGTGACCACCGGCTCGGAGGCCGTCCGGGCCGAGATCACCCGGGAGTTCGGGCTGGACCGCCCGCTGTTCGCGCAGTACCTGACCTACCTCGGCCGGCTGCTGCGCGGCGACCTCGGCCGCTCGTACCAGCAGCAGCAGCCGGTGAGCCGGATCATCGGCGAGCAGCTGGGCCCGACCGCCGCGCTCGCGCTGACGGCCTTCGGGCTGATCCTGCTGTTCGCCCTGGTGTCCGCGGTGACCACCGCCGGGCGGCGACGGGCGGTGCGCGGCGCGGCGTCCGGGGCGGAGCTGCTGGCGATCTCCACCCCGCCGTTCTGGCTGGGCGTCCTGCTGCTCACGCTGTTCTCGTTCCACCTGCGGCTGTTCCCGGTCGCAGGGGCGGAGGGCTGGGAGTCGCTGGTGCTGCCGGCGGTGACCCTGGCGGTGCCGTTCGGCTCGCTGCTCTCGCAGGTGCTGCGCGAGGGCCTGGAGTCGGCGCTGCACGAGCCGTTCGCGCTGACCGCCCGCTCGCGCGGGATCGGTCCGCTGGCGCTGCGCGGCCGGCACGCGCTGCGGCACGCGCTGGTGCCGGCGGTCACGCTGGGCGGCTGGCTGGTCGGCGGGCTGCTGGGCGGGACGGTCCTGGTGGAGACGGTGTTCGCCCGCCCGGGGCTCGGCCGGGTGGCGCTGGGCGCGGTCACCGGGCACGACCTGCCGGTGGTGATCGGGCTGATCCTGCTGTCCGCCGCGGTCTACCTGGTGGTGAACACCGCGGTGGACGCGCTCTACCTGCTGATCGACCCCCGGCTGCGCGGCGCCGGCCGGCTGCGGGAGGTGGCGGCATGACCGGCTCCGTGGTGCGGGCACCCGTTCCCGAACCGGCCGCCCGGTCGGTCCGTTCGGGCAGTGGGCGGGCCGCCCGGGTGCGGCCCGGGACGCTGCTCGCCGCGCTGGTCCTGGCGGCGGCGGTACTCGCCTGTGCCTGGCCCGGGCTGCTCGCGCACGCCGACCCGACGGCGGCCGACCCGGTCGCCGCGCTCACCCCGCCCGGGTCCGAACACTGGCTGGGCACCGACCAGTTGGGCCGGGACGTGTACGCCCGGGTGGTGCACGGCGCCCGGTACTCGCTGCTGATCGGGCTCGGCGCGACGGCCCTGTCGGTCCTGGCGGGCCTGCTGGTCGGCCTGCCGGCCGCGCTGTCCGGCCGGATCGGCGACCAGGTGGCGATGCGCGCGGTGGACGTCCTGCTGGCGCTGCCCGAACTGCTGCTCGCCCTGCTGGTGATCGCGGTGGTGGGCCCGGGCACCGGCAACGCGCTGCTGGCCATCGCGATCGCGGCCACCCCCGGCTTCGCCCGGCTGGTGCGCGGGCAGGCGATGGTGGTGCGCGGCTCGGAGTACGTGCGCGCCGCGACGGCGCTCGGGGTGCCGCGGACGGCCGTGGTGCTGCGGCACGTGCTGCCGAACACGCTGGGGCCGCTGACGGTGCCCGCCACGCTGGCCGTCGGGACCGCCGTGGTCTCGGGCTCGGCGCTCAGCTTCCTCGGCCTCGGGCCCAAGGCGCCCGCCCCGGAGTGGGGGGCAATGCTCTCGCAGGGCCGCGACTTCCTGTCCACCGCCTGGTGGATCGCGGTGTTCCCGGGGGCCGCCGTCACCGCGGTGGTGGTCGCGATCACCGTGCTCGGCCGACAGTTGCACCGCCACCTGGAAGGACGGACACCATGAGCCCGCTCATCGAACTGGAGGGCCTGAGCGTCGAGTTCGGTCACGGAAGACGGCGGACCACGGCGGTGGCCGGGGTGTCGCTGTCGCTGTCGGCGGGCGAGTGCCTGGCGCTGGTCGGCGAGTCCGGCTCGGGCAAGAGCGTCACGGCCCGGACGCTGGTCGGGCTGACCGCGCCCGGTGCCGCCGTACGGGCCGAGCGGTTCCTGGTCGAGGGCCGGGACGCCGCCGCCTTCGGCGAGCGGGAGTGGCGCCGGGTGCGCGGCCGGACGATCGGGCTGGTGCTCCAGGACGCACTGTCCGCGCTGGACCCGCTGCGCCGGGTGGGCGCCGAGGTGGGTGAGCCGCTGCTCGCCCACCGGGTTCTGCCGAAGGCCGAAGTTCCGGGCCGGGTCGAGGAGTTGCTGCGTGACGTCGGGGTGCCGGAGCCGGCCGAGCGGGCCCGCCAGTACCCGCACCAGCTCTCCGGTGGGCTGCGCCAGCGGGCGCTGATCGCCTCCGCGCTGGCGGCCGGGCCGCGGGTGCTGGTCGCGGACGAGCCGACCACCGCACTGGACGTCACCGTGCAGGCCCAGGTGCTGGATCTGCTGGGCGAGTTGAAGGCCGAGGGGACGGCCCTGCTGCTGATCAGCCACGACCTGGCGGTGGTGGCCCGGCTGGCGGACCGGATCGCGGTGATGAAGGACGGCCGGATCGTGGAGAGCGGCCCGGCCGAGCGGGTGCTGGGCGCGCCCGAGCACCCGTACACCCGGATGCTGCTGGCCGCCGCCCCCGATCCGGACCGCCCGGTCCCCGCCCCCGCCCCCGCCGCGGTCGACGAGGACGACGAGGAGAAGGGCCGGCTCCTCACCGCCCGGGGCCTGGTGAAGCGCTACCGCACCCCGGACGGCGGCCTGCGGGAGGCCGTCGCCGACGTCTCGTTCGGGCTCGCCCCCGGCGAGACCCTGGGCATCGTCGGCGAGTCCGGCTCCGGCAAGAGCACCACCGCCCAGCTGGTGATGGGCATGCTGGACCCGGACGCCGGGGAGGTGCTGCTGGACGGCCGGCCGTGGAGCGCGCTGCCCGAGCGCGAGCGCCGTCCGGCCCGGCCCGCGGTGCAGCTGGTCCACCAGGACCCGCTGGCCTCCTTCGATCCGCGCTTCACGGTCCGGCGGATCCTGGCCGAGGCGCTGGCGGTCGCCGGGGTGGCCCGCGGCCCGGCCCGGCGGGAGCGGGCGCTCGAACTTCTCACGCAGGTGGGCCTCGGCGAGCAGCACCTGGAGCGGCGGCCGCGCGGGCTGTCCGGCGGGCAGCGTCAGCGGGTGGCGATCGCCCGGGCGCTGGCCACCGGGCCGCGGCTGCTGGTCTGCGACGAGCCGGTGTCGGCGCTGGACGTCTCGGTGCAGGCGCAGGTGTTGGAGCTGCTGGCCCGGCTGCGGGCCGAACTGGGCCTGGCGATGCTGTTCATCTCGCACGACCTCGCGGTGGTGCGGCAGGTGAGCGACCGGGTGCTGGTGATGAAGGACGGCCGGGCGGTCGAGTACGGCCCGGCCGAGCGGGTGTTCCGGTCGCCCGAGCACCCGTACACCCGGCAGCTGCTCGCGGCGGTGCCCCGGCTGCCCGCGCGGATCTCGGCGGCCTGACGGATCCGGCACACGGCGGTGCCCCGGCGGGAACGTCCCGTCGGGGCACCGTCGTTCGGGTCCGGCCACCGTTCGGCCGGGCCGCCGTTCGACCTGGCCGTCGTCCTGCCGGCCGCCGTTCGGCCGGCCGTCAGCCCGGCAGGAGCCGCCGGAGGATCGGCGCGGCCCGGTCGGCGAGGTCGTGCTCGCCGTCCGGGGTCGGGTGCAGCCCGTCCGCGTAGACCCGGTCGGCATCGGCGACGGGCAGCACGTCCCGGCCGTCGACCAGGTGCAGCCGCGGGTCGCCGAGCCGCTGGAGCACCCGGACCGCCTCGCCGGTCAGCTCGCGGATGCCCTCCAGGGTGAGTCCGACGGCGTTCACCGCCTTCTCCCGCTCCACCGAGGGCAGCGCGGCGATCACCGCGACCGGAGTGTCGGGATGGCCGTCGCGGATGGTCTCGACGAAGCCGCACACCGCCGAGCCCCAGCTGCGCGCGGTGAACACGCTGCGGATGTAGGCGTTGGTGCCGATCTCCAGGGTGATCAGCTCGGCCGGGGTGTCCCGGACGACCCGGGCGACCAGCGGGTCCAGGTACGCCTCCCCGGCGAAGCCGAGGTTGCGCAGCCGCCAGCCGTGCCGGACGGCCACCAGGGAGACCCAGCTCTCCGACGGGCCGTGCGGGAACATCGCGTGGGTGAGCGAGCTGCCGTAGGCGATCCAGCGCGGGCCGGTGCGTTCGAGGGGCTCCAGCACCCGGTGGCCGCGCAGCGAGAGCCGGCCGATCCGGGTGCGGCTGAGGTGCGGCAGCCAGACCTCCACCTCGGCCGGGCCGTTCGCGCCGGCGGGCAGCGGCAGGGCCAGCCGGCGGCGGCCGGACACCGGGTGCCAGCGGTGGGCGACGACGCCGTCCACCACCACGTCCAGCGGTGCGCTGCCGGGTTCGGCGTCCAGTTCCAGGACCAGTTCGACGGCGTCGGTGCGCAGACCGAAGCGGGCGCCGGCCGGGAGCTGCGCGAGGCGGGCGAAGTCGGCGGAGAGCGTGGTCGCCACCCGGTCCAGCGGCAGGCGCAGCGGGATCCAGCGGTCCTCGTGGCGGGCCAGGCCGCTGATGCCGTCCCAGGAGAGCCGGGGGTCGTCCGGGGCGAGCCGTTCGACGGCGGTGGCGGCGGGCCGGGTGGCGGTCACGCCCGGTCCTCCTGGAGGTCCACGACCCGGGCCGGGGCCTCGCCGGCCGGGGCCTCCGTAGCGGCCCCGCCCTCCGTAGCGGCCCCGCCCTTCGGTGCGCCCAGCCCGAGGGCGGCGGCGACCAGCCCGACGGCCGAGAACACCGCGGCCACCAGGAAGGCCCAGTGGTACGCGGAGAGCGAGGGCGAGGCGCCGCCGACGCCGGTGAGCACCGCCGCGCCGACCGCGACGCCGATGCCGCCGCCGAGTTGGAGGGCGGCGGTGACCAGCGCGGTGGCCAGGCCCTGGTCCTCGTTCTTCACGCCGCTGACGGCGGCGATGTTGAAGGCGAGGAAGCTGGTGCCGTTGCCGAGCCCGTGCACGATCAGCGCGGGCAGCAGGACGCTCGGGTAATCGCTGTCGGTGCCGGTGCGCAGGAACAGCAGGATGCCGCCGCCCTGGAGGAGCAGCCCGAGGACGGCCGCCGGGCGCAGCCCGGAGCGGTTGATCAGCTTGGGTGCGAGGTTGACGGCGAGCAGGATCGCGGCGGCCATCGGGACGATCGCCAGGCCCGCCTGGAGGGCGCTGTAGCCGAGCACCTGCTGGAGGTAGAGCAGGGCGATGAACTGCCAGCCGATGGTGGCGCAGGCCCAGACCAGGCCGACGGTGTTGGCGGTGGACAGGGTGCGCGAGCGGAAGATCCGCAGCGGCAGCAGCGGGTCGGTGCGGCGTTGCTGGATGACCACGAAGACGACCAGCAGCACGACGGCGGCGATCAGCGAGCCGAGGGTGGCGGTGGAGCCCCAGCCGACCTCGGGGGCGCGGACGAGTCCGAGGACGAGCAGCAGGACGCCGGCGGTGGCGGTGAGCGCGCCGGCCGCGTCGAAGCCGGGCCGCTCGCCGGTGCGCGGCCGGTCGGGGGCGACGGCGTAGTTGGTGATGGCGAGGACCAGCGAGGCGACGACGAAGGGGACGAAGAAGATGAGCCGCCAGTGCAGTTCGGTCAGGACGCCGGAGAACACCAGGCCGGCCGCGTAGCCGCTGGCGCCGGTGAGGGAGAAGATGCCCATCGCGCGGGTGCGCTCGGGGCCCTCCTTGAACGTGGTGGTGATGATCGACATCGCCGCGGGGGCGATGAAGGCGGCCGCGACGCCCTTGATGACGCGGCTGACGACCAGCAGGGTGCCGTCGGAGACGAGCCCGCCGGCGAGGCTGACCAGGGCGAACACGGCGGTGGCCCAGAAGAACAGCCGGCGCCGGCCGAAGAGGTCGGCGGCGCGGCCGCCGAGCAGCAGGAAGCCGCCGTAGGCGACGGCGTAGCCGGAGATGATCCATTGCAGCGTCTCCGGCCCGAGGCCGAGGTCCTGCTTGATCTCCGGCAGGGCGACACCCATCAGGGAGACGTCCATCGAGTCGAGGAAGAGCTGGGCGCAGAGCACCAGGAGTGCCAACCCCTTGTGTGCGCCGAGGGTGCGGGGCGCCGTGTCCGGCATCGGCCCTCTCCCTATCCATCTGGCAGACAATCGTCTGCATCTCAATCAAGTGGAGCGAACGTAGCAGCCAAATCATCTAGCGTCAAACAATCTCCACGCCTCACGAACCCCAACGCCCCTTGCATCACGAGGAGTTGACTTCCTATTGTTTGATAATTGCCGAACCTTAGAAATATCGGCCCTACCCACGGGGGAGTTGCCCACCCATGCCCGAATCCGTCAGACGTCCCCGCCTGCCCTCGCTCACCGGCATCAGGTTCCTGATCGTGGTCCCGGTCTTCGCCTTCCACGCGGACATGGAGAAACCGTTCGGCGACGCGGGGGTCGCCGACGCCTACGCCTGGTTCGTCGGCAACGTCGCCTGGACCGCGATCAGCTGCTTCTTCGTCCTCAGCGGCTTCGTGATCACCTGGGGCTCCCGCCCCGGCCACGGCGCCCGCGGCTTCTGGCGTCGCCGGGCCGCCAAGATCTACCCGCTGCACGTGCTCACCTGGGCCGCCGCGCTGGTGCTGCTCGCGGTGGCCGGCACGGCGGCCACCGCCCGTCAGGCCGTTCCCAACCTGTTCCTGGTGCACACCTGGAACCCGGACCGCGAGGTCTTCTCCAGCCTCAACGACGTCAGCTGGTCGATCTCCTGCGAGGTCTTCTTCTACGCCGCCTTCCCGCTGCTGGTGCGCTGGATCCGGAGGATCCGCCCCGAGCGGCTCTGGGCCTGGACCGCCGCTGTGATCGCCGCGGTCCTGCTCGTCCCGGCCGCCTCCGCCCTGCTGCCGGACCGTCCGCCGCTGCCGTTCGGCTCCGGCTCGGTGTGGCAGTTCTGGTTCGTCTACGTGTTCCCGCCGGTGCGGCTGCTGGAGTTCGTGCTGGGCATCCTGCTCGCCCGGATCGTCCTCACCGGCCGCCGGCTGCCGATCGGGGCGCTGCCCGCCGCGCTGCTCCTCGTCCCGGCCCAGCTCCTGGCCAAGCAGCTGCCGTTCCTGTGGGGGCTGACCACCCCCGCGATCATCCCGATCGCCCTGCTGCTGCCCGCACTCGCCGCCCGCGACGTGGCCGGCAGGCGCACCTTCCTCACCTCCCGCCCACTGGTCACCCTCGGCAGCTGGACCTTCGCCTTCTACCTGGTCCACCGGCTGATCCTGGACCACGGCCACCGCGCCCTCGGCGCCGGACGGACCTTCACCACCCCGGTCGCCGCCGCGCTGCTGCTCGGCGCGTTCACCGCCGCCTGGCTGCTCGCCGGACTCCTGCACCGCTACGTCGAGCTCCCGGCGGTACGGCTGCTCGGCACGCCCCGCCGGCGCCCCACCGGCTCCGTGCCCCCGGGCCCCCCGACGGGCCCGGCGCCCGCGTCCGACCCGGCCGCCGGCCACCTGACCGAAGCCACGACCACCTGACCGCGACCACAGCGATCCGACCGAGAGGCAGACCGATGACCGATCAGGACCTCACCGCCTACCCCCTCCCGCTCTCCCCCTACGGCGAGCCGCCCGCCGAGTTCGCCGAACTGCGCGCCAAGTGCCCGGTCAGCCGGGTCCGGCTGCCCAGCGGCGACCAGGCCTGGCTGGTCACCGGCTACGACGAGGTCGTCTCCGCGCTCTCCGACCAGCGGCTGTCCCGAGCCGCCCTGCGCGAGCCGGGCGCCGTGCGCACCGTCTCCGGCGAGGACTTCTCCGACAACCCGTACAACCTGCTCAACCAGGAGGGCCCCGACCACGCCCGGCTGCGCCGGCTGATCGCCCCCGCCTTCACCCCGCGCAAGGCCGAGCGCTGGCGCTCCCGGGTGGCCGAGATCGCCGACGAGCTGATCGACCGCCTGGTCGAAGGTCCCCGTCCGGCCGACCTGCACCACGACTTCGCGGCCGTGCTGCCGGTCTGGGTGATCTGCGAGATGGTCGGCGCCCCGGTCGAGGACCGCCCACTGCTCCAGCAGTGGACCGACCGGCTGGTCTCCATCACCGCCCACACCCCCGAGGAGCGGCTCGCCGCCCGCCAGGAGTCCGCCGCGTACGTCGCCGGGCTGGTCGCCGAACGCCGCGCGAACCCCGGCGAGGACCTGCTCTCCACCCTCATCGCGGCCCGCGACGACCAGGACCGCCTCGACGAGCGCGAACTGGTCTGGCTCGGCATCAACCTGCTGGTGGCCGGCCACGACACCACCGTCAGCGCCGTCTCCCGGGCGCTCTACCAGCTGCTGCGCCACCCCGACCAGTGGCGGCTGCTCACCGAGCGCCCCGACCTGCTGGAGAACGCGACCGAGGAACTGCTGCGCTACGCCCCGCCGTCCGAGATCGGCTTCATGCGGATCGCCACCGAGGACCTGGAGCTGGCCGGCACCCCGGTCGCCAGGGGCGAGGGCGTCATCCCGGTGATGCACGCGGCCGGCCGCGACATCCGCCGGGTGGACGACCCGGAGCGGCTCGACCTCACCCGCACCGACCCCAAGCACGTCGCCTTCGGCCACGGCACCCACTACTGCCCCGGCGCGGGCGTCGCCCGGATGGAGCTCCAGGTCGCCTTCGGCACCCTGGCCCGCCGGCTGCCCTCGCTGCGGCTCGCGGTGCCCGCCGAGCAGGTCGAGTGGCTCGGGGGCCTGCTGACGCTGCGTCCGAAGGCGCTGCCCGTCGAGTGGTGACGGCCCCCGGCCCGACACCACGCCCCGGCGACCCGGCCCGACGGCCCGTCCGTTGGGCCGGGTTCCCGCCCGCCGCCCGGCCGTTGGGACGGGATCCGGTCCGTACCGACGCCCGAAGACGGAACACCCGGCCGGTCCCGAGACTTGGGGCCAGCCGGTACACCGTCCCACATCGACCGGACCACCCGCTCCGCCCAGGAACGAGGACCCATGCCCACCACGCCCCCTTCGGCCCTGACCGGCCACGACCTGACCCTCACCGACATCGTCTCCGTCGCCCGCGCCCGCCCCGGCGCCGCCAGACCGGTCCTCGCCCCCGCCGCCGCCGAGAAGATGGCCGCCTCCGTCGCCCTCAAGGAGGACTGGCTGGCCCGCGGCATCCCGCTGTACGGCATCACCACCGGCTTCGGCGACTCCGTCGCGCACCAGATCTCCGCCGACCGGGCCGCCGCGCTCCAGCGGAACCTGGTCACCTACCACCTCAACGGCACCGGCCCGACCGCCGCGCCCGAGGTCGCCCGCGCCGTCCAGCTGATCCGCGCCAACTGCCTGGGCCGCGGCCCCTCCGCGATCCGCCCCGCCGTGGTCGACACCCTGCTGCGCCACCTGGCCGCCGACATCCTGCCGCTCATCCCCGAACGGGGCTCGCTCGGCGCCAGCGGCGACCTCGTCCCGCTCTGCTACCTGGCGTACGCCCTGCTCGGCGAGGGCGAGGTGCTACACCGCGGCCGGGTCCGCCCGGCCGCCGAGGCGCTCGCCGAGGAGGGCATCGAACCGGTCGTGCTCTCCGCCAAGGAGGGCCTGGCGCTGATCAACGGCACCGCCTTCACGTCCGCCTTCGCCGTCCTCGCCGCCCACGACGCGGCCGAACTCGCCACCGCCGCCGACATCGCCACCGCCCTCGCCGTGGAGGCACTGCGCGGCAACGCCTCGCACTTCCACCCGTTCCTGCACCGCCAGAAGCCGCACGGCGGCCAGCTCACCTCCGCCGCCGCGGTCCGCGCCCTGCTCGACGGCTCCGAACTCGCCACCGACTACCAGGGCATCCTCGACCGCCAGGAGCGCCTGGGCGACCGCGGCTTCCTCACCCACGAACACCGCATCCAGGACCCCTACTCCCTGCGCTGCGCCCCGCACGTCACCGGCGTGCTGCGGGACACCCTGGACTGGGTACGGCCCTGGCTGGAGACCGAGGTCAACTCCTCCACCGACAATCCGCTGTTCGACACCGAGGAGGGAGTGCTCCACCACGGCGGCAACTTCTACGCCGGCCACGTCGGCCAGGCCATGGACAGCCTCAAGACCGCCGTCGCCAACACCGCCGACCTGCTCGACCGCCAGCTCGCCCTGGTGGTCGACCCCAAGTACAGCCGCGGTCTGCCGCCCAACCTGATCGCCCCTGCCACCGGCACCGACGCCCACGCCGGACTGCACCACGGCTTCAAGGGCATGCAGATCGCCGCCTCCGCGCTCACCGCCGAGGCGCTCAAGACCGCCGCCCCCGCCTCGCTCTTCTCCCGGTCCACCGAGGCGCACAACCAGGACAAGGTGAGCATGGGCACGATCGCCGCCCGCGACGCCCGTACGGTCGTCGAGCTCGCCCGCGACGTCACCGCGATCCACCTGCTCGCCGTCGCCCAGGCGGTCGAGCTGCGCGGCCTGCGCAAGGCCTCGCCCACCCTCCAGAAGGTGCACGGCCTGATCCGCGAGCACGCCCCGTTCACCGACCGCGACCGGCGGATGGACGGCGACATCACCGCCGTGGCCGGCCTGGTCCGGGACGGTTCGCTGCGCCGCGCCGCCGGGCTCCCTGAGCCCTTCGCCGCACGCTGACCCCACGCACCGTCCGTCCCCTGCTCCACCGATGCCCGTGTGCCGGTCCCGCCCACCGGCCCGCCCGCGGCCCCCGCCGCTCCCCCGCACCGGCACGTCCCGACCGTGACTCCCCCAGCCCGAGGAGCAATCAGAGATGCTGCTACTGCGCGACCCCGCCCAGCGCCAGGACGCCGCCGAGCGCCTGGACTCCCACACCGCCCTGATCCACCGCACCTGGCAGGGCCAGGACCCGGCCGACCGCTACGGCGCCAAGCTCGCCACCACGCTGGCCGCCGCCGTGCGCTCCCCGATGTACGCCGGCACCCTCACCGGCGAACTCGCCGAGCGGCTGCGCTCGGACACCCCGCTGCCCCCCGCCGAGGCCCTGGACGCCTTCGCCGCGCTGCCGTTCCTCGGCAAGAAGGAGTTCGGAGGCCACGGCGCCGGCGCGTTCACCCGCCCGCTGTCGGAATTCCTGCACTACTACGAGTCCTCCGGCACCACCGGCGACCCGGCCCCCGCCCCCAAGGCGGTGGACGACCTGCTGGTCAACACGCTCAACATCGGCGAGACGTGGGGCCGGCTGCTGCAACCCGCCGACGTCGCCCTGATCCTCATCAACGCCCCCTTCGCGCCCGCCGCCTACCAGTTCGAGAAGGTGCTGGAGTACCTCGGGGTGATGTCCTTCCGCCCCTGGGTGGACAACATCACCGGCGACTACACCCGGGTGCTGCGGCTGATCTCCGAACTGAACGCCAACGTCTACGTCGGACCGCCCTCCCGGCTGCTGGAGCTGGCCCAGTTCTCCCAGCTGAGCGGCCTGCCGCTGCCCCGCTTCGACCGGCTGCTGCTGATGGCCGAGCAGACCGGCCCCAGCTTCCTGCGCCACCTCGAACGCCTCACCGGCGGCACCGCCTACGTCGGCTCGTACGGTTCCTCGGAGACCGGCACCCTCGCCGTCACCTGCGAACACCGCCGGCTGCACCTCCAGTTGCAGAGCTACCTGCTGGAGATCGACGACGGCGAGCGCACCACCGTGCTCGGCCCGGGCGGCGAGCCGGTGCAGGGCGAACTGATCGTCACCACCCTGGACATCCCCTCCCGCCCGCTGCTGCGCTACCGCACCGGCGACCTGGTCCGGATCGAGACCGACCCGTGCGACTGCGGCATCCGGCTACCCGTCCTGCGCACCCTCGGCCGGGCCCAGGACGTCCTGCTGCTCGCCCAGAACAACATCCGCCAGGACGACCTGGAGGAGGCGCTGTGGGCCGAGGCCCTGCCCGGCGCCTCGGTGTTCAACTACATGCTGGTGCTGCGCGGCAAGACCATCGTCTGCCTGGTCACCACCGACGGCACCCCGGACGGCTCCTGGTCCGAGGTGCTGGAACAGCGCCTCGCCCCGCTGTTCGAGGAGTACACGGTGACCGTCCACCCGGTGGAGAAGCTGCCCCCGCTGGCCTCGCTCGGCCAGTACCTGGGCTGGAAGCTCTCCCGGGTCCTGGACCTCAACGAGGAGGCCAACTGGGGCCGACTGCCCGCGCCGCTCACCTCGCTGGTGCGCGAGTCACTGGCGCAGGTCGCCCAGGCCACGGGGGTCCAGGCATGAGCGAGTGGAGCGAGCTCATCATCGAGAGGTGCGCGTTGCGCGAAGCGCTCGCCGAGCGTAGCGAGGTGGGCGCATGAGTTTCCTGAGTCAACCCCTATGCCGCCAGCGCCGTCTCGGGAGTCGTTTTGATCTTGTTGTTGGCTTGGTGGGTGGC
>NZ_JBFBFA010000027.1:0-95719 GCF_040683915.1 Kitasatospora sp. NPDC093102 | reverse complement strand
GACGACCGTCCCTCCGGTGGTTTCCGTCGTGACGACCGCCCCTCCGGTGGTTTCCGTCGTGATGACCGTGATGACCGTCCGCGTCGTGACGACCGTCCGTCGGGCGGGTACGGCCGCGACCGTGACGACCGCGGCGGTGACCGTGGTGGCTTCCGCCGTGACGACCGTCCCTCCGGCGGCTTCCGCCGTGACGACCGTCCCTCCGGTGGTTTCCGTCGCGACGACCGTCCCTCCGGTGGTTTCCGTCGCGACGACCGCCCCTCCGGTGGTTTCCGTCGTGATGACCGTGATGACCGTCCGCGTCGTGACGACCGTCCGTCGGGCGGGTACGGCCGCGACCGTGACGACCGCGGCGGTGACCGTGGTGGCTTCCGTCGCGACGACCGCCCCTCCGGCGGCTTCCGCCGCGACGACCGCCCCTCCGGTGGTTTCCGCCGTGATGACCGTGATGACCGTCCGCGTCGTGACGACCGCCCGTCGGGCGGGTACGGCCGCGACCGTGACGACCGCGGCGGCTTCCGTCGCGACGACCGCCCCTCCGGTGGTTTCCGCCGTGACGACCGCCAGGCCGGCGGCTACCGCCGCGACCGTGACGACCGCGGCGGTGACCGTCGGGACTACGACGACCGCCGCGGCAACTACGAGCCCGTCAAGCGTCTGCCGATCCCGGAGGACGTCACCGGCTTCGAGCTGGACGCGGATGTGCGCCAGGAGCTCAAGAGCCTGCCCAAGACACTCGCGGACGATGTCGCCCGCAACCTGGTGATGGTGGCCCGCCTGCTCGACAGCGAGCCGGAGGAGGCTTACCAGTTCTCGCGCGTCGCGCTCCGACTGGCTTCCCGTGTGGCGGCCGTTCGTGAGGCGGCCGGTTTCGCTTCGTACATGACGCAGCGTTACTCCGAGGCGCTGACCGAGTTCCGCGCCGCCCGTCGGATGACCGGCCGGGCGGACCTGTGGCCGGTCATGGCCGACTGCGAGCGCGGTCTGGGCCGTCCGGAGCGGGCGCTGGCGATGGCCGGTGAGCCCGAGGTGAAGCAGCTGGACAAGGCCGGCCAGGTCGAGATGCGCCTGGTCGCGGCCGGTGCCCGCAGCGACATGGAGCAGTTCGACGCCGCTGTGGTGACGCTGCAGAGCCCGGAGCTGGCCTCCAGCGCCGTCCACCCGTGGACCGCGCGCCTGCGCTACGCCTACGCCGAGGCCCTGATCGCGGCCGGCCGGGCCGACGAGGCCCGTGACTGGTTCGCCAAGGCCGCCGAGGCCGACACCGACGGCAGCACCAACGCCTCGGAGCGGCTGGCCGAGATCGACGGCGTCGAGTTCACCGACGCGCTCGACCCGGAGCTGGCCGAGGACGAGACCGAGTCGACCGACGCCCCGGCGAAGAAGCGCGGTGGCGGCGACAACGCCGACGACCGCGTGATCTTCGAGGACGAGGAGGACGTCGAGGAGTTCTACGACGAGGACGACCTTGAGATCGACGAGGACTTCGACGGCGTCGTCCCCGAGCGCGCCCAGGACGCCGAGGACACCAAGGCCGAGGCCGCCAAGGCCGACGCCGACAAGGCCGACGCCGACAAGGGCTGACCAGCACCCTGAGGCAACGCCGTGAGGCCCTGCCGTTCCCCGGGAACTCCGGGAACGGCAGGGCCTCACGGCGTCCGGGCCTGTGTCCGGCCGGCGGAGGTGTCAGCCCAGCGCGAGGTTGCGCAACACCAGCCCGGTGGCCGGCTTCGGCCCGAAGGAGGTGGACTTGCGCGGCATGGTGACGCCTTGTTCGGCCAGCCGTCGCACCACGGACTCCCGGACCGGGTGCAGCAGGACGGCGGTGCCGCCGCTGCGGGCGGCCTCCCGTTCGGCGGCCACGGCGGTGTGCAGGTAACCGATGTCGTCCGGACCGTCGGGGACGTGCCAGGTGCGGTCCAGCAGGGTGGCGTGCAGGACGGTGGCGTCCAGGTGGCGCCACTCCTCGGGCCGGCCGCGCGGCACGGTGGCGTCGAGCAGGGATTCCTCGGGCTCGCCGAGCAGCCAGTAGATGCCGTCGCCGCCGGTCACGACGAAGCCGTTGCCGCCGTGCCGTTTCTGCTCGGCGAGGGCCTGGAGCGCGGCGGACAGCGGTCCGGGGACCTCCTTGACCTTCCACTGGTCGCCGAGCCGTTCCAGTGCCTCGGCCACCGGCAGCCGGTACAGCACGCGGTGGATGGCGCGGACCCGCAGCGGGTAGCGGGCGGTGTCCACCAGGAGCACCATGCCGCGGTCCCAGGGGCTGCGCGGCAGGTGGCGGTGCTCGCGCTGGAGGCGCAGGTACATCTCCCAGCGATGGTGGCCGTCGGCGATCAGGGCCCGGCAGGTGGCGAGGTCGCGGCTGATCTCGGCGATCTCGGCCGGGTCGGTGACCGCCCACAGCCGGTGGTGGGTGCCGTCGCTGGTGGCCGTGGAGAGCAGCGGCTCGCCCTCGACCGTCCGCTCGATCACGCCGGAGGCGCCGCCGTTGCCCCGATAGGTGAGCAGCAGCGGTTCCAGGTTGGCCCGGGTAGTGCGCATCAGGCCGACCCGGTCGGCGACCGGCCTCGGCATCACGTCCTCGTGCGGGAGCACCACACCGCCCTCGCGGCCGCTCACCGCGAGGGCGCCGATCAGGCCGCGCTGGAGCAGCTCGGGGGAGTCGGTGGTGGCCGGCACCCGCTGCTCGTACACGTAGATCGCGGGCTCGGGGTCGGCGGCCAGGACGCCCTCGCGCTGCCAGGCGGCCAGCAGCCGGGCGGCGTGCCGGTAGCGGGTGTCGCGGTCGGGGCGGTCGCCGGCGTCCTCGGGTTCGGGTCGGGGCAGGATCAGCCGGACCACGTTGTACGGGTCGGCGGTCTCCAGGTCGAGCCGGCGGCCCGGGTCGACGACGTCGTACGGCGGGGACATCACCGCGGCCAGGGCGCCGACCCGGTCGGGGACGTAGCGCAGGCCGCGGAAGGGGGACAGGGACAGGCCGGCGGTGGCGACGTGCCCGGGATCGCCGGGGCCGCCCTCGGGAGTCTCGACTCCGTCTTCTGCACTGGGTGTGCTCATTCTGGGCATCGTAACCGGGTACGCGTTGTTGAGAGATCGGAATGCCCGCGCCGAGTTGTGGGGCGGGTGTGCGACCGAGGGCGAGGTACGGCATGGACGACGGGCAGGAACGGGTGGACGGTGACGGCCCGGCCGAGTCGGGCGGGCCGACCGGTGCCACGCACGGGGGCGCTCCGGCCGACGGCGCGGCCGGCTGTGCACCGGCCGACGGCACGGCGGTCGGCGAGGTGCCGGTCGGCGGAGTGCCGCGGCAGAGCCGCTCCGGGGAGCCCACCGGGGACGTGTACGACTGGTTCCGCCGGGGCGCCCGGTTGCTGGCGCAGGGACATCCGGCGGCCGCCGAGCAGCTGCTCGCCCGGGCGGCGGCGGCCGAGCCGCACTCGCGCAGCATCCGGGAGGCGCTGGCACGGGCCCAATTCGACGCGGGTTCGTACGCGGCGGCGCTGGAGAACTTCCGGGCCGTGGCGCTCGCGGATCCGGCGGACGACTACGCTCAGTTCGGGTGGGGCGTCGCGGCGGCCCGGCTGGGCGACTTCGAGACCTCCGCCGAGCACTTGGCGCTGGCCGTGGCGATGCGGCCGGAGGCCGACCACTACCGGCAGGCGCTGCGGCAGACCCGGGCGACCCTGGCGGCCCGCGCCGGGGCGTACGGCCCGCTGCTGCCGGGAGCACCCGGGTATCTGGCGCCCCCGGCGGTCGCCGAGGACCCGGCCGGAGGGTCGGGAGGAGCGGCGGATGACGCCGGTACCGGGACCGGGACCGGATCCGGTGCCGACGACGGCGCCTGACCGGCGGGCGCGGTGACCGGCCGGACGCCGTGACGGTCGGCGTGACGCACGACGAGGTGCGGCACGGACGAGGTGACGGACGACGCAGTGAACGACGACGCAGTGAATGAGTGAGGTAGCGCAGCCATGACCGAGACGGCCACCCCCGTGCGACGGACCGCCCCCGGCGGCAGCGAGCGGCCGCTGACCGACGCGTACGACACCGCGCTGCTGGACCTGGACGGCGTGGTCTACGCGGGCGCACACGCGATCGAGCACGCGGTGGACGCGCTGGACGCCGCCCGGACGGCCGGGATGCGGCTCGCGTACGTGACCAACAACGCCTCCCGCCCGCCGCGCGTGGTGGCCGAGCACCTGACCGAGCTGGGCGTCCCGGCCGAGCCGGCCGACGTGATCAACTCGGCCCAGGCCGCCGCCCGGCTGGTCGCCGAGAAGGTACCGGCCGGGTCGAAGGTGCTGGTCGTGGGCGGTCTCGGGCTGGAGGAGGCGCTCTCCGAGCTGGGGCTGGTCGCGGTCCGCTCGCTGTCCGACGGGCCGCTCGCGGTGGTCCAGGGCTTCGACCCCTCGGTGGGGTGGGCGGACCTGGCGGAGGCCTCGTACGCGGTGCAGAGCGGTCTGCCGTGGGTGGCGTCCAACCTGGACCTGACGGTGCCGAGGGCCCGCGGCATCGCGCCCGGCAACGGCACCATGGTGGCGGCGGTGCGGGCGGCGACCGGGGTGGAGCCGGAGGTGGCGGGCAAGCCGCTGCCGCCGATGCACCGCGAGACCGTGCTGCGTACCGGCGCGGAGCGGCCGCTGGTGGTCGGGGACCGGCTGGACACCGACATCGAGGGCGCGTTCAACGGCGGGGTGGACAGCCTGCTGGTGTTCACCGGGGTGACCACTCCGGAGCTGCTGCTGGCGGCTCCGGTCGAGCACCGGCCGACCTACCTGGCGGCCGACCTGCGCGGACTGCTCGTCCCGCACCCGGCGGTGACGGCCTTGGACGGCGGCTTCGCGTGCGGCGGCTGGGTCGCGGGGGTCGAGGCCGGGGTGCTGCGGCTGTCCGGAGCCGGGGACCGCTGGGACGGCCTGCGGGCACTGTGCGCGGCGGCGTGGACGGTGCTGGACGCGGGTGGTGCGCCGGTGGACGGCCGGAAGGCGCTGGCCGACCTGGGGTTCTGAGGGCGGTCGGCGGTACCGGGGCGGGACTGCCTCCGGCGTTGCCTTCGGCGGCCGGGTTCAGAACAGGGTGCGCAGCCGCAGCAGGTCGCGGAAGCCCGCCTCCAGCCTGACCCGGCCGCTCGCCCACGCGGAGGCGAAGTTGAGCCGGCCGCCGACCAGTGCGACCAGGTCGTCGCTGTTCATGGTGAGCCGGATCTCAGCCTTCCCGGCCGGAGGACCGGGGGCGGCCACCACGTCCTGGATCCGGCCGTCGCGCAGCTGCCCGGTGAAGGTCAGGTCGAGGTCGGTGATCCGGCAGCTGAGCGCGCGGTCGAGGGCCGCGGCCTTGCGGACGTCGCCGGTGGACTTCGTCATGTTCCGGCTGAGCTGCTCCAGTGCCTCCCGGCACTCCTCGGCATTCGCCACGGGGCGGTTCCCTCCCCCGGTCGCTACGGTGCTGACTGCGGGCCACGGTACCTCAGGAGGGTTTTGGCGGTAGCGTCGTCAGTGGGGTGCCCGGAACGGCCCGGGTGCCGAGGGCGACAGAGCGACACGCGTAGGCGATTGGGAGGCACCCGAATGCTGCCGAGGACGGTTCGGGGAGTGGTGGAGACCGCCGCCGGGGTGGTCGAGGAGGTCGGCAAGCTGGTCGTCGGGACGGCGACCTCGATCCTGGAGAAGGCGGGGGTCGACGTCGCCGAGGTCGAGCGTCGGATGGGCGGCCAGTTCCCGCCGTCGGTGGAGACCTTGCAGACCCTGGCCGGGGAAGCGGTCACCGCCGGGCGCGCCGGGGTGGACCTGGCCGTGGGCGTGGCGCGCAACGAGGCGGAGAAGGTCTTCGAGAAGGTCGGCGACCAGGTGACCAAGGTCGGCGTGGTGCTGGCGTACCTGGAGACCAAGCTGCGCGAGGTCGAGGAGGAGGCCCCGGCGGCCGAGTCCGGGCCGCGACGGTACGAGGCCGAGCAGCCGGTGCCGGCGCCGCGCGCGGGCGACCTGTTCGGACACGGCTGGGAGTTCGAGGAGGAGCGGCCGGCCCCCCGGACGGCGGATGAGCCGATAGTCGCCGAGCGGGTGGAGGTGGACGAGCCGGTCGAGGTCGATCCGCCGATTGCGCCGGTCGCGCCGGTGCCCGTGGTCTCCCCGACCCCGCAGGAGGAGCCCGCCGCCGACGGCAAGGCGGGACCGGCCGGGCAGTCCGCGGTGAAGAAGAGCGTCGCAGGCGGGAGTCGTGCGAGCACGAGCCCCGCGAGCAAGAACGCCACCAAGAAGAGCACGGCGAAGAAGACCGCGGCCGACAGGGCCACGCCGAAGAAGACGGCGGGCAAGAAGGCCGCCGCGAAGAAGACGACGACCGTCAAGAAGACCGCCACCGCCAAGCAGGCCGAAGCGCAGCCCGAGGCCGCCGCCCGGCCCGGGACTCCCGCCAAGCGCGCGGCGACCAGGAAGACCAAGACCACCGTCCGCAAGGCCACCAGCACGAAGAAGCCCGATGCCCGAGACGAGTGAACCGTCCGAGTCCGCCCGCCCGTCCGGGACCGCCCGTCTGCCCGGGACCGCCCACCCACCCGAGACCGTTCGCCCACCCGTGTCCGCCCGGCACGCCGTGCCGCCGGCACCGCTCGACGCGGTCGTCCCCGCCGAGCCGCTCGGCGTCGAACTGGCTCTCACCGGCGACCCCGGGATCGACGCCGGGCTTGCCCTGCTGGAGACCTTGGACGGGGTCCCGGCGGAGGCACACGTCGCGGTGTACGAAGATGTTCACCAGCGGCTCGTCGACACACTGGCCGCGCTCGACCAGGAATGACCCGCAGGATCCGTAGGAGCTGAAACACCAGTGGCAGTGGCACGACGCCGACTCGACGCGGAACTGGTCCGCCGCAAGCTGGCCCGATCGCGTGAACACGCGTCCGAACTGATCGCGGCCGGCCGGGTGACCGTCGGCGGCACCACCGCGACCAAGCCGGCCACCCAGGTGGAGACCTCGGCGGCGGTCGTGGTGGCCAAGGACGAGAACGACCCCGACTACGTCTCGCGCGGCGGCCACAAGCTCGCCGGCGCGTTCGCGGCCTTCGTGCCGCAGGGCCTGGTGGTGGAGGGCCGCCGGGCGCTGGACGCGGGCGCCTCCACCGGCGGGTTCACCGACGTGCTGCTGCGCGCCGGGGCCGTGCACGTGCTGGCGGTGGACGTCGGCTACGGGCAGCTCGCCTGGTCGCTGCAGAGCGACGAGCGGGTCACCGTGATGGACCGCACCAATGTGCGCGAGCTGACCCTGGACCTGATCGGCGGCACCCCCGTGGACCTGGTGGTGGGCGACCTGTCGTTCATCTCGCTGGGCCTGGTGCTCCCGGCCCTCGCCTCCTGTGCGGCCGAGGATGCGGACCTGGTCCTGATGGTCAAGCCGCAGTTCGAGATCGGCAAGGAGCGTCTGGGCAGCGGCGGGGTGGTGCGCAGCCCGCAGCTGCGCGCCGAGATGGTGCGCCAGGTCGCCGGGCAGGCGTGGGAGCTCGGGCTGGGCGTGCGCGCGGTCACCGCGAGCCCCCTGCCGGGGCCGTCCGGCAACGTCGAGTACTTCCTCTGGCTGCGCCGGGACGCTCCGCAGCTGGACCCCGAGGCGGCGGACCGGGCCGTGGCGGAGGGGCCCCGGTAGGGTGCCTTGCGAGCGTCCGGCCCGTCATGTCGTATGGCGCGGCCGCACCGGGGCCAAGGGCGACCCGGCAGGCGTTAGGGAGAGGGCAGCGGCATGAGCGATGAAGAACGTACGGTCTTCCTGATCGCGCACACCGGCCGGGAGGCGGCGCTGCGCAGCGTCGAGGCTCTGGTGCACGGGCTGCTGAAGGCGGGGCTCCGGATCAGACTGCTGGAGGCCGAGGCGGTGGACCTGGATCTGCCGGAAGGCGTCGAGAAGGTGGCCGAGGGCCCCGGGGCGGCGGACGGCTGCGAGCTGATCCTGGTGGCCGGCGGGGACGGGACGCTGCTGCGCGGGGCGGAGCTGGCACGCTCGCACGGGCTGCCGATGCTCGGGATCAACCTGGGCCGGGTGGGCTTCCTCGCCGAGGCCGAGCGGGACGACCTGGCGGTGGTGGTCGAGCGGGTGGTGGACGCCGACTACGAGGTCGAGGAGCGGATGACGATCGATGTCATCGTCCGCACCAACGGCGATGTGGTGCACGAGGACTGGGCGTTGAACGAGGCCTCGATCGAGAAGGCGTCGCGGGAGCGGATGCTGGAGGTGGTGACCGAGGTGGACGGCCGCCCGGTCTCCAACTTCGGCTGTGACGGCGTGGTGTGCGCGACGCCGACCGGTTCCACCGCGTACGCGTTCTCCGGCGGCGGGCCGGTGGTGTGGCCGGAGGTGGAGGCGCTGCTGATGGTGCCGATCTCCGCGCACGCGCTGTTCGCCCGCCCGCTGGTGACCTCGCCGAAGTCGGTGCTGGCGGTCGAGGTGCAGCCCAAGACCCCGCACGGCATGCTCTGGTGCGACGGACGGCGTTCGGTCGAACTGCCCGCCGGGGCGCGGGTGGAGGTCCGCCGGGGCCGGACCCCGGTGCGGCTGGCCAGACTGCACCGGGCGCCGTTCACCGACCGGCTGGTGGCCAAGTTCGCGCTGCCGGTGACGGGTTGGCGCGGCCGGGCCGACCACCACTAGGGCGTCCTGGCGCCGGCCGGTGCCGGGGCAGCCGACCGCTGCGCGTCCGCGCGCACCAACGTCCGTGCAGGCCAGGGTATTTCATCTGTCGTGAGGCCGTGGCCCAGCCGCTGGCGGTCCGTCAGACCGCCAGCGGCTGGGCCTCGTCGGCCGGTTCGAGCCGGCCGCCGGCCGCCGCGTGGGCGGCCAGGGCGGCGAGGCGTTCGACGGCGGCGGGGACGGTCGCGGCGGGCACGGTGAGCGGGAGACGGATGTGGTGCTCGAAGGCACCGTCCGAACCGAAGCGGTTGCCCGAGGCGATCCGGACCCCGCCGAGCTCCCCGGCCCGGGCCAGTGCCGCGCCGGACAGGCCGCCGGTGGAGACCCACAGCGAGAGCCCGCCGGGCGGCATGGCGAAGCTCCATCCGGGCAGTCGTTCGGGCAGGGCGGCGGCGAAGGCCCGCGCGGTGGCCCGCAGCCGGGTCAGCTGGTGTTCCCGGACCTCGGGCAGCGGTTCGCCCAGCAGCTCGGCGGCGATCAGCTGGTCCAGCACCGGGGTGCCGACGTCGCTGTAGACCCGCTCGGTGGCCAGTCGGCGCACCAGCGCGGGCGCGGCCCGGACCCAGCCGATCCGCAGGCCGCCCCAGAGCAGCTTGCCCGCCGAGCCGACGGTGACCACCTGGGCGGAGCGGTCCAGCGCAGCCGTCGGGCGCGGCAGCGGTGTGGACGGCGGGACGCCCCAGCCGAGTTCGGCGGTGGTCTCGTCGGCCAGCACGATGCTCCCGGCGGCCCGGGCGGCGGCGAGCAGTTCGCGGCGCTGCTCCTCGTCGATCAGCACGCCGGTCGGGTTGTGGAAGTCCGGGATCACGTAGGCGACCCTGGGACCGGCGCCGCGCAGCACCCGCCGCCACTCGTCGAGGTCCCAGGCGGGCTGCGGCGTCCAGGCGTACGGCACCGGCACCAGGCGTGCGCCGGTCAGCCGCAGCGCCTGCAGGGTGTGCGCGTAGCTGGGCGCCTCGACGGCGACCCGGTCGCCGCGGCCGATCAGCGCCCGCTGGACCAGGTGCAGGCCGCCCATCGCGCCGGTGGTGATCAGGATCTGGTCGGGGGTGGTGGGCAGCCCGCGCTCGGTGAAGCGGCGGGCGACGGCCTCGCGCAGCACCGGGACGCCGGTGGGGTAGTGGCCGTGTCCGGCGGCGTAGTACGGCAGCTGTTCGACGGCCCGGGCGGCGGCCCGGCCGACCCAGGGCTGCGGGGCGGGCGGGGCGGCGACGCCGAGGTCCAGGATGCGGCCCTGTTCGTCCGGCGGGACGGGGTGCAGGGCCTCGCCGGGCGGCGGGGCGCCCTCGGGCAGGGCGGTCCAGCTGCCCGCGCCGCGCCGGCTGTGCAGGTAGCCGTCGCCGCGCAGGGTCTCGTACGCGGTGGCGACGGTGGTGCGGCTCATCGACAGGGCGGTGGCCAGCTCGCGTTCGGCGGGCAGCCGGGCGCCGACCGGCAGCCGGCCCTCGGTGACCAGCAGCCGGATCTGCCCGGCCAGGGTGCGGTAGGCGGGGCGGCGGGCGGCGGACGGCTCGGGGAGCCGGGCGCCGGCGAGCAGCCGGGCCAGGGCGGGCGGGGTGACGGTGGTGTGCCAGTCGGCCACGGCAATCAGTCCACTCGATCAGAATTGGCCCTGGAGCGGGCCGTTTTGGCCTGGCCATCATGGCAGGGCGGCCACACCGTCCGCCACTGCCGGTCCGTTCCCGGTGGTGCAGCACCACCGCAGGAGCAGCATTGGCCACCACGACCACGCCGGCGCCGGCCGACCCGTCCACCGCCACCCCGCCCACGTCCACGTCCACGGCCACCCCGACCGCGACCTCCGTACCCGCCGCCCGGGGAGCCGGCCTCGCCGTCCGGGTGTTCGGTGACACCCGCGCCCTGGGCCGCCGGATCCCGCAACTGTTCGTCGGCCTCGCCCTGTACGGGGTGAGCATGGCGCTGATGCTCCGCGCCGGCCTCGGCCTCGACCCCTGGGACGTCCTGCACCAGGGCCTCCAGCGCACCGTCGGCCTCTCGGTCGGGGCCTGGGTGACCATCTGCGGTGCGCTCGTCCTGCTGCTGTGGATCCCGATGCGCCAGCGCCCGGGCCTGGGCACCGTCGCCAACGTGCTGGTGATCGGCGCGTCCATGGACCTCACCCTGCGGGTCGTCGACGGCCCCGGCGCCCTGCCCGCCCGGATCGCGCTGACGGCCGCAGCGATCGCCCTCAACGGCCTGGCCAGCGGCCTCTACATCGGTGCCCGGCTCGGCCCCGGCCCGCGCGACGGCCTGATGACCGGCCTGCACCGGCGCACCGGCCGGTCGCTGCGGCTGATCCGCACCGGCATCGAGGTGACGGTGCTCACGGGCGGTCTGCTGCTCGGCGGTACCGCCGGGGTCGGCACCGTCGCGTACGCGCTCGCCATCGGCCCGCTGGTGCAGTTCCTCCTGCCCTGGTGCACCGTGCCGGCGCCCGCGGAGGACTCCCGGAAGGGATGAACTTCCGGGTGCGGAGTTGCCGCGCGCCGTTGTCGCTCGTCGCGCGCCGGGGGCGGAACCTCGTAAGGTCGTCTCCGTGTTGGACGAGATGCGGATACGGGATCTTGGGGTCATCGACGACGCGGTGGTCGAACTCGCCCCCGGCTTCACCGCCGTGACCGGTGAGACCGGCGCCGGCAAGACCATGGTCGTGACCAGCCTCGGCCTGCTGCTCGGCGGACGCGCCGACCCGGGCCTGGTGCGCAACGGCACCGGACGCGCGGTGGTGGAGGGCCGGCTGGAACTGCCCGCCGACTCCCCGGTGGCGGCCCGCGCGGTCGAGGCCGGGGCCGAACTGGACGACGACGGCGCGCTGCTGCTCAGCCGGACGGTCTCCGCGGAGGGCCGCTCCCGGGCGCACGTCGGCGGCCGGTCCGTCCCGGTCGGGCTGCTCGCCGAACTCGGCGAGGACCTGATCGCCGTGCACGGCCAGACCGACCAGCAGCGCCTGCTGCGCCCGGCCCGCCAGCGCGGCGCGCTGGACCGGTACGCGGGTGCCTCGGTGGCCGAGCCGCTGGCCCGCTACCGGGAGACCTACCGCGCCCTGCGCGAGGTCTCGGCGAGCCTGGAGGAGCTGACCACCCGGGCCCGCGAGCGCGCCCAGGAGGCCGACCTGCTGCGCTTCGGCCTGGACGAGATCGCCGCCGCCGAGCCGGTGGCCGACGAGGACGTGGAGCTGGCCGCCGAGGCCGAGCGGCTCGGCCACGCCGATGCGCTGTCCTCCGCCGCGACCCTCGCCCACGCCACCCTGGCCGGCGATCCGGTCGACCCGGAGGCGCTGGACGCGGGCACCCTGCTCGCCCAGTCCCGCCGGGCCCTGGACGCGGTGCGCCACCACGACGAGCGGCTGGCCGCCCTGGCCGACCGCCTCAACGAGGTCGGCTACCTGCTCGCCGACGTGGCCGGCGACCTGGCCGGCTACGCGGACGATCTGGACGCCGACCCGGTGCGGCTGTCCGCCGTCGAGGACCGCCGGGCCGTGCTGGCCCAGCTGCTGCGCAAGTACGGCGGCGAGGAGAACTCGCTCGCCGAGGTGATCGCCTGGGCCGAGGCCGGGTCGGTGCGGCTCGCCGAGCTCGACGGCGACGACGACCGGATCGACGAGCTCGGCGCCCGGGAGACCGAGCTGCGGGCCGAGCTGGCCGAGCTGGCCGCCGAGGTGTCGCAGGCCCGGCACGCCGCGGCCGGGCGGTTCGCCGAGGCGGTCTCCTCCGAACTCGCCGAACTGGCCATGCCGCACGCCCGGGTGACCTTCTCGATCAGTCAGGTGGACGACCTGGCCGGGATCGAGGTCGGCGGGCGCACCGTCGCGTACGGTCCGCACGGCGTGGACGAGGTCGAGGTGCTGCTCGCCCCGCACCCGGGCGCCCAGCCGCGCCCGATCGCCAAGGGCGCCTCCGGCGGTGAGCTGTCGCGCGTGATGCTCGCCGTCGAGGTGGTCTTCGCGGGGGCCGACCCCGTCCCCACCTACCTGTTCGACGAGGTGGACGCGGGCGTCGGCGGCAAGGCCGCGGTCGAGATCGGCCGCCGACTGGCCAAGCTCGCCGAGTCCGCCCAGGTCGTGGTGGTCACCCACCTCCCGCAGGTCGCCGCGTTCGCCGACCGTCACCTGGTGGTGGAGAAGACCAACGACGGCACCGTGACCCGCAGTGGTGTCAAGGTGCTGAACGACGAGGAGCGGGTGCGCGAACTCTCCCGGATGCTGGCCGGCCTGGAGGACTCGGAGCTGGGCCGCGCCCACGCCGAGGAGCTGCTGGCCGCCGCCCGGGCCCCGCGCCACCGGTAGCCGGCGTCGGCGGCCCCTCGGACGTCGGCGACGCGCCCCGGTGGCGCCGACTGTCCAAGAGGGCCGCCGACCTGGCAAGGTGGCGGCTGGACACTGGCTTCCCAGCCCCGAGCGCCGCCCGGCGGGCAATCCTCGCGAAGCGGCGCGCGAACCTGATCGAGTCGGATGCGAGACGACGTGGACCATTCCGCCGCCCGGGCCACCGCGGCCGTCCCCGAACCGGGGCAGCTGCACGTGGTACTCGTCCTGGCCGCCAGCACCGGCGGCATCGGTGCGCACGTGCGCTCCCTGGCCCAGGGCCTGGTCGCGCACGGGGTGAACGTCACGGTCTGCGCGCCGGCCGGCACGGACGCGCTCTTCGGCTTCTCCCGTACGGGCGCCAGGTTCCACACCGTCGACATCACGCCCACCGCGGGCGCCCGCAGCGACGCCACCGCGATCGGCGAACTGCGCCGGGCCTTCACCGGCGCCGACGTGGTGCACGCCCACGGTCTGCGCGCCGGGCTGCTGTCCGACCTGGCGCTGCGCACCGCGGGCCGCTTCCCGGGACTGCGTCCGGAGACCCCGCTGGTGGTCACCTCGCACCACGCGCTGCTCGCCACCGGCCTGGAGCGCCGACTGCAGCGGCTGATGGAGCGCCGGGTGGCGCGCGCCGCCGACCTGGTCCTCGGTGCCTCCTCCGACCTGGTCGCCCGGGCCCGTGAACTGGGTGCCACCGACGCCCGGCTGGGCCCGGTGGCCGCCCCGCCGATGCCCGAGGGCCGACTCGGCCGCACCGAGGCGCGTGCCGCGCTGCTCGGCGACGGCCCGGACCGCCCGCTGGTGCTGGCGGTGGGCCGGCTCGTCCCGCAGAAGGCCTTCGGGCTGCTGCTGGACGCCGCCCCGGAGCTGTCCGCGCCGGACCCGGAGCCGCTCGTGCTGATCGCCGGGGACGGTCCGGAGGCGGGCGCGCTGCGCGAGCGGGCGGCCGCGGAGAAGCTGCCGGTGCGGCTGCTCGGCTACCGCACCGACGTGCCCGACCTGCTGGCCGCAGCCGACGTGGTGGTGGTCCCCAGCCGCTGGGAGGCCCGCTCGCTGGTGGTGCAGGAGGCGATGCGGGCCGGGGTGCCGGTGGTCGCCACCGCTGTCGGCGGCATCCCCGAACTGGTCGGCGACGCCGCCGTGCTGGTGCCCTCCGGGGACCCGGCGGCGCTCGGCCGCGCGGTGCGTGCCCTACTGGCCGACCCGGCCCGCCGCGAGCAGCTGGTGGCGGCCGGCCGGCAGCAGGCCGAGACCTGGCCGGACGAGGCCGCCACCGTCGCCCAGGTGCTCAGCACCTACGACGAGCTGGTGCAGCGCGGGTAGCGCGGGTCCTAGACGGTGGCCCGCTCGACCCGGTCGGCGGCCGGGCCGTCCGGCTGGGCGGACAGGTACGCGGCCCCGCAGGCGGTCAGCCGCAGGGCGGTGTCGATCAGCGGGACGTGACTGAAGGCCTGGGGGAAGTTGCCGACCTGGCGCTTGAGCCGCGGGTCCCACTCCTCGGCGAGCAGGCCCAGGTCGTTGCGCAGCGCCAGCAGCCGGTCGAACAGCTCGCGGGCCTCCTGCACCCGGCCGATCATGGCGAGGTCGTCGGCCAGCCAGAACGAGCAGGCCAGGAAGGCGCCCTCGTGGCCGGAGAGACCGTCGACGTTGGTGCCGGACTCGTCGTGGGTGGGGTAGCGCAGCACGAAGCCGTCCTCGGTGGACAGTTCGCGCTGGATCGCCTCGATGGTGCCGATGACGCGCTTGTCGTCCGGGGGCAGGAAGCCGACCTGGGGGATCAGCAGTAGTGAGGCGTCCAGTTCCTTGCCGCCGTAGTACTGGGTGAAGGTGTTGCGCTCGGGGTCGTAGCCCTTTTCGCAGACGTCCGCGTGGATCTCGGCGCGCAGCGCGCGCCAGCGCTCCAGGTGGCCGCCGGGGGCGTCTTCGGGGGTCTGCTCCAGCAGTTTGATGGTCCGGTCGACGGCGACCCAGGCCATGACCTTGGAGTGGACGAAGTGCCGGCGCGGGCCGCGGACCTCCCAGATGCCCTCGTCCGGCTCCTGCCAGTGGTCCTCCAGGTACTCGATCAGGCGCAGCTGGAGGTGGTGGGCGTGGTCGTTGCGGACCAGGCCGGTCATGTGGCCCAGGTGCAGGGCTTCGACGACCTCGCCGTAGACGTCGAGCTGGAGCTGTCCGGCGGCGCCGTTGCCGACCCGGACGGGCTGGGAGCCCTCGTAGCCGGGCAGCCAGTCCAGTGAGGACTCGGTGAGTTCGCGTTCGCCGGCGATGCCGTACATGATCTGGAGGTTCTCGGGGTCGCCGGCCACCGCGCGCAGCAGCCATTCGCGCCAGGCCTTCGCCTCCTCGCGGTAGCCGGTGCGCAGGAGCGAGGAGAGGGTGATGGCGGCGTCGCGCAGCCAGGTGTAGCGGTAGTCCCAGTTGCGCTCGCCGCCGATGTCCTCGGGCAGGGAGGTGGTGGGGGCGGCGACGATGCCGCCGGTGGGGGCGTAGGTGAGGCCCTTGAGGGTGATGAGGGAGCGGATCACGGCCTCGCGGTAGGGGCCCTGGTAGGTGCACTGGTCGGCCCACTCGTGCCAGAAGTCGGCGGTGGCGTCCAGCAGCTGCTCGGCGTCCGGAGTCCTGGGCGGGTCGAGGTGGGAGGCCTGCCAGGTGAGGGCGAAGGCGATCCGTTCGCCGGCGCCGACGGTGAAGTCGGCGTAGGTGGTGAGGTCGCGGCCGTAGGTCTCGGCCTCGCCGTCCAGCCAGACCGAGTCGGGCCCGGCGACGGCGACGGTGCGGTGGCCGCCCTCGGCCTGCTCGACGCGGTGCACCCAGGGCACCACCCGGCCGTAGGAGAAGCGCATCCGCAGCGCCGAGCGCATCCGTACGGTGCCGGAGACGCCCTCGACGATCCGGATCACCTGGGGGACGGCGTCCTTGCCGGCCAGCGGGCGCGGCGGCATGAAGTCGATCACACGGACGGTGCCGCCCTGGGCGTCCCACTCCTGCTCCAGGATCAGCGAGTCGCCCCGGTAGTGGCGGCGGTCGGCGGGCAGGGCGGGGGCGGCGGCGGTGGGCGGGGGCACGCGCAGGTCGGCGGGGGTGGCGATGCGGGTCCGGCCGGTGGTGGGGGGCGTGGCGGCGGCCGGTGCGGGGACCTCGGTCAGGACGGCCTCGGCCGGGCCGATCCGCCAGAAGCCGTGTTCATCGGTGCCGAGCAGACCGGCGAACACGGCCGGCGAGTCGAAGCGGGGAAGGCAGAGCCAGTCCACCGCCCCGTCCCTGCTGACCAGGGCAGCGGTCTGCATGTCCCCGATGAGTGCGTAGTCCTCGATACGGCCGGCCACGTGGATCTCCAGTTCGCAATGTGGTCAGGGCATCGGCGAGCGGAGGGAGCGAGCGGTCTGCGGGGCCGGAGGTCCACCCCGGGACGTCCGGCCTGCCGGGGGTGGTGGCAGGCCTTGCTGGAGTGTCCGCGGGGCTCGGTCGAGCCCCTGGAGTGGGTGGGGGGAGCTGGAATACGGGGAGGTCCGGTCGCGCATCGGGGACCGGGAGTGTCCTGACCCTCCCACGCCCTCCGCGTGCTCGTGCTGTCGGCGATGCGTCCGAGCAGCTTACGACGGACGAAAGGGGCGAAGCACGCGGGCGCAGCCCGGTGTGGCGCCGCAATTCGGCGGAAATGCCGTGCATCGCGAGGGCGCGGCGCAGGATGGTCCGGAAGGATCACCTCCGCCTGGTCCGGCCGGAGGAGCCGGTATGGTCCGGACGGATGCTCCGCTCTGGCCCGGTCCGGCCGGTGGTGCGACCGGTGTGACACGTGCGGCGTGTGATGCGCCGGTGGTGCGCCCCGCGCGCGCCCCCGGCACGGCGCGCGCGGCCCGAACGGCGTCCGGGTCGGGTCACTGATACCCTGGTATCCCGTGGACCGGCGGGATCAAACGCCCCGGACCAGCCGAACCGACGACCCTACGAGCGCCGCGCACCGAGCCGGCCTCCCGTCGCCCGGCGAACCCCGAGCCTCCCGCCCACGTCACTTTCGACACGCGACCCACGGGAGCCCCCTCTTGGCACAGCCCCATTCCGGCAAGGCAGCGAACGGCCGCGCCGTGACGACCAAGCACCTCTTCGTCACCGGGGGTGTCGCCTCTTCGCTCGGCAAGGGGCTCACCGCCTCCAGCCTCGGCGCGCTGCTCAAGGCCCGCGGCCTGCGTGTGACGATGCAGAAGCTCGACCCGTACCTCAACGTGGACCCGGGCACCATGAACCCGTTCCAGCACGGTGAGGTGTTCGTCACCGACGACGGCGCCGAGACCGACCTGGACATCGGCCACTACGAGCGGTTCCTGGACACCAACCTGCACGGCTCGGCGAACGTCACCACCGGCCAGGTGTACTCGACCGTCATCGCCAAGGAGCGCCGCGGCGAGTACCTGGGCGACACCGTCCAGGTCATCCCGCACATCACCAACGAGATCAAGTCCCGGATCCGCCGGATGGCGACCGAGGACGTCGACGTGGTGATCACCGAGGTCGGCGGCACCGTCGGCGACATCGAGTCGCTGCCGTTCCTGGAGGCCGTCCGCCAGGTCCGCCACGAGGTCGGCCGGGACAACGTGTTCTTCGTGCACGTCTCCCTGCTGCCGTACATCGGCCCCTCGGGCGAGCTGAAGACCAAGCCCACCCAGCACTCCGTCGCCGCGCTGCGCAACATCGGCATCCAGCCGGACGCCATCGTGCTGCGCGCCGACCGCGAGGTCCCGCAGGCGATCAAGCGCAAGATCTCGATGATGTGCGACGTGGACGAGGAGGCCGTGGTCGCGGCCATCGACGCCAAGTCGATCTACGACATCCCCAAGGTGCTGCACGGCGAGGGCCTGGACGCCTACGTGGTGCGCCGCCTGGACCTGCCGTTCCGCGACGTCGACTGGACCACCTGGGACGACCTGCTGCGCCGCGTCCACGAGCCGCAGCACATCGTCAAGGTCGCCCTGGTCGGCAAGTACATCGACCTGCCGGACGCCTACCTGTCGGTGACCGAGGCGCTGCGCGCCGGCGGCTTCGCCAACAACGCCCGGGTCGAGATCAAGTGGGTCACCTCGGACGACTGCGAGACCCCCGAGGGCGCCCAGGCGCAGCTCGGCGACGTCGACGCGATCTGCATCCCCGGCGGCTTCGGCGACCGCGGTGTCAACGGCAAGGTCGGTGCCATCACCTACGCCCGCGAGAACAGGATCCCGCTGCTGGGCCTGTGCCTGGGCCTGCAGTGCGTGGTCATCGAGGCGGCCCGCAACCTGGCCGGCCTGCCGGAGGCCAACTCCACCGAGTTCGACGCCGCCGCCAAGCACCCGGTCATCTCCACCATGGCCGAGCAGCTGGCCATCGTCGACGGCAAGGGCGACCTGGGCGGCACCATGCGCCTGGGCCTGTACCCGGCCAAGCTCGCCGAGGGCTCGATCGTCCGCGAGGTCTACGGCGGCGAGCAGTACGTCGAGGAGCGCCACCGCCACCGCTACGAGGTCAACAACGCCTACCGCGCGGACCTGGAGAAGACCGGCCTGGTGTTCTCCGGCCTCTCGCCCAAGGGCGACCTGGTCGAGTACGTCGAGTACCCGCGCGAGGTGCACCCCTACCTGGTGGCCACCCAGGCCCACCCGGAGCTGAAGTCCCGTCCGACCCGCCCGCACCCGCTGTTCGCGGGCCTGGTCAAGGCGGCCATCGTGATCAAGACCGCGGCCTCCGAGTAGTCATCTTCTCCTTGGCTTTGGTCGTTCACCGGACGGCGGCCCCGCGATTCCCGCGGGGCCGCCGTTCGGCGTTAGATTGTGTCGTACTGACGAAAAGGGGAGAGCGATGGACGAGCAGAGCCGCCAGGGGATCGCCGACGTGGCCGAGGAGTGGGAGGTCCGGGCGAGCGGGACGCCGTTCCAGGGCAAGGTCACCGGGGTGCGCAGCGAGGAGGTGCGGATGCCCGACGGCAGCTGGGCCCGCCGCGACTACCAGACCCACCCCGGCTCGGTCTCGGTGCTCGCCCTGGACGACGAGCAGCGGGTGCTGGTGCTGCGCCAGTACCGCCACCCGGTGCGCCAGCGGCTGTGGGAGCTGCCGGCCGGCCTGCTCGACGTGCCCGGCGAGAACCCGTGGCACGCCGCGCAGCGCGAACTGTACGAGGAGGCGTACTGCAAGGCCGGCACCTGGCGGATCCTCGCCGACTACTACACCTCCCCGGGCGGCACCGACGAGGCACTGCGGATGTTCCTCGCCACCGACCTGGCACCGGCCGACGGCGAGCGCTACGCGGCCGAGGGCGAGGAGCAGGAGATCGAGGTCGCCTGGGTGCCGGTGCCGGAGCTGATCCGCCTGATCCAGGCCGGGAAGCTGCACAACCCGACCCTGGTCACCGGCACCCTCGCCGTGCACGCCGCACTCACCGGTCCGGACGGGCTGGACGCGCTGCGCCCGGCGGACTCGCCCTGGCCGGCCCGTCCCTTCGGGGCGTGAGACGGCCTGTCGGGGCGTGAGGAGGCCGGCCTCCTCCGAGACCTGGGAGAGCCCCGCGGAGCGTGCGCGACCGTCGTGCGTTGAGTCGTTGGGGTGATTTGCCGATTCGTACGACCGGATGTCACCTCGGCTGAGCCGGACGGTCGAACTACGCTTCGCAGACAGGGCGCCCGTCCCGGACCGCCTCCGCTGAGCTCCGGAGGCTGGGTACCGGAAGCCGAGCGTCGGATGCCGAGCGCGGGATGACGTCGGGAGTGGCACGGGTGGCGAGGAAGACGGCGACGATGGACCCCGGCCCCGGCGCGCCCGCCGGGGCCGTCCCGGGCCTGGAGCGGCTGCCGGCCGGTCCCGCGCTGTTCGTCGGGCGGCGCGCCGAACTGGCCGCGTTGCGGGCGGCCGCCGCCCGCCCGGCGAGCGGGCGTTGCCCGGTGCTGGTGCTGGCCGGGCGTCCCGGCTCCGGACGGACCACGCTGGCCGCCCGCTTCGCCCGTACCGTCGCCGCCGACTACCCGGACGGCGTGCTGTTCGTACGGTTGTCCGCCCCGGACGGCGGCCGGGTGCCGCCCGCCCGGGCCGCCCGGCTGCTGCTGGAGCAGCTCGACCCGCAGAGCGCGGTGCCGCTGCCCGGGGCGGGCGAGGACGGGCGGGACGAGCCGGGCTGCGTGGCGTTGCGCGAGGCGCTCGCGGGGCTGCGGGTGCTGCTCGTGCTGGACGACGTCCGGGACGCCGGGCAGGTGTGGCCGCTGCTGGCCGACGAGCCCGGCTGCCTGGTGCTCGCCACCACGGCCGGGCCGCTCACCGGGATCGAGGACATCGACCCGGTGATCCTCGGCGGGCTGGACCGGCAGGCCTCCGGCGAACTGCTGGCCGACCTGGTCGGCGGCACCCGGATCTCCTGCGACCCGGTCGGCGGGGCCGACCTGGCCGAGGCCTGCGCCGCCCGGCCGGCCGCGCTGCGGCTGATGGCGGGGTGGCTGCGCGGCAGCCCGAAGACCGCGGTCACGGACGCGGCGCGAGAGCTCAACCGGGTGGTGGGGGAGGAGACGGCGGTCACGGGGGCTGCCGCGGGGTCTGTTGCGGCTGCTGTGGTGATGGAGAAGGAGAAGGAGAAGGAACAGAGCGGGGCGCCGAGGAAGGGTAAGGAAGGGGAGCGGGCGGCGAAGTCTCCCGGCACTCCTCCGGCCGGCCCTGCCGGGGCCGCTGGGTCTGCCGGGGCCATTGGGGCCGCCAGGGCCGTTGGGTCCGTCGGGGCCACGCGGGGCCTGTTGGGAAAGCCGGTACCGGGGAAGGCGGCGGAGGGCCGGGCCGGTGAGCCCGCTCCCGGTGCTGCTGCCCCGGTGACCGAGTCGGCCGGCGACCCGGCGGCCTGGGTGAAGCCCGGCCCGGAGCCTGCCGAGCCGGTGCCCGTCCCCGACAACGACCCGCTGCTCGGCGCGTTCACCCTGTTGTACCGCGAGCTGCCGGCCGCCCAGGCGCGGATGCTGCGCGCCCTCACCCTGGCCCCGGCGCAGACCGCCGACCCGCGCACCGCCTCCGCCCTGGTCGGCTGCCCGGTGCCGGACGCGGCCGTGACACTGGTCGCGCTGGCCGAGAGGGAGCTGGTCGGCGAGGAGGCGCCGGCCGCCGACGGCACCCCGCGCTACCGGGTGCCCGGGCGCCTCTACCCCCGGCTGGTCCGGCTGCGCGAGCAGGAGGACCGGCCCGCCGAGACCGAGCTGGCCCGGGCCCGGTTGCTGGAGCGGCTGGTCCGGCTCACCGAGTCGGCCCGAGCGCTGCTCGACCCGGCGGCCGGCCCCGGCCCGGACCCGCTGCCCGCCCCGCTGCGGCTGCGCTCGGCCGCGCACGCCCGGGAGTGGCTGCTCGGCGAGCGGGAGCTGCTGCTCGGTGCGGTGGCCGACGCGATCGGCCAGGGCGACCTGGACGGCTCGGCCGGGCGGCTGGTCACCGCGCTGCTGCGGGCGCTGCCGCTGACCGGAGCCGCCGCCCCCGCCGACCTCTACCGGCTGCACGAACTGGTGCTGACCGTCGCCGAGCGCAGCGGCCGGCCCCGCCGGGCCTCGGCCGCACTGCTCAACCTGGGCGACCTCCAGGCCTCGGCGGGCCGCTGGGAGCCGGCCGTCGCCCACTACCGGGCCGCCCTGGAACACGCCCGGACGGCCGACGACGAACCGCTCTGCGCCCGGGCCCTGGAGAGCGCCGCCAACTGTCACCGGGCGCTCGGCGACGCGGTGCGGGCCGCCGACTGGTACGGGCGGGCACTCGGCCTGCGGCAGGCGCTCGGGGACCACGCGGCCGAGGCCCGGCTGCTCGCCCGGGTGGCCGAGGCGCACACCGCGCAGCGCCGCTTCGACGAGGCCGACCGGGAGTACCGGGCCGCGCTCGCGGTGCTGCGCCGACTGGGCGACGAACGGGGCCGGGAGGCCGTCGGGGCCGCACTCGCGGACCTGCGGGAACGCGTCGATGCCGGGTGGTGACGGGTGTTTCGGAGGTATTGTCGAAGATGTCCGGTTGCGACGTCTTTGGTAGGTAAGTCGCAGGGGAAGCCTACGAACCTGCCAATGCGTGCGGGAAAATTATTCACTTTGGAAGGCTGACACGCCGACTGGGCTTCATTACACTCGAACTCAGTCGCGCAGCGATCCCCGCCCCGGGCTGTCCCGGAGGCTTCCCCACGTGCGCGTCGCCCACCGGTCTTCTCCGGTCGGGACCCCCATGGCAAGAGGACGTGTTTAGCCGTGAAGGTCGGCATCCCCCGCGAGGTCAAGAACCACGAGTACCGCGTGGCCATCACGCCCGCCGGCGTGCATGAGCTGGTCCGCAACGGACACGAGGTCTACATCGAGGACAACGCCGGTGTCGGCTCCTCGATCCCGAACGAGGAGTACGTGGCCGCCGGCGCCACCATCCTCGACACCGCCGACGAGGTGTGGGCCACCGCCGACCTGCTGCTGAAGGTCAAGGAGCCCATCGCCTCGGAGTACCACCGGCTGCGCAAGGGCCAGACCCTTTTCACGTACCTGCACCTGGCGGCCGACCGGGCCGGTACCGACGCGCTGATCGCCTCGGGCACCACCGCCATCGCGTACGAGACCGTGCAGCTGTCGAACGGCGCGCTGCCGCTGCTCGCCCCGATGTCCGAGGTCGCGGGCCGCCTGGCCCCGCAGGTCGGCTCGTACCACCTGATGCGCCCGGCCGGCGGCCGCGGCACCCTGCCGGGCGGCGTGCCCGGCACCCACCCGGCCAAGGCCGTCGTCATCGGCGGTGGCGTCTCCGGCTGGCACGCGGCCACCATCGCCGTCGGCATGGGTTACGAGGTGACCCTGCTGGACCGCGACATCAACAAGCTGCGCGAGGCCGACCGCATCTTCGGCACCAAGGTCAAGACCATCGTGTCGAACGCCTTCGAGCTGGAGAAGGCCGTCGTGGAGGCCGACCTGGTCGTCGGTGCTGTGCTGATCCCGGGCGCCAAGGCCCCGAAGCTGGTCACCAACGAGCTGGTCTCCCGCATGAAGCCGGGCTCCGTGCTGGTCGACATCGCCATCGACCAGGGCGGCTGCTTCGAGGACTCGCACGCCACCACGCACGACGACCCGACCTTCAAGGTCCACAACTCGGTCTTCTACTGCGTGGCCAACATGCCGGGCGCCGTCCCGAACACCTCCACCTACGCGCTGACCAACGCCACCCTGCCGTACGTGCTGGAGCTGGCCAACCGCGGGTGGAAGGAGGCGCTGCGCCGCGACGCCGCGCTCGCCAAGGGCCTGAACGTGCACGAGGGCCAGATCACCTTCCCGGCCGTGGCCGAGGCCTTCGGCCTGGAGTCGGTCTCGCTGGAGAACGTGCTCGCCTGAACCCCCTGACCGCCCGGCGGTCGTTCGCCCCCGACCCGATCCCCTCGGGCCGGGGGCTTCGCCATGCCCGTGAACAGCGGGTTGACCGGGTAGGTCGCTCTGTCGTCAATATTTGTCGGTCATGTCACCCGCCCGCAGAAACGTTGGGGCCGGTGACCCTCCCATCCCTTGACAGCAGCCCGCTCGATAGTCGACACATCCTGCCCACTACCGTGGATTGTGTTGCTGCGAACGCCTTGAACGGCCTAGAGTCGCAAACCGTCGGCATGCTGCCACGCTGACGAATCGACATAGAGTCCTGGATGCCCAAGGAGGTAAGACGACTTGTGAATGAGTCGACAATTGCTCCCGGGGGTGGTCAGCCAGGACTGGCGGAGCTCACCGCCGGCCAGCCGAGTGAGGAGCCCGGGGCCCGGCAGCCCTCCGTGGGCTCGGCCGAGGTCGGCTCGGTCGCACTCCGTACTTTCGAAGCACGCCAGAACACAGCACAGGTGACCACGGTGACCGATCACGACGCCGACTTGGCGGCCTACGGCCTGGCCTACGGCGAGTTCGCCTACGGCGCCTACGACGACCCGGACGCCGAGTACGAGCCGGACCCGGAGTACGCCGCCACGCTGGCCCCCGACGCCGCGCGTCAGCGCCGCGAGCGGGTCGGCCCGACCGGCCGTCCGCTGCCGTACTTCCCGATCCCCGCGCCGGTTGCCGAGCACGGCCCCGCCCAGATCATCGCCATGTGCAACCAGAAGGGCGGCGTCGGCAAGACCACGTCGACCATCAACCTGGGTGCGGCGCTGGCCGAGTACGGCCGCCGGGTGCTGCTCGTCGACTTCGACCCGCAGGGCGCGCTCTCGGTCGGCCTCGGCGTCAACCCGATGGAGCTCGACGTCACCGTCTACAACCTGCTCATGGAGCGGGGCCTGACGGCCGATGAAGTGCTGCTGAAGACCGCGGTCCCGGGGATGGACCTGCTGCCCTCCAACATCGACCTCTCCGCCGCCGAGGTGCAGCTGGTCAGCGAGGTGGCCCGGGAGTCCGCGCTGGCGCGCGCCCTGAAGCCGCTGCTGCCCGACTACGACTACGTCATCATCGACTGCCAGCCCTCGCTGGGCCTGCTGACGGTCAACGCGCTGACGGCCGCTCACAGCGTGATCGTCCCGCTCGAGTGCGAGTTCTTCGCGCTGCGCGGTGTGGCGCTGCTGACCGAGACCATCGAGAAGGTGTGCGAGCGGCTCAACCCCGACCTGCGCCTGGACGGCATCCTGGCCACCATGTACGACTCGCGCACCGTGCACAGCCGCGAGGTGCTGGCGCGCGTCGTCGAGGCGTTCGGCGAGCACGTCTTCCACACCGTCATCGGGCGGACCGTGCGCTTCCCGGAGACCACCGTCGCCGGCGAGCCCATCACGACGTACGCGACCAACTCGGTCGGTGCCGCCGCCTACCGCCAGCTCGCCAGGGAGGTGCTCGACCGGTGCCGCCCCGCCGAGTGAGTCTCCCGGGTGCCGACGAGCTGTTCCGGACCACGGGAGGGATGGCGCTGTCGCCCTCCCTCGCGCCGCGTCCGGCCGCCGAGGCATCCAGACCGGAGACCGCGCGGACCGTCAACGGCCAACCGGACGGCGCCGAGGGCGCCGAGTCCGCCCAGGGCGCCCAGGACGACCGGCAGGTGACGCCGGAGCAGCAGGCGGCCGCCACGGTGCCGGCGCCTGCTCAGCCGCCCGCGCAGCGGCCCGGCACGGCCCCCGGGCTCGCACCCGCCGCAGGCGCGGCCGGGAAGACCGTCTCGGGCGGCCGCGGTGCCGGTTCCGCCCCGGCGGCCCGGACGCACCAGGGTGCCGCCGAGGAGCAGCCCGGTGCCGCCGGCCGCGCCCGGTCGCGGGGCCGCGCGCCGCGCCGGCCCAGCGGGCGTGAGCGGCACGACGAGAAGATCACTGTCTACGTGTCCGCCGAGGAGCTCATGGACCTGGAGCACACCCGGCTGGTGCTGCGCGGTGAGCACGGCCTGGCCGTGGACCGCGGGCGGATCGTCCGGGAGGCCATCGCGGTCGTCCTGGCGGACCTGGAGCAGCGCGGCGAGGCCTCGATCCTGGTCCGGCGGCTGCGCGGCCGGTAGGCGGCGCGGAGGACGGCCGGCTGTTCCGCCGGGCGTCGAGGGGGCCGCGGGCCCGGCGTGGGGCGGCCGCCGGAAGGGCGGCAGGGTGGCAGGGCGTGCCGGAACGGCGGTAGGACGCCGGAGGGCGCGAGCCGGGACCGGGGAGAGGCCCTGGCGGCCCGAGGGCCGTGTCGGGCGCCGGAGGGCCGCTCCGGGGCCGTGCGACCTCCTGATGGGACACCGCGGCCGGTCCGATGGGACGGGCGGAGGCCGCCGGCCGGATTCCGCGGGCACGGGCGGGGCACGGGCGGGGCGTCCGGTCGGTCGGACGGCAGCCCGGGCCGGGGCGGGCGCCGAGGGCCTCGTACGGGCCTCTGCGCGCCGGGTGGACGTCGGTCCGGGACTCGGGTGGAACGGCGTGTCGGGAGACCCCGGGGCGGGGCAGCAGGCGGGGACGGGCGAAGATGGACCGTCATGCCCAGTACCGCCGAACCAGCCGCCACCGCCGTGAGCGCGACCGAGGACCGGTCGCGGGGCGGCTTCCGGGTACGGCTGGACAACTTCGAGGGCCCCTTCGACCTGCTGCTCAGCCTGATCGCCAAGCACAAGATGGACGTCACCGAAGTGGCGCTGGCCACCGTGACGGACGAGTTCATGACGCACATCCGGGCGATGGGTCCGGACTGGGACCTGGACGCGGCGACCGAGTTCCTGGTGGTGGCCGCCACCCTGCTCGACCTCAAGGCCGCCCGGCTGCTGCCCGTGGCGGAGGTCGAGGACGAGGCGGACCTGGCCCTGCTGGAGGCCCGCGACCTGCTGTTCGCGCGGCTGCTCCAGTACCGGGCGTACAAGCGGGCGGCGGCGCTGTTCGGCGAGCGCTGGGCGGCCGAGCTGCTGCGCCGGCCTCGGACCGCCGCCCTGGAGCCCCGGTTCGCGGAGCTGCTGCCGGAGGTGGTCATCGGCATCGGGCCGCAGCGGTTCGCCGAGCTGGCGGCCAAGGCGATGGAGCCCAGACCTACGCCGATCGTCTACGTGGACCACATCCACACCCCGCCGGTGAGCGTGCGCGAGCAGGCGGGGCTGGTGGTGGGGCTGCTCACCGAGCTGGGTGAGGCCTCGTTCCAGCAGCTGGTCGAGGACGCACCGGACGACCTGGTGGTGGTCGCCCGCTTCCTGGCGCTGCTGGAGCTGTACCGGGAGCGGGTGCTCGCCTTCGAACAGCCGGAGGCGCTCGGAGAGCTGCTGGTGCGCTGGGTTGCCGAGGAGGGCCGGGTGGCGGTCGAGGTGACGGACGAGTTCGACCGGCCGGCCGGCGAGGTCGAGGAGGACGAGCGGCGATGAGCGGCGGGAACGACGGCGAGCGGCCGGTGCGGCGTCCGCTGGGGCTGCCGGGGCAGCCACGGGCCGGGGAGTGGCTGGAGCCGGCCTTCGAGCTGCTGCCGGACCCGGTGGATCCGGTGGAGCTGCCGGTGGAGCCGGCGGATCCGGTGGAACCGGCCGGGGCCGAGGCGGCGGGCGGGTCCGAGGCGGCGGAGGCGCGCGTCGTGCACCGGAAGTCGGCCCCGTCGACTTCCGGCCCCGAGGGGCCCGCCGACGCCGGGCTGCGGGCCGAGCTGGAGGCCGTCCTGATGGTCGTCGACGAGCCGGTGGCGGAGGAGCGGCTGGCCGGGGTGCTGGAGCGGCCCCGGGCCGAGGTGGCGGCCGCGCTGCGCGAGCTGTCCGCCGAGTACACGGCCCAGGGCCGCGGATTCGACCTGCGGCTGGTCGCGGGCGGCTGGCGGTTCTACAGCCGGGACACCTGTTCCGCGGCGGTCGACCGCTTCCTCCTGGACGGCCAGCAGGCCCGGCTCACCCAGGCCGCGCTGGAGACCCTGGCGGTGGTCGCCTACCGGCAGCCGGTGTCCAGATCGCGGGTTTCCGCCGTCCGCGGTGTGAACTGTGACGGCGTGATGCGTACCCTGGTACAGCGAGGACTGGTGGAAGAGGCCGGATCCGAGCCCGAAACAGGTGCGATCCTGTATCGGACGACGAACTACTTCCTGGAACGGATGGGGCTCCGCGGCCTGGACGAGCTGCCGGAGCTCGCTCCCTTCCTGCCCGAGGTCGACGACGTGGAAGCGGAGTCCCTGGAGGGCACGATGATCGCGGAGGCGGTCGCCGCCGCTGCCGCGCAGGCCGCGGACGGCAGTGGCGAGGCCGGTCGGGCCGGGCCCGATCGGTAGGGGGCGGTGAGGTCGGCCGAAACGACCGCACATCCCAGACGGAACGACGTACGGACACTTTGATGCGTAGCAGTGGCAACGGCAGGAACAGCAGCGGCGGCGGGAGCGGTCGCAGCGGACAGGGCGGGGGCCGGGGCGGCAGCTCCTACGGCGGCGGCAGCGGCCGCGGCGGCTCGGGTGCGCGTGGAGGTTCGTACGGCGGCGGCAGCGGCCGTGGCGGCTCGGGGTCGGGCTCGCGCGGCGGCTCGTACGGCCGGGACGACCGGCGCGACGACCGCCGGGACGACCGCCGCTACCCGGACCGCCCGCTGCGGCCCGAGGAGCGCAAGTACGACCGCCCCGAGTACGGCGGCGGCCCCAACGCCACCCCGGCCCGTGGCGGCTACGCCGGCCGGCGCCCCGGCCCGGCCCCGCGCCCGCGCCGTGAGGGCCAGGGCGCGCCGGGCGACCCGCGCCGCCAGCCGCAGCGCTCCCGCGAGCTCCAGGCCAAGATCGAGGACGCCGTCCTCGCCCGGCACGACAAGCCGGCCGCCAAGCTGCCCAAGACCTTCGGGGAGCCCGAGGGCGAGCGCCTTCAGAAGGTGCTGGCCCGGGCCGGCGTCGGCAGCCGCCGCGCCTGCGAGGAGCTGATCGAGCAGGGCCGGGTCGAGGTCAACGGCAAGCGCGTCACCGAGCAGGGCAAGCGGGTCGACCCGCAGAAGGACGAGATCAAGGTGGACGGCCTGACCGTCGCCACCCAGTCCTACCTGTTCTTCGCGCTGAACAAGCCAGCCGGCGTGGTCTCCACCATGGAGGACCCGGACGGCCGCCAGTGCCTGGGCGACTACGTGACCAACCGGGAGACCCGGCTGTTCCACGTCGGCCGCCTGGACACCGAGACCGAGGGCATCATCCTGCTCACCAACCACGGCGAGCTGGCCCACCGCCTCACCCACCCGCGCTACGGCGTGACCAAGACCTACCTGGCCGCGATCCAGGGCCCGATCCCGCGCGACCTGGGCAAGCAGCTGGCCCAGGGCGTGGAGCTGGAGGACGGCTACGCGCGCGCCGACAGCTTCAAGGTGGTCTCCAACGTCGGCAAGAACTACCTGGTCGAGGTGACCCTGCACGAGGGCCGCAAGCACATCGTCCGCCGGATGCTGGCCGAGGTCGGCTTCCCGGTCGAGAAGCTGGTGCGCACCCACTTCGGCCCGATCGCCCTGGGCGACCAGAAGTCGGGCTGGCTGCGCCGCCTCACCAACCCGGAGGTCGGCCAGCTGATGCGCGAGGTCGGCCTGTAGGCCCGTCCACTCCGCCGGAGCCCCGGCCGCACGTGCTGCGGCCGGGGCTCCGGCGTTCCCGGGGGACGACGGGCCGGGGCGGCGCGGGCGTCCGCGTGGGGATGTCCGCCTGCGGATGTCCACGTTTCGGACGAGTCGTGTGAGCCGGGACGCAACCGCTGGTCACGGCCTTGTCAGCGTCATGATCCGTGGCCGAGGATGGCCACCGGAGCACCACCCGCCGTGTGGCGGGACTGCGCCAGCACGGGCGCGCGGGTCGGGGCGGAAACGGGCCAACAGGGGGAGAGGACGTCGTGTCCGATGCAGCACTGGGGCGGGCCGGCGGACAGGCCCTCGGCGCACTGGGACTGGCGGAGCCGGACGGGCAGGTCTACGCGGCGCTGGTGGCCAACCCGCAGTCCACGGCGGAGGAACTGGCGGAGAGCTGCGGGCTGACGTTCCAGCAGAGCGTGCGCGCACTGGACCGGTTGGCGCAGCAGGGCATGGCCACCCGGGCGCCGGTGGACAGGCACCGGTACCTGCCGGTCCCCCCGGACGTCGCGATCGGCACCCTGATCGGCCACCGGGAGTCGGAGCTGCGCTACGCCCGGGCCGAGATGCACCGGCTGATGGACGCCTTCCGGGAGGCCTCGCGGTACACCGATCCGGCGCACTCGGTGGAGGTGCTGACCGGCGGCGAGGCGATCGCCCAACGGCTGGAGCACATCACCGAGACCAGCCAGTACCAGGTGCGCGGCTTCGACCGCCCGCCGTACATCCAGGACCCGGTGGCGCCGATGCCCCTGCAGCGGCGGCGGCTGCGCGAGGGCGTGAAGTTCCGGACGGTCTACGACCGGGAGGCGGTGGCCTGGCCGGGGCGGCTGGAGAAGAACATCCTCGTCGGCGTCGCGGACGGTGAGGAGGCGCGGGTCCGGCCGACGCTGCCGATGAAGATGATCATCTCGGACGACCGGATGGCGATCATCCCGATCAGCGTCGGTGACAGCGTGCTGGACGCCGCGTACGTGATCCACCCCTCGGCGCTGCTCCAGGCGCTGGACACGCTGTTCGAGGCGGAGTGGGAGCGGGCCGTCCGCTTGCAGGCGGCGGTCGGCACCGGGGACGCCGCGCCGGAGCCGGAGGCCGACCACCGCAAGCTGCTGGGCCTGCTGGCGGCCGGGCTCACCGACGAGTCGATCGCCCGCTCGCTCGGCTGGAGCGCCCGGACCACCCAGCGCCGGCTCCAGAGCCTGATGCGCTCGCTGGGCGCCACCACCCGCTTCCAGGCCGGGATGGCGGCCCGGGAGCGGGGGTGGCTGTAGGGAATGTTGTGACAATTCACGATGTCGCGATGGTCTGCGGCGTCGTGACCATCGGCGATGTTGTGACAATTCGCGAGGTCCGCGGGAACGGCAGGAAGCGCGGGAGCTGCCGGGACCTCGGGAACCGGGTGAACCGCGTGAATCCCGGGAACCACGTGAACCGCGTGAACCGCGTGAACCGCGTGAACCTCGGGAATTGTCATAACTTTCCTCGGTCGCGCCCCGTCAGCTCCAGGGGCTGAGTGAGGCCCAGCGGCCGTCCGGGCCGCGCTCGACCTTCTCCAGACCGACCACGGCGGTGCGGTTCAGCCGCCCGTAGATGTGCGGGAACAGCACGCCGGGGGTGGCCCCCGGCGGCGGGGCGCCGTGCGGGGCCTCCCACTTCACCATCGGCTCCACCAGCGACTCCTCGATCAGCAGCACCATCAGCGGGTCGGGGGTGTCGGCGAAGAAGGCGTTGGCCACCGCGAGCGCCGTCTGCTCGTCCGCGGAGCAGTGGATGAACCCGTCGGTGAGCAGCGACGCAGCGGCGTACGGGCGGCCGGGGTCGGCCAGCCAGTCGTCCAGGGGAGCGAGATGGAGGATCATGCTTCCTTTTCTACCCGTTGTCTCCGGTTTGGTCCTGAGCGGCCGTCACCGGTGCGGCGGTGTTCGCCGTCGGCGCGCCGCAGCGGTCAGAGCCCGGCCACCTTGGCGGAGGCGGACACCTCGTACACCAGGGTGAGGGTGTGCCGGGCGCCGGGGGCGAGCGGGACGTCCCAGCGGACGATGCCCTCGGCGTCGAAGGAGTCCGGTGCCGGCGAGCACTCCTCCTTGTGCAGCCGCACCTCGACCGCGGACACCTCGGAGACCGGCACCCGCTCGCGCACGGTGACGATCCGCTCGTCCCGTTCCTCCGGGCCGGAGAAGCGGGACAGGTGCAGCCGGACCGTCCGGGTGGTGGTCTGGCGGCCGGTGAGGCCGGCGGTGGCCTGGCGCTCCTCGGTCTCCCGGACCACCCGGTAGCCGTCCGAGCTGCCGAAGGACAGTTCGGCCTCGGCGCCGGCGGCGGTGAAGCGCAGCTCGCCGCGGCCGGTGAAGCCGCTGCCGCGGACCAGCTCGACCGGGCCGGACAGCAGCGGGTGGCCGGCCGCGTTGCGGAACCGGACCACCTGGGTGACCAGCGGGGACAGCTCGGGGGCGCTGGCGTACTCGCTGCTCGCCGGGCCGGTGAAGGCGCCCAGCGGCACCCGGTGCGCGCGGCCGTCGGAGGGCACGGTCGCAGGGGCGGGGGCGGGCAGCACCCGGACCTCGCCGCCGTCGTCCACGCCCGGCACCCGGGAGGCCGGGCCCAGGGCGGCGACCGCCTCCTCGCGCAGCTCGACCTCGACCGTGCGGCGCTCCTCGTCGGTGCGCTCACGCAGCACCAGGACGTCCTCGGCGACCGCGGGCGGGGCGGTGGCGAGGGCGGAGCGGGCGGTGGAGAAGGTGAGCCGGGCGTTCGTCCAGTCCTCGCCGGTGCGCTGCCAGACCACCGCCTCCGACTCCAGGCACAGGTCGGTGCCGTCCAGGGTCGCCCGGTAGGAGGGGCGCCACAGTGCGCAGGGCACCAGGTGGGAGACGGTCAGCTCGGCGGGGCCGGGCTGCGCCGCCTCGACGGTGAGCTCCAGGTGGGCGGTCAGCTCGGCCGGGTCCTCCTCGGCCTGGTCCAGGGCGATCAGGGCCTGCGAGCGTTCCTGCTCCAGGCGGCGCAGCCGGGAGTGGGTGGCGCGCAGCTCCTCGCCGTAGCGCTCGCGCTCGGCGTCCACCCGGCCGAGCTCCCGGGCCCAGCGGGTGGGTTCGAGCTCGCCGAGGCCGGCGCCCTCGCCGATCTCGCGCAGCAGGTCGGAGGAGAGCTGGGCGAGCAGGGCCAGCCGGGCCTCCAACCGGGCCCGGGCCTGGTCGGCCAGCCGGGTCTCGGCGTCCAGCCGGTGCAGCCGGTGGCGCAGCTCGGAGTCCTCCGGGCCGGGCGGCAGCGGGGCGCGCGGGGTCCAGCTGCGCACCAGTCGGGCGTCCAGCACGCGGATGCCGCCGGTGGTGGACTCGGCGCGCAGGGTGCGGTCGACGGCGAGGGCGGTGAGTGGGCCGAGGCGCAGCCGCTGCACGCCCGCGGCGAGGCCGACCGTCGTGGTGCGCTCGACCTGGCTGCGGTCCTCCAGGCAGGTCACGGCGGTGACGGGGAGGGGAAGGGTTTCGACGGTCATCGCTCAGTTCCTCCGGTTTCCGCCGACGATGGCCTTTCCGGCCGGGATCTTGATCAGGTAGCCACCGTCCAGCTCGGTGCGTCCGCCGGGCGGCAGGTCGACCCGCCAGAGCCGGGTGCTGGGCGGGCAGTCCGGCGTGGAGACGGTCGGGGCGTGCCAGTCGGCCCGCTCCTCGATCCGGATCTCGGCGTCGGAGGTGACCGGCACCCGCTCGCGGACCTCCACCGTGACGGCGCGTCCGAGCCGGTTCGCCAACTGGACGTGCACCCGGTGGTCGAGGACGGTGCTGTTGCCCTTCAGCATGCCGGTGGTGGACTCGTGCAGCTCGGTGCGGCGCGCCACCTCGATGCTCTCGGCGACGCCGACGCCCAGCCAGCGGGTGCCGCCGGGCGCCAGGGTGGGCAGCGCGGCGGTGAGCAGGAACTCGTCGTCCACGGTGACCTCGACCGGACCGGCCAGGACGGCCTGGTCGGTGCGGTTGGCGAGCACCAGGGTCGCGTACACCTTCTCCTCGACGGCGGGGACGGTGACGTACTCGGGGTGGACGGTGAGCGGGATCTCGCCGACGGTGACGGTGTGCCAGGTGCCGTCGGACGGGATGTCGGCGGGGGCGGCGGCGTCGAAGCGGTGGTCGAAGGAGCCGGCCGACTCGCGGGGCGGGACGGCGTGCCGGGGCAGGGTGAGGTTGCGGAGGCACGTGGCGCCGCTGCGGCCGGGCAGCGTCCCGGCCGGCTCCTCGCGCTCGATCCGCTCGCGGCGGGGGTGCAGGGTCCCACGCCGGGCGGCGGGCCCCTCGGGGCCGGCCAGGACGAGGTCGGGGTAGTCGAGCAGGGTGGCGTCCGGGGCGAGGCCGGGCCGCGGGAGCGGGGCGGCGTGGCCGACGCGGCGGCGGGCCTCCGCCGGCGGGAGGCCGCCCGGGGCCGGCGGCGGTGGTGCCGCGGCGGCCACCGGGGTCGGGACCGGTGGCGGGGCGCCGTAGCCGGCGAAGCCGCGCGGTGCGCCCGGGGCCGCGGGCATCGGTTGGTCGGCGCTCAGCAGACCGCCGCCGGACGGGCCGGTGGCGGCGGGGACGATCTGCTCGTCGGCCGCGAAGGCCTCGGCCCGGGGACCGCCCGGACGGGCACCGCCGAGGCCGGCGGAGCGGGCGACGGCAGGGGCGGGCGCCACGGCGGCGGCGATCGGGCGGTATTCGTCGCGGTGGGGAGCACGGGGCGGGGCGGGGCGGTCGGCGTGGGCCGCGTCGTAGCCGGTGAAGAGGTCGGCCAGTCCGGCCGGGGGCTCGCGCCAGCCGGAGGGCGGCGCGGCGGGCTGGCTGCGGCCGATCCGCAGCGAGGCGAGCCGGGGCAGGTCGGTGCGGCGGTCGAGGTCGGCGGTGGACAGGGCGAGGCGCACACCGGTCCAGTCCTCGCCGGTGCGCTGGGCGACGGCGGCGCGCAGGACCAGGTGGGCGGTGTCGGAGCCGGTCCGGTAGGACAGCCGGTAGGCCGGCACCCAGCGGGCGGCGGGGACCCCGTACTCCAGTTCCAGGTCGAGGTGGTCACTGCCGGGGGCGGTGCCGTCGGCGGTGGCTGCGGTGGTGAGCGTGAGCAGGACGGTGGTGCTGGTCCCGACCGGCTCGGCCCGGTCGGCGGTGGACGCCCTCTCCAGCCGGTCGGCCGCCACGTCGCGCTCGTGGTCGGCGAGTTCGAGCTCCTGGGTGAGCTCCTCGGCGTGCTGCTGGAGCCGGGCCAGCCGCTTGTCGACGAAGTCGGCGAGCTCCAGCCAGGCGTCGGCGGGCGTGCGGCGCAGTGGCTCGTCGCGGCGGCGCTGCGGCGGGACGGCGCGCAGCGCGGCGGTTTCGGCGATCGTGGCCAGGACCAGCCGGAGGCGTTCGGCGAGCGCGCTGCGGTGCTCGGTGGCCTCGTCCAACGCCCGCTTCAGGTTCGGGAGTTCGTCCGGTTCACGAAGTTCGGCGAGCAGCTCCAGCCGGGCCTCGGTGACGGCGGCTCCGGCCGGTCCGGCGAGCACCCGGGCGCGCAGCGAGCGGCCGTCCAGGGCGGCGGGCAGGCCGGTCAGCCGGAGCCGTCCGCCGGGCGGGACCGGAACGGTGGCCCGGCGGCGGCACACCGCGCCCTCGGCGTACACCACGACGGAGTCCAGGACCGACGGGTGGGCCGGTACGGCCGGCGGTTTCGACTGCCCGCTCCGGCCGCTGTGCTGATCGTCCATGCGCAACCCCTTCGTTCGCGTGTCGCCCGTTGTGTGTCGCCCGCTGTGCGGCGTTCGTCGTGCCGCGCGGGTCTGCGGCCCGCCCGCGCGCCTGCTCGGTCCGCTGTCGTGCTGTCCTGCCGTGGTCCGGTGTCTCCGTGCCGCCCACGCCTTGCCCCGGGCGGCCAGTCTGCCCGGCTCCGGGGCGGGCGTCGCAGGATTTCCGGGTGCGGCGTGTGCACTGTGTGGGACGGGGACGGGCCCGTCGCGGTTGCCGGCGCCGGAAGCTGCCGGGGCTGCCGTTCCGGTTGCCGGGCGGCGGGTGGGGACTTCGCTGGGCTGGATGAGAGAGGATGGGGCGCGGGTGCTCCCGGACGGTCCCGGCACCTGTCGAGAATCGTGATGAGGAGAGCGACCCGCCATGCGCACTGCCGTCGTCGTCGGCACCGGACTGATCGGCACCTCCGCCGCGCTCGCGCTGACCGCTCGCGGACTGACCGTCTATCTGGAGGACGCCGACCCGGACGCGGCCCGCACCGCCGAGTCGCTCGGCGCGGGCATCACCGACCCGGTCGACGGCCCGGTGGACCTGGCGATCATCGCCGTTCCGCCCGCGCTGGTCGGCAAGGTGCTCGCCGAATGCCAGCGCCGCAACCTGGCGCACTGGTACACCGACGTCGCCAGCGTGAAGGCCGGCCCGGGCAGTGAGATCGCCGAGCTCGGCTGTGACACCGTCCACTACATCGGTAGTCACCCGATGGCGGGCCGTGAGCGGTCCGGCCCGCTGGCCGCCCGTGCGGACATCTTCGAGGGCCGCCCCTGGGTGCTCACCCCGACCGCCGACACCAATACGGAGACGCTCAACGCCGCGCTGGAGCTGGTCGCGCTCTGCGGCGCGGTGCCGATCGTGATGGACGCCGCCGAGCACGACCGGGCGGTCGCCCTGGTCTCGCACGCCCCGCAGCTGGTCTCCTCGCTGGTCGCGGCCCGGCTGGAGAACGCCGACGAGACCGCCATAAGGCTCTCCGGCCAGGGCGTGCGCGACGTCACCAGGATCGCCGCCTCCAACCCCGGCATGTGGGTCGACATCCTCTCCGCCAACGCGGGCGCCGTCGCCGATGTCCTGGAGGGGGTCGCGCGCGACCTCGGCGAGACCGTCACCGCGCTGCGCGCCATGCAGGCCGTCGAGGAGAGCGAGCGCCGGGCCGGCGCGGCCGGGATCGAGGCGGTCATGCGGCGCGGCAACACCGGCCAGGCCCGCATCCCGGGCAAGCACGGCGCGCCGCCCACCCGGTACGAGACCGTGGCGGTCGTGCTGGGCGACCAGCCGGGCGAGCTGGGCCGGCTGTTCGGGGAGGTCGGCGACGCCGGGGTCAACATCGAGGACGTCGTCATCGAGCACTCGACCGGGCAGCAGGTCGGCTTCGTCCAGCTGTCGGTGGCGCCGGCGGCGGTGAAGCGGCTGACCAAGGCGCTGCGGGCGAGCGGCTGGAGCGTCCGGGACTGAGGCCGCGGGCGGCCGGGGAACGAGCGGCTGTCGGCGAGCGGGCGGTTTCCGGCAGGGCGGCGACTGGTCAGTGTCGACTGCTCGGGATCGACCGTTCGGGATCGACCGTTCGGGATCGGATGCTCAGGGCCGACTGGTTGGGATCGACTATTCTGGGGCGACTGGTCGGGCTCGGACGGCGGCGGAACGGGTCACGGCGGCGGTCCATTAACCTTGAGGGAGACAATCCCCGGCCGCCCGCCTGCCCAGGCTCCGGCTCCCATGCTCAGAGAGAGGTTCGCCCGTGGACACTGCCGACCGAGCGCACGCCCCGGTCGTCGTCGCCATCGACGGGCCCTCCGGCTCCGGCAAGTCGACCGTCTCGCGGGCGGTCGCCGCCCGATTGGGTCTGAGCTTCCTGGACACCGGCGCCATGTACCGGGCGATGACCTGGTGGATGCTGGTCAACGAGGTCGACGTCGACGACCCGGAGGCGGTGGTCGTCGCGTGCGGCAAGCCGGTGATCGTCTCGGGCACCGACGCCGACGGCCCCACCATCACGGTGGACGGCCAGGACGTGTCCGGCCCGATCCGCGGCCCCGAGGTGACCGCCAAGGTCAGCGCCGTGTCCGCGGTGCCGGCCGTACGGTCCCGGCTGGTGGAGCTCCAGCGCGGCTGCGCCGAGGTCGCCGAGCGCGGCATCGTCGCCGAGGGCCGGGACATGGGCACCGTGGTGTTCCCGGACGCCACCGTCAAGGTCTTCCTGACCGCCTCCGAGGAGGCCCGGGCCGCGCGCCGTGCAGCCGAGCTGCGCACCAAGGGCGTGGACGAGTCGACCATCACCGCGATGGCCGCCGACCTCGCCCGCCGCGACGCCGCCGACTCCTCCCGGAAGACGGCCCCGCTGACCCAGGCCGCGGACGCGGTCCTGGTGGACACCAGCGACCTCACCCTGGAGCAGGTGATCGACCGGATCGCCGGGCTGGTGGAGGAGCGGGCCGGACTGTCCGCGGTCTGACCGGCTGCCGTCGGTCCGATCAGGACCGGCCCGAGCACCCCCGGGCCGACCAACGAGTGAACCGCGGGCCGTCGAGGTGCCGCGGAGCCAACCATCGCGCTGCCCCGAGCGGGGCAGGTACGCACGGCACGCCCCTGGGAAGGGCCGTGCCGGGAAACGGAACAGACGAACATGACCGCAGAGCACTCCGCCACCGGCCACGGTGAGCTGGACGCCGCCGACTACGCCGAGTTCATGGCACTTGCCGCCGAGGAGGGCTTCGACCTCGACGGCTTCGACGCCGTGGACGGCGCCGAGCACGTCCGACTGCCGGTGCTCGCCGTGGTCGGCCGCCCGAATGTCGGCAAGTCGACTCTGGTGAACCGCATCATCGGCCGCCGCGAGGCCGTCGTCGAGGACAAGCCGGGTGTCACCCGCGACCGGGTCACCTACGAGGCCAGCTGGAACGGCCGCCGCTTCAAGGTGGTCGACACCGGCGGCTGGGAGATCGACGTCCTCGGCATCGACGCCATGGTGGCGGCCCAGGCCGAGCTGGGCATCGAGCAGGCCGACGCGGTGCTGTTCGTGGTGGACGCCACTGTCGGCGCCACCGACACCGACGAGGCCCTGATCAAGATCATCCGCCGGGCGGGCAAGCCGACCGTCCTGTGCGCCAACAAGGTCGACGGCCCGTCCACCGAGGCCGAGGCCGCCTACCTGTGGTCGCTCGGCCTCGGCGAGCCGTACCCGGTCTCCGCGCTGCACGGCCGCGGTTCGGGCGACCTGCTGGACGCCGTCATGGACGCGCTGCCCGAGGCCCCGCCGCAGACCTTCGGCGACGCCGCCCCCGGCGGCCCGCGCCGCATCGCGCTGATCGGCCGGCCCAACGTCGGCAAGTCCAGCCTGCTGAACAAGGTGGCCGGCGAGGAGCGCGTGGTCGTCAACGAGCTGGCCGGCACCACCCGCGACCCGGTCGACGAGATGATCGAGCTCGGCGGCAAGACCTGGAAGTTCGTGGACACCGCCGGCATCCGCCGCCGGGTCCACCTGACCGCCGGCGCCGACTTCTACGCCTCGCTGCGCACCGCCGCCGCGCTGGAGAAGGCCGAGGTCGCGGTCGTCCTGATCGACGCCAGCGAGACCCTCGCCGAGCAGGACACCCGGATCATCTCGATGGCCGTCGAGGCCGGGCGCGCCGTCGTCATCGCCTACAACAAGTGGGACCAGCTGGACGAGGAGCGCCGCTACTACCTGGAGCGCGAGATCGAGCGCGACCTCGTCCAGGTGCAGTGGGCCCCGCGGGTCAACGTCTCGGCCAAGACCGGCCGGCACATGGAGAAGCTCGTCCCGGCGATCGAGACCGCGCTGGAGGGCTGGGAGACCCGCATCCCGACCGCGCGCCTGAACGCCTTCCTCGGCGAGCTGGTCGCGGCCCACCCGCACCCGATCCGCGGCGGCAAGCAGCCGCGCATCCTGTTCGGCACCCAGGCGGGCATCCGCCCGCCGCGCTTCGTGCTGTTCGCCTCGGGCTTCCTGGAGGCCGGATACCGGCGCTTCATCGAGCGCCGGCTGCGCGAGGAGTTCGGGTTCGTGGGGACGCCGATCTCGATCTCGGTGCGGGTCCGGGAGAAGCGCAAGAAGAAGTAGACAGGAGTGGTCGGTCCGCGGACCGACGGCCGGAGGGCCCCGCCACCATCGTGGCGGGGCCCTCCGGCGTCTCCGGGGCGTGGGCCGGGATTCCTGCTCGGGGCGGTGGCCGGGGGTCAGCGGTGGTCGCCGCTGGGGCCCGGGGGCAGGGAGAGCATCTGGCGGTGGCGGCCGCCGGCGGACGGGGTGGGGGCGGCGAGGCCGGTGGCCGTACCCATCACCGGGGAGGGGGCGGGCGGCGCCGGGGGTGCGGGTGGGGGGACCGGCATCGGGTGCGGGGCCGCACCCAGGTAGCCGGCCGCGACCCAGCCTTGACCGTTGGTGAACTGGGCAGCCGGGACGGCGGGTTGGGCCGGGGAAGGGGACGCGGTGGTGTGGCCGGGGCCGTCGTTGGTGGGGGCGGTGGGCTCGGGGTGGCCGGCGGCGTGGCCGCGGTGGTGACCGGTGGTGTGGTTGCCGGTGTGACCGCCGGCATGGTTTCCGGTGTTGTGGCTGTCGGCGGTGTGACTGCCGGTGGTGTGACTGCCGGTGGTGTGACTGCCGGTGGTGTGACTGCCGGTGGGGGTGCCGACGGTCGCGTGGGTGCCGGTGTGGCCGCCGGCGTGCCCGTGCTGCTGAGCACCGGCGTGGCCGTGCTGCCGGCCACCGGTGGCGCCGGAGCCGTGGTGCTGGGGGCCCGGCACGAACTGGGGGAGGCCCGGCGCCTGGCCAGCGAGGGTGTGGAAGGCCTGCTGCTGGGGCGGGTACGCACGCTGCTCGCCGAGCAGTGGGTAGCCGTCGCGGACCGCGAAGCCCGTGAACTTCAGGTCCTCCTCGCCCGAGCGGTCGCCGGGCAGGGCGCGGAAGAGGCGCCGGAACTCGGAGTACAGCTCGTCGTAGATCGGCGTGGTGGAGTGCGGGTGCTCGGCGTCGTACGACGGGCGCATGCCCGGGATCGAGCGGGAGGCGGTGGCGGACCGGCCGGGGGACGCGGAGACGTCGTAGCTGTACACGTAGGGGCCAACGAGTGAGAGGGGCGGGGGATGCGGGATGTGGGGGTGCGGGTGCGTCGACGCGCCGGAGCGTGGAGGGGGCGGGTGTGCCGGGCGGGGCGCAGGTGCGCCGGGGTGTGGTCCGGGCTGCACGCCGGGGAGTGGTGGGCACACGCCCGCCGGAAGGCGGCCGTGGGTGTGGGAGGCCGTCTTCCGGCGGGTCGGGCGCGGAGGCGGATCAGGTGCCGGCGAGCGGGAGGGAGGCGGCCACCACCTGGCCCAGCGCCACCGCCCGTTCCAGCGCCTGGCGGAGCAGGTCCTCGCGGGGCTGGCGGCCGACCATGCCGGCCGGTACGGCGTACATCGTCACTTCGGAGAGCTGGCTCGCGGCCATCCGCCAGGCGTCGGTGACCTGGAGCGGCTGGTGCGCCTGCCACCAGCCGGTGCTGCCGCCGGCCGCGGCGGGCTGGAGGATCGCGTGCAGCTTGCCCATCGCGACCAGGACGGACCATCCGGGCAGCTGATCCGGGGTCTCGTCCAGGTCGGTGACGGGCTGGAAGCCGGCGTCCTGGAGCAGGTCGAGGAACTCGTCCTCGCCCGAGATGCTGCCGGGGCGGCCGACCGGCCCGGTCGGCTCGACCACCAGGGAAGCGTGCCCGACCCTGCCGTGCAGGACCAGCCCGCAGGTGATGCCGAGGATGGCGGCCTGGCCGGGGGCGGTCGGCTGGGTCGGGGCGGGGCCGACGGGCGCGGCCGGGGCCGGCGCGGGGGCGCTCGGCGCGGAGGTGGGGACGGCGAGGTCCGGGCCGCCGGGCTGGGACTGGCTGATGCTGCGGACGGCACCGGCCAGCTGCTCCTCGGAGACCGGTACGACCTGGGAGGGGATGCAGCGGGCGTGCGCGAAGGCGAGGACGGCGGTCTCCTCGCCGACGAACAGCACGGTGCTGGTGGGCTCCACGTGCGTGTCGCCGGGGGTCCGGCAGGAGGTGCACTCGTAGCTGCCGGGGGCGCGGTCGCCGCCTAGCAGGCGGTCGGCCTCGTCGTCGCCGATCTCGGACCGGACCTCGTCGCTGACGTCGAGCATGCGCGGCACAGGGTCTCCTCGGATGGAAGCGGATGGGGTTCGGGGGCGGACACGGGGAGGTCGCCATGCCCAACGGGCTCTTGTGTCAGGCGTCACGGGTGCCCGTCGAGGCTGACGGGAATTGCTTCCGATCCGACCGCGCGTCGTGTTCCGGTGGTCGCAATCTGTCGATGTCGGTACCGGGACTGCCGGAATAAAACGGTGAGGTGAGTCACGCGGCCGAGATGTTTGATCTAGGAATCAGCGGCTAAAGCGGACATTTCGGTCAGGATTGCATGGTCGTTACCGGTGGTAACCCCGGCCTGAGCTGGGCAGACCGCCGGAGTTTTGGTTTCCCCGCCGAACGGCTCGTAGCTTCTTGGTCGGCGCAACGAGCGCTACCCGGGTTCACCCCCGACGCACGGCCCCCCGGCCCGCCGGGCGCGGCAGGTGCCCGCCGACGCGATCGCTCGAACAGGTCGTCGGCGAGCGGCTGGGTGGCCGGGGCGGCAGCGGCACGTCCGACACGTGCACGGCCGCCCGACGGACGCGGCAAGCGATCGAGGCCCTTTCCAGGGCCTGGTTCCGCATGCCCGCCCGGGGCTGTCGAGAGGAACCCCATGACCTTCCGTAACGAGAACGCCGCTGCCACCACCTCCACCGTCACCAAGCGCAACCGCGTGCGGATGGCTGTCGTGGCGGGCGCCGCTGTCGCGGCCCTGCCGGTGGCCGGCCTCGTCACGGCCACCTCGGCCTCCGCCGCCTCCGTCTCCACCTGGGACGCCGTCGCCCAGTGCGAGAGCGGCGGCAACTGGGCCATCAACACCGGCAACGGTTTCTACGGCGGTCTCCAGTTCACCTCCAGCACCTGGGCCGCGTTCGGTGGCACCGCCTACGCCCCGCAGGCCAACCAGGCCACCAAGGCGCAGCAGATCGCCGTCGCCGAGAAGGTCCTCGCCTCGCAGGGCCCGGGCGCCTGGCCCGTCTGCTCCGTCAAGGCCGGTCTGACCAAGGGCGGCGCCCCGGCCGCCGTCGACACCTCGGCGGGTTCCACCTCCACCTCCGGCTCGACGGCCGCCAAGCCGGCGCAGACCCCGAAGGCCGCCGCCAAGCCGGCCGAGGCCCCGAAGGCCGCCCCCAAGGCTCAGGCCGCGCCGAAGGCTGCCGCGCCGAAGAGCGAGGCCGCGCCGAAGAGCGAGGCCGCGCCGAAGGCTGCCACCCCGAAGGCTGCCGCTCCGAAGGCCGCCAAGGGCAGCTACACCGTCAAGGCCGGTGACACCCTGAGCTCCATCGCCCCCGCGCAGGGCCTGGACTGGCACGACCTGTACCAGAACAACGCCAAGGTCATCGGCGGCAACCCGGACCTGATCTTCCCGGGCCAGACCCTGAGCATCTGAGGTCCCCGCGGCCCCCGAGGCACTGCGCGCAGCTGATCCCGGCTGCCCGGGCCTCACCGTGCCGATGCCTGATCGGGCACCGACGCGCCGACCTACCGACGTAGTGACGTACCGATGTGCCCGGCTTCCACGGCCGCTCCTCCGCCGCGCGGGTTCTCCCGCCGGCCGGGGGAGCGGCCTTCGGCGTTTCGCGGTGCTCGGCCCGGTGCCCGGGCGGTGTGAGCGCGGCGTGCCCGGGGTCGGCCGCCGTGCCGAATTCATGTGATGAGCACATAGGTGTGGGGCGGGTCGTGGTGTGGGCGGGCGCCGCCCGTGGCGGTGCTGCCGGCCGCCGCGTCGGGCGGGGTGCGGGGCTGGGCCAGGGTGGGCATGGTGCGGGAGGATGGTGGGGTGAGCCAGGGAGAGCTGTTCAGCGACCCGGGCGGGTCTCCGGGCGCGCGCGAGCGCTCCGAGCCGGCTCCCGGCGCCGTCCTGCTTCCCGGCTGGCTGGATCTCGACGCGCAGCGCCGCCTGGTCGCCGCCTGCCGGGAGTGGGCCCGCCCGCCGGCCGGCCTGCACGCCGTGCGGATGCCCACCGGCGGGATGATGTCCGTCCGGATGGTGAGCCTCGGCCTGCACTGGTACCCGTACGGGTACCGGCGGGTCGCTGAGGACGGCGCGCCCGTCAAGCCGTTCCCGCCGCTGCTCGGGGGCCTGGCCCGCAGCGCTGTCGCCGAGGCGTACGGCGCCGCGCTGGGGGAGGTCGCGGGTGCGGCCTCGTACGAGCCGGACATCGCGATCGTCAACCACTACGCGCACGGCGCGAAGATGGGTCTCCACCAGGACCGCGACGAGCGGGCGGACGCGCCGGTGGTCTCGCTCTCGCTGGGAGACGGCTGTGTCTTCCGGCTCGGGAACACCGAGACGAGGACCCGGCCGTGGACCGACCTGGAACTGCGCAGCGGCGACCTGCTGGTGTTCGGCGGTCCGGCCCGGTTCGCGTACCACGGGGTGGTGCGGACGCTGCCGGGGACGGCCGATCCGGAGCTGGGGCTGGTCGGGCGGCTCAACATCACGGTGCGGGAGTCGGGGCTGGGGGAGTGACCGGGGAGTTTCCCGGAGGTCTCCTGGGTGACAGCGCCGTCTCGTCCGTTCACCTGTTCATTGACTCGTCTACTCGTTCGAGTGAAATGGGGGCTCCGGACCGCTGCACGGGAATGACCCGGGTCGCCGGAGAATTCGAGTGAGCTGGAGAATTCGTTCGGAGTCCGAGAGGAAGCGTGCGCATGGGTACCCCCGTCGACGACCTTGTCGATCTGCTCGACCTTGAGCAGATCGAACTCAACATCTTCCGTGGGCGCAGCCCCGAGGAGGCGCTGCAACGGACGTTCGGCGGCCAGGTCGCCGGGCAGGCGCTGGTCGCGGCAGGGCGCACGGTGGACGACGAGCGCCCGGTCCACTCGCTGCACGCCTACTTCCTGCGCCCCGGGGTTCCCGGCGTGCCGATCGTCTACCAGGTCGACCGGATCCGCGACGGCCGCTCCTTCACCACCCGCCGGGTGCTCGGCATCCAGGGCGGCCGGTCGATCTTCGCGCTCACCGCCGACTTCCACGGACCGGAGGAGGGTGGCATCGAGCACCAGTACCCGATGCCGGCCGTCGCCGCCCCCGAGGAACTGCCCAGCGCCCTGGAGGAGGTCGGCTCCCGGCTCGGCGAGCTGCCCCCGTTCATCAGCCGCCGCCAGCCCTTCGACGTCCGCTACGTCGACCGGCTGCGCTGGACCAAGGAGGAGCTGGAGGGCGTCGAGGCGCGCAGCGGCGTCTGGCTGCGCACCAACGGCCCGCTGCCGGACGACCCGCTGATCCACGTCTGCGCCCTCACCTACGCCAGCGACATGACGCTGCTGGACGCCGTCCGCGCCCCGGTCGAGCCGCTGTGGGGCGAGCGGAGCTTCGACATGGCGTCGCTCGACCATGCGATGTGGTTCCACCGGCCGTTCCGGACGGACGACTGGCTGCTGTACCAGCAGGAGTCCCCGATCGCGCACGGTGCGCGCGGCCTGGCGCGCGGGCAGATCTTCGACCGGCACGGCCAGCTGGTGGTGTCCGTGGTGCAGGAAGGGCTGTTCCGTCCGCTGAAGCGCCGCGACGGATAGGTGCCGGACGGGTAGGTACGGGTAGGTGATGTGTGTGGCCCGTGTGGTGCCCCGTGCCGGCGCGTTGCCACCGTGTTGCAGTTTCGGCGGCTTCGGGCCGACGGGGATGATCCGTCCGGGCGGACGGTGTTGTGGATGACCGAGACGGGCGGCCCGAACGGCGGGCCGTCCGCGGACCGACCGGGAGGGTGGAGCGATGACGGCGACGGCCGCGGAGGACTGGAAGCACTGGAGCGACGGTCGGGCGGCGTCGGTGAGCGCGACGCACGGCCAGCTCGCACTCACCGGCACGCACTGGCTGGAGCCCGAGCCCGCCGAGATCCCCGGCCTGCCCGGGCACTGGTGGGCCGGGGCCGGGGCCGGGGCCGGGGCCGGGGCCGAGGGCGTCCGGCTTCGGGCGGCGGCGTCCGATGGCATCACGGTCAACGGCGCGGGCGCGTCGGTGGAGCGTGAGGGCGCGCCGGTGGACGGCGAGGTACTGCTCCGCCCGGACAGCGACCCGGCCGCCGACACCGCCACCCTGGGCGACCTGCTGCTCGTCCCGATCGAGCGCGAGGGCGAGCTGGCCCTGCGGGTCTTCGACCCGGCCGCGCCGCGTCGGACCGCCTTTGCAGGCATCTCCGCCTACCCGTACGCGCCCGAGTGGGCCGTGCCCGCCGTCTTCACCCCGTTCGAGGACGGCGATGCGCGGTCGGTCGTGGTCCCGAACGCCGACGGCCGGGAGCGCCCGCTGGCCGTCTCCGGGCAGATCGCCTTCACCGTGGCGGGCGAGCACCGCACGTTGACCGTCGGGCGGGCGGGCGGGCGGCTCAGCGGCGTGATCGCGGACGCGACCAGCGGCATCGACACCTACCGCTTCCGCTTCATCACCTTGCCGGCACCGGACGCCGAGGGCCGCACCGTCCTCGACCTGAACCGGGCCTACCTGCCGCCGTGCGCCTTCTCGGACCACTTCATCTGCCCGTTCCCGCCGCCGGGCAATCGGCTGGACTTCGCGGTGGAGGCTGGCGAGAAGCAGGTGCTGAGCCGGTAGCGCGTGCGGGTGGTGACGGGCCCGGGCGCGTGGGCGGGCCCCGGTGCGAGGCCGTCCGGGGATGGAGCGGAGCATGGGGGATTATGTCGAACAATCAACATTCCACGTCCTCCCCCTCGCCCGCGCCGCCCGGCTCCCCCGTGCCCTCCCCGCTCTCCCCGCCGTCCTCTGCTGAGCCCGAACCCGATCCCGGGCCGCGGGACGGACCCGGAACGGAGGCGGTCGTCGACTCACCCTGGTACCGGCGGGCATTCGCCGACCTCAGCCCGCTGCGCGACCACGCAGACTACCGCCGGGTCTGGGCCGGGCAGGCCGTCTCCTCCATAGGCCAGCAGATGACGGCCGTCGCCGTCTCCGTCCAGGTCTACGACCTGACCGGCTCCGCCTTTGCGACCGGCCTGGTCGGCATCTTCTCCCTCGTTCCGCTGGTCGCCTTCGGCCTCTACGGCGGTGCGATCGCCGACACCGTCGACCGGCGCCGACTGGGCCTGATCGGCTCGGCGGGCCTGGCTGCCGTCTCCGCCGTCCTGGCCGCGCAGGCGCTGGCCGGCCTCGGCCTGGTCGCCGTCCTGTACGCCGCCGTCGCCGTCCAAGCCGGTTTCTTCGCGCTCAGCTCGCCCGCCCGCTCCGCGATGATCCCCCGCTTGGTGCCCAGCCACCAGCTCCCGGCGGCGAACGCCCTGAACACCGTCAGCATGAACCTCGGCCTCACCGTCGGCCCGATGCTCGGCGGCGTCCTCATCGGCGCGTACGGCGCCCAGGCCGCCTACCTGATCGACACCGTCGCCTTCACCGGCACCCTCTACGCGATGTGGCGCCTGCCCGCCATGCGGCCGCTCGGCGCGCGCAAGGGCCGCGCCTCCGTCCTCGACGGCCTCCGCTTCCTGCGCGAACAGCCCAACCTGCGCACCAGCTTCCTCGCCGACCTCGCCGCGATGGTCTTCGGCATGCCGCGCGCCCTCTTCCCCGCCATCGCGGTCACCTTCTACGGCGGCGACGCCGGTACCGTCGGCCTGCTGGTCTCCGCCCCGGCCGTCGGCGCCCTGGTCGGCGCGCTCTTCTCCGGCTGGGTCGGCCGCGTGCACCGCCAGGGCGTCGCCGTCCTTGCCGCCGTCGCCGCCTGGGGCCTGGCCATCGCGGCCTTCGGAGCCCTCCACAACCTCTGGCTCGGCCTCCTGCTGCTCGCGGTCGCGGGCTGTGCCGACACCGTCAGCATGATCTTCCGCAACACGATGATGCAGGTCGCGGCCCCGGACGAGATGCGCGGCCGCCTCCAGGGCATCTTCATCGTGGTCGTGGCCGGTGGCCCCCGCCTCGGCGACTTCGAGTCCGGCACCGTCGCCGCCCTCACCAACCCCGCCACCTCCGTCATCACCGGCGGCCTCGCCTGCGTTGCCGCCGTCCTCCTCCTCGCCGCCCGCCGCCCCGCCTTCCTCACCTACGACGCCCGCCACCCGACCCCCTGATCCGCCCTCCTGAGCCTGGCAGCGAGCACCCCCCGACGTGCTGTATTGTTTTCCACGTCGCCGGGACAACCGGAGACAAGGTCGAGAAGCCCACAGCAGAGCCCCCCAGGCCCCGCTGCAGGCGCCGAGACCACGGGACGTGGCGCAGCTTGGTAGCGCACTTGACTGGGGGTCAAGGGGTCGCAGGTTCAAATCCTGTCGTCCCGACTGTGAAGTCGGTTGTGAGAGCGGGCACTTGGGAAACCAAGGGCCCGCTCTTGCTGGTTTTCGGGGCCCGTTTTTTGGTCCCGAGTGGTCCCAAAATGGTCCCCAGGTTAGGCCGCAGGTGCGTCGCCACCCGTTGCTCCAGTGGCTGGTGTGTGGATTGCTCTTCGATCTCAAGGTGAAGTGCGGGACCTCCTTGCCGTTTTGCTGGAGCGAGGCGGGGTGGCGCACTTGACCTTCGGTCAAGTGCGCCGGCCGCGGGTCAAGTGGGTCAAACTGGTTCATATCGGGGCATTTCTAAGGCCTTTCTGGCGCCTACTGCTCGCCGTGGCGTGACTTGGGCAGCATCGGAGCGGCTTGTCAGGGGCCATTTCGAGGCGATGGCAGTTACGGCGTGTTACCAGTGGCGGGTGATCTGGCCGTCGCGTTGGAGCTTCTCGAGGTGATGAGTGAGGGCTTGGCCGGCTTTCAGGATCCGGAGCACGTCGGGGTGGAAGTAGCGCTGGGTGGTGGTGATGAGCCGGTGGCCTGCGATTTCCTTGAGGATGTGCGGAAGGATGCCGGCGTCGGCCATCCAGGTCAGGCCGGTGTGGCGCAGGTCGTGGCGGCGCAGGTGTTCGTAGCCGAGGTCCCGGGTGACGTCGTCCCAGTGGGTGGCGTCGCGCAGGACTGCGGTGCTGATGCGACCGCCGCGCGGGCCGGTGTAGAGGCGGGCATCCGGGTCGCCTCGCGCCGCTTGGAGCCGCCTGATGATGAGTGGGCGCAAAGGTTCGATGATCGGGATGAGGCGGGCGACCCTACCCTTGGTGTGCTTGTCGACCAGGCCGCCGGGAGCGGGGGTGGTCTGTCGGCGGCCTGGTCAGGAGCCACTTGTCGGTATCGACGTCGCGGGCCCGGACTCCGGAGACCGCGCCGATCCTTGTGGCCGTGCAGGCGCTGTGGACGACGACATCACCCCATCCGCGATAGCGGTTGTATGAGGCCGCGACCAGGGCATCGGCGAGTTCGGTGAGGGTGTCCCAGTCGCGCAGGGCGAGGGAGCGGGGATCCCGCAGTTCGTCTTCGACTTGCTGGTATTCGCGCTGCCAGCCGGTGATGTGGGCAGGGTTTTGTTCGAGGATGCCGTCCACGATGGCCTGCTCGAAAATGCGGGAGAGCATGGCGAGGGTGTTCTTGATCGTGGAGCGGCTGCAGCCATCGGCGATCCAGCCGAAAACTGCCGCAGTGATGAGAGCAGTGGTGATCAGGCGGAGGGGGAGCCGCCCGAGCTCGGGCTCGATCCGCAGGTGCCAGCCGGCGAGGTAGGGGGCGTGTGTGGTGGTTTCCAGGCCGGTCAGGATGACCGGGAGGCGGAGGTTGACGTAGTCGCCCAACGGCATGGAGGCCAGGGACGGGAGGACGGGGCTGCCGGTGGCGTCGGCCAGGATGGTCAGCCATTGGGTGATCAGTGTCGGGTCGAGCCCATTGTGGACAGCCCCTGCCAGGAAGCTGGCCCAGGCCTGCGTCTGGGCCGGGGTGGCCTGGGCGGCCTGCGGGCGGGGGTTGGTGAGCGGTGAAGTGCGGTACTGCGAGCGCAGGGCGCTCGGCGGAGCCGGAAGGTCGGCGGTGGTGATCTCGCTGAACGGATCCGGGGCGACTGATTCCCAGGGATGCATTGAAGTACTCATGCACCATGGTTGCGCCGGTTCTGCTTGCTCGTTTGATGCCGTCATGGTGTCATTGCTTCATGCTCTATGCTGTGCCATCGCTGCAGGACATCGACCAGTCCGTCCTCGCGGAGATCGACGAGATGCGCGACCGGCTGCGTCTCCATCTGCGCACTTCACGTCGCTGGGAAGGGCAGCTGCGGCGTAACCTCACGGCGCGGGCGATCGCCGGATCGAACACGATCGAGGGCTACGCCGCGAGCGTGTCGGACGTCGAGGACATCATGGTCGGCGAGGCGCCGATCGATGCTAACGAGACCGTTACGGCCGAGATCGAGGGTTATCGGCAGGCGATGACCTACATCCAGCGCCTCGCCGAAGCGGGCGACGACTTCGCCTACAGCAAAGGCCTGCTCAACGCGCTGCACTTCATGATGCAGGGCCACCACCTGATCAAACGGCCCGGCTGGTGGCGTACCGGGCCGGTGTACGTGACCTCTGCCGAAGACCCGACCATCGCCGCTTACACCGCCCCTGATGCCCAGCAGTTGGCAGTACTGACTGACGAGCTGGTTGATTGGCTGAACGAGGGCGACCTGAACGCTCCGGGGCTGGTGCGGGCCTCGATGGCGCACCTGAACCTGGTCGCGATCCACCCGTGGTCGGACGGCAACGGCCGGATGTCCCGCGCCCTGCACACCCTGGTCCTGGCCCGGGAGGGGATCATGGCGCCGGAGTTCTCCAGCATCGAGGAATGGCTCGGCCGGGCCCGCAATACCTACCGCTACTACGACATCCTTGCCGAGGTCGGCGGCCCGGTCTGGACTCCCGACCGCGACACCCTGCCCTGGATCCGATTCTGCCTGCGCGCCCACCACCAGCAGGCCCAGAGCGTCGAGCGGCAGGTGAACACCACCCGCGAGGTCTGGACCGCCCTCGACGAAGCCGTCGAGCAGCGTGGTTGGCCCGATCGCATGCTCTATGCCCTCTACCCCGCGGCCATGGGCAACCGCCTGCGCCGCGCCACTTACCAGGCCGACGCCGAGCTGAGCGAGCAGCAGGCCCAACGCGACATCCGCGAACTTGTCCGTGCGGACTGGCTCGCCGCCAAGGGCGAGGCCCAGGGCCGCTACTACACCGCCGGCCTAGACCTCCCCGAAGCTATCGTTCGAGGTGTACGGGAACCGCGGCCCCTTCGCGATCCCTATGCCTGAGGTCCGTCCAGTGAATGCCAGCCAGAGCGCTGATTCGGGTGACACGGCCGACGCCAGCCAGCGCTGAACACCAGCTCTCACCGGTGCGGATGAAGCTATTGGCAGGAACAGGGCTGGCGAAGCGTCGGGGAGACTGGCCTGTGGGCGAGGGCTGCGGACGACGGCCGATTGCCGAATGTGCTGCGGTCATTCAGGCGCCGCCGTTCAGGTCCAGCCGGATGCGGGCGAGCGTTTCCGCGACCTCCAAGGCCAGCTCGTCCTCAGGGCCGTAGACCATGATCAGGTCTTCCTGGAGGGGCTTCAGGAGTTGCAGGGCCTCGGTGACCTTGCCCTGAGCGAGGAGGAGGACGGCGATGCCGTGGCGAAGGTCGATGGCTTCTTCGCTCACGTCGCCGTCGAGCGCGCGGACGGTGGCCAGCACGTCCTGGAGTTCGTGGAGAGCCTCGGTGACCTGGCCGAGTTCGGCACGGCAACGGGCCGCCTGGGCCCGGCACTCGCGGGCGGGCGTGCTGGCGGTCCCGGCGGTCCGGCCGAAGGCGGCGGCTAGGGCCTCGAACTCGGGCAGGGCGGCCCGGTAGTCGCCGCCGAGGAAGCGGATGGCGGCGCGCTGCTTGCGCAGGCCAAGGACCTCTTTGCTGTCAGTGCCGAGCGCGCTGGCGGCCGTTTCGACGACAGCTCCGATCACCTCGACGGCCTGGGTGAACCGCTCGTCGTCCAGGAGGAGATCCGCCTGGGCGTAGGCCTCCTTGATCGCGGCACGCACCTGCTCCAAGACGGGCAGTGGCTGGAGCTCGACCGCGGTGGGGGTGCGGACGACTGCGGGCGGCTTCGGCGCCCGGGAGCGGGGCGCGTAGGGGTGGCGGAAGAGACGGGTCGGGTCCGGGGTACCGAGGGGGCCGGCCTCGGCCTGCGTGGGCACGGAGCCAGCCGCCGGGAGGAAGGGTAGGAGGCGCTCGTAGACCTCCTGGGTGTCGGCCGGGCGGCTCTCCGCCGCCTTGCGCAGCAGGTGCAGGACGAGCGTCTCCAACGGCTCGGGCACGTCGGCGCGGAGCTGCCGCAGTGGGGCCGGCGTGGCGGTGAGGTGCTGGTGCATCAGCGCGTACTCGTTGCCCTCGAAGACCGGACGACCGGCAAGGAGTTCGTGCAGCACGCAGCCGAGGGCATACAGGTCCGTCTGCGGGGTGATCCGGCCACTGCGGACCTGTTCCGGCGACATGTACTGATGGGTGCCGATGGGGCTGCCGGTCGCGGTGAGCTTGGTGACGTCCGTCCGCAGGATCGCCGCGATGCCGAAGTCGAGGACCTTCACCGTGCCGTCACGGGCGACGAGGATGTTGCTCGGTTTGAGGTCACGGTGGATCACCGGCACGTCATGGGCGTGGGAGAGCACGGTGGCGACCTGGGCGGCGACGGCTGCGGCCCAGCTGACGGGCAGCGGGTGGTCGGGCTGGAGGTAGGCGGAGAGCGGCACGCCGTCGACGAGTTCCATCACCAGGAACAGCCGCTCGAAGCTGTCGTCCAGGACCGCGTCGAAGACCTGGGGCACGCCGGGGTGCTGGATGCGTGCGGTGATGCGCGCCTCCCGGCGGAAGCGCCGGGCGAGTTCCTCGGCCGACTGCAACGAGGTGACCGCCGCCTGCCGGATCAGCTTCACCGCCACCGGCCGGTCGAGTACGGCGTCGTAGCCGCGCCACACGTCGCCCATGCCGCCGTGACTGAGCTCTTCCAGGAGTTCGTAGCGGTTGGAGATCACGGTCGCCGGCACGCGGCTGCCCCCGTTTCTGCGTGCTTGGTCCGATGCTTGTGGTGTTGCGCGGCTGTGCGGTCCCCAGTGTGACGGGTGCGACGATCACCAGTCCAGGCTTTCGTCCGGCTACCCGGGACAGTAGGTGGTGCGCGAACGGGCCGCCCACCGTCCCGGGTCGTGGACCAGCGGCGTCAGGCCGCGTCGTCCACACCCTCCTCGCGCCTGATCATGCGCCAGGCAGCACGGCGGGCACTTCGGTTGAGGCTGGACTGGAAGCCCCGGTCCGGAGCGAAGTACCGCTTGCCGAGGTCGGTGACGATGCCGACGTAGTCCTCGACCTTGTCGGCGAACACCCGGTCGAAGACCTTGCCGAAGTTGTCCTCGTCGTTGACCACGGCGGCCTGGCGGACCTCGGTCTCGGCGAGGGTCGCGTTGAAGGCGGGCAGCAGGTCCTGCTCGGTGAAGTCCGTCCCGAACTTGTCGTTGAACTTCGCGATGAGCTCGGACAGCAGGGATTTCTCCTGCTCCTTCGTGCCGCCTGCGCCCTCCCCGACGTTCCGGATCAGGGCCGGCTCTTCCGCGGTCAGGCCCACGTCGTACTCGCCGGTCTTCTCCACCCGCAGGTGGCTGAGGTCCACCTCCCCGATGTCGACACCGCCGTCGGCCCGGCGCGGCAGCCGGTTGAGCAGGTACCGCCCGTACAGGTGGAGCCGCTCCAGATCGGGGTCGGTGTACGGGACGATCTGCGCCAGGAAGCCGTACTTGCGCACGTAGTCGTGCAGGTTCGCGCGGAAGTCCTCGGCCGTCTTCTGGTCGTCCTCGTCCTCACTGTTCAGCAGCGCCTCGAAGCGGACCACCGCCGGGGCGAGCAGTCGGTACAGCTCCGCGTGCAGCTTCTCCCACTTCGTGACGGACCCGCCAGCCTTCTCCTGCGCGGCGAAGTACGCTTCGGCGAACTCGTCCATCTCGCGTGCGGTGAGGATCGGTGCGGACATGACCCGGCTCTGCGCCTCGTAGAGCAGGTTCGGGTCGGACGGGAACGTCCGGGCCTCCAGGAAGTACGGGCTGAAGCCAGCCTTGATGTCCTCGGCCTCGTTGACGAAATCGATGACTGCGAGGTCCGCTTGTGTCTTGCGCTCGGCGGTGCGGTTCAGTCGCGACAGCGTCTGCACGGCGGAGATACCGGTGAGCGTCTTGTTGACGTACATGGTCGTCAGCAGCGGCTGGTCGAAGCCGGTCTGGTACTTCTCCGCAACGACCAGGATCCGGTACTCCGGCTTGCCCGGGCCGCCGGCACGGACGGCCTTGTCGTCGGCACGGGTGTAGGCGAAGGCCTTGGGCAGCGCGCCCTCGGACAGCCCGTCGTTCTCCTTGGGCTCGGTCGTCTCCTCGCCCTCGAAGGTGAGAGAGCCGGAGAACGCCACCAGCACACCGAGGTCCGGGTACTTGACGTCGTAGCCGAGGTCCTTGAGATAGCTCTTGATCGCACGGGACATCTGCACGGCGGACTGGCGGGACGCCGTCACCACCATCGCCTTGGCACGACCCCCGAGCCGTCCGCGGGTGTGAGCGAGGAAGTGCTCCACGATCACCTGGGCGTGCTGGGCCACGGTGTAGTCGTGGGTGAGTGCGTACCGGGCGAGCAGGGGGTTCGCCTTCTTCGGGTCGACCTCGCGCTCTTCCGGGTTCTTGTTGACCAGCTTCCAGTAGGTGTCGTAGGTGACGTAGTTGCGCAGCGGGTCGAGGATGAAGCCCTCCTCGATCGCCTGCCGCATCGAGTAGGTGTGGAAGGGGCGGTACTTGGCCTCGCCGTCGACGTCCTGGAGCGTGCCGAACAGCTCCAGGGTCTTCGCCTTGGGCGTGGCCGTGAAGGCGAAGTAGGAGAGGTTCGCGGCGCGGGAGCGCTGCGAGGCCTTGTGCTTGAGGCGCTCCTGAAGGGTCGCGGGGGCCTCGGTGCTTGCGGCCTCGGTGGCTCCCGCATCGTCGGAGTCCGCGTCGAGGCCGAGGTCGCGCAGGGCGGCGCGGACGGCGGTGGCCGCGTCGCCCGACTGGGAGGAATGGGCCTCGTCCACGATGATGGCGAAGTTGTGGCCCTGGATCTCGGTCGGGTTCTGCTTGAGGAAGTTAAGCAGGGCCGGGAACGAGTGGAGGGTGACCGTGACGATCTTCCCGGTCTCCCGGGAGAGCGCCCGCGCCAGCTGGGCGCCCTTCGCGCCCTGGTTCTCGTCGATCTTCACGACAAGTCCGGCGGTCTGCTCGAAGCTGCCGACCGTCTCCCGGAGCTGGGCGTCCAGGTTACGGCGGTCGGTGATGACGATGACCTTGTCGAACACCGGCACACCCGGCTTGAGGCCCACGGCCAGGGCGTCCGGGTCGAGACCGGCGGGATCGGTGGGTGTGTGCAGGTCGCTCAGTCGATGGGCGAGCCAGCCGATGGTGTTCGACTTGCCCGACCCGGCGGAAGCCATGACCAGGTAGTTGTGCCCGGCCCCGTGGACGGCGGCGTGGGCGGTGAGTTTCCGGACGACGTCCCACTGGTGGAAGCGGGGGAAGATCAGCTTTTGGGTGCTGCCGCCGCCTGGCGTCTTCTCCTTGTGGAGATGAACGAACCGCTGGAGGAGATCGAGCCAGTTGTCGCGCTGCCAGACCTGCTCCCATAGGTAGGAGGTGGCGTAGGTGCCGGGGGCGGTGGGGACGGGGTTGCCCTTGCCACCGGGCTCGCCCGGGCCCTCCGAGCCGGTGTTGAACGGGAGGAAGTGCGTCTTCGGTCCGCGCAGTCTGGTCGCGACGAAGACCAGGTCGGGGTCGACGGCGAAGTTCGCGACGACGCGGCTGGTGAAGACCAGCTCGCTGGGGTCACGCTTGTCACGGTACTGCTTCTTGGCCTGGTCGACGCCCTGACCGGTCAGCGGGTTCTTCAACTCGGCGGTGGCGACCGGGATTCCGTTGAGGAAGAGGGCAAGGTCGAGCCGGTTGCCCCGGTCGGCCTGCTTCGTCGCGTACTCCAGCTCACGGACGACGGTGAGGTGGTTGGCCCGGTAGTTGTCGAGGACGGAGTTGTCCTCGACCAGATTGGGGCGGAAGTACGCGACCCGGAGGAGGACACTGCGGTCCTTCACGCCCTCGCGCAGCACCTTGAGCAGCCCGTCGCTGGCGATCGCCTGCCCGAGGCGCTTCGCAAATCCGCGCTGCGCCTCGGTCTGGTCGCCGGCGTACTGGGTGGTGACCAGCTCCTCCCACTCATCGCCCTGGGTCTTGCCGATGAAGGCGAACAACTCGTTGGTGTCCAGCCCGAGCTCGGCCCGGTAGTCCTCCGGCCGGGCCTCACGCCACCCGCGCTCGGTCATCGCGGCGACGATGGCCGCGCCGAAGGCGGCCTCGGTGTGGATCGGGGGCATGGCGGTTACTCCGTAACTCCTCGACCGGATGCGGTGGACACGTCGAACTGGCCGGTGACGGCGGCGGTGATGAGCGCCTGGCGGCGCTCGGCAAGCAGGCTTACCTGGCGTCGAACCTTGTCGACAAGGGCATCAATCCGAGAATTCTGATCGTGAATCGCCTTAACGATCCCGATCTGGCTCTCAAGCGGCGGCAGCGGGATACGCAGCATCTGAAGGTCTGGCACATAGATGGTTTTATGTGTGGACCCCATAGCAAGGCGCCCCAGCAGGTCTGGTCGCATCGCCCGCAAGCACCACAACAGGTAATGCGAGTTGAGGCCTGGGCCGCAAGTCCACGTTACAAAGTCCTGACTTGTAGCCATATCCAAGCCCATGATGCCAGAATATCCCGCCGAAGCTGTCCGGCACAGGAATACGGTACCAGCTGGATGGATTTCAGCAGAGGAATTTTCCAATCCCAGCTTGCTGATTTTTTCGCGCGTTTCGTAGAGCTCCTCAATACGGTCATCGCGGACCTGCTTGACCTCGCCAGTAGTGATCCATGGAATATCGCAGTCAACCCACCAATCAGGTCGTGATCGACTGGGCGTATGGCCACTTCCCATGCGGGCCAAGAGGCCGACGCGGACCTCTTGCCAACTCGCAGGAATCGATTCGAGCCATGGAAGTATGGATGCGCGACGATCAGCTTCCTCAATACCTGATACGGCTGCGACCACGCCCGATTGTCGGCGCTCGGCCAGGCGGTCGAGAACCCTCTGCTCGGCGCTCACCAAAGCCTCGATGCGCGCGGTCTCGGCGTCGAGAAAGCCGGCGATTCGGCGCTGTTCTTCGAGCGGAGGCAGCAGGACGGGGAGCAGTCGAAGATTGTCCCAGGGCGTGTCGAACTGGGACGGAGGCATCCACTTGGAGATCCGGGCCAGCTCGGCGAGATAGGGCTTTGAGCGGAGAAGGTAGTGGAGGAATCGGGGCTCCGTTGCCGAATCGGCGCGACATACGAAATACGCTGGGCTCACGATCCCTTGGTTTCGCGATACGCCAAGTCCGCCCTGCCAGGTTCGCAGCTTATTGAAGACAATATCGCCTGGACGGACGACCAGGTAACGCGACAGGTCCTCTCCGAGCCGGTTGTGATTATCCGGCCGCGAATCGCGCGGCACAACGCCGGCTTCCAGATATACGGAAAGCGGCGGCAAGTCCGGGCGGCCAGTCTCTTTCACTCGTGGTGCCACAGCCCACAGCGACTGCCACATCCATCCATTGGGGGCAGTAATGTTAGAGAGAACTCCAGTCGTCACTCCGTCACCTCCCCAAGAAGCACCTGAATCTCTGCCTCCAGCGACTTCAGTTCCGCGTCGATTTCCGCCAGCGGCCTGGGCGGCTGGTAGACGTAGAATTGCCGGGTGAACGGGATCTCGTAGCCGATCTTTGTCTTGCTGTGGTCAATCCACGCGTCCGGCACATGCGGCAGGACCTCGCGCTTGAGGTAGCCATCGACGTCCTCGCCCAACGGCACGTTCTCGAAGTCGCGCAGGTCAGGATCCGGCTCCGGCGCGTTCTTTTGTAGCTGGACCTCGCCGTTCACGTCTCGGACACCGATGGTGTCCCGCATGGCCTTCGCGAACGGTGCACCAGTCGGCCAGGCCAGGCCCGCCGCGACGACCGCGTCCTTGAGCGCGACGAACGCCTCTGACTTGGTCGGCCAGCTCTTACCGTCCAGCGTCCGTACCGCGGTGACGAACTCCTCCGCATGCTTCAACTTCTGGACAGGCTTGGTCTCGGCCAGCGCCGCCAGGGTCTCTTCCGTGACGTCGAACCTCAGCTTCAACGGCCGTTCGACCGTGATGCGCTGATAGCCGAAGTCCTCGTTCTCGAAGACCTTGACCTTGCCGTGGAGCGGGTGCTCCGGATCGCCTGCAACCTGCAAGGCTTCCCCGTACAATCGGGTGATCTCGCGGATTTGCTGCTCGTTCAGCTCCTTGCGCTTGTCGCCGAGCGACTTCCGCATCTTCACCCAGTAGTCCCGCGCGTCCAGCAGCACGACCTTGCCCTTGTGGTCGGCGGACTTCCGGTTGGTGAGGATCCAGAAGTACGTAGAGATGCCGGTGTTGTAGAAGAGCTGGTCGGGCAGGGCAACAATCGCCTCCAGCCAGTCGTTCTCCAGGATCCATCGGCGGATGTTGGACTCGCCGGACTCCGCCGCGCCCGAGAAGAGCGGGGAGCCGTTGAAGACGATGGCGACCCGGGAGCCGCCACCTCCGTTGACGTCGACCGGCTTCATCTTCGAGAGCATGTGCTGCAGGAAGAGCAGTGAACCGTCGTTGATCCGCGGCAGACCGGCGCCGAAGCGTCCAGAGTCGCCGAGGGTCTCGTACTCGTGCTCGACGTCTTCCTTGACCTTCTTCCACTCCACGCCGAACGGAGGGTTGGCAAGGAGGTAGTCGAACTTCTCGCGCCTGTGGCCATCGTCGCTGAAGGAGTTGCCGAAGGCGATGTTGTCCGGGTCCTGGCCCTTGATCATCAGGTCGGACCGGCAGATGGCCCAGGACTCGGGGTTGAGTTCCTGACCGTAAGCCTTCACCTCGGCGCCCGGGTTGAGAGCAGTGATGTGGTCCTCGGCCGCGCTGAGCATGCCGCCGGTGCCGCAGGCTGGGTCCAGGATGGTACGCACCGTTCCAGGGAGGCTCAGCGCGTCCGCGTCCGGCCCCACCAACAGGTTGACCATCAGCTTGATGACCTCGCGCGGGGTGAAGTGCTCACCTGCGGTTTCGTTCGACTGCTCCGCGAAGCGCCGGATGAGCTCCTCGAAGATGTAGCCCATGTTGTGATTGGACACGACCTCGGGGCGCAGGTCGAGGTCGGTGAACCGGCCGATGACCTGGTAGAGCAGCTTGGCGTCGTCTAGCTTGCGGATCTGCTGGTTGAACTCGTACTTCTCCAGGACCTCGCGGGCGTTGTCGGAGAACGAACCCACGTAGAGCTGCAGGTTTTTCGCGGCGTTCTGCGGGTCGCCGGCGATCTTCCGCAGGGTGAGGGAGCTCCTGTTGTAGAAGGAGTGGCCGGAGGCCTTGCGCAGGAAGCGGTCCTCGTCCAGCTCCTGGCCAGCGAGCTCGGCGGCCCGCTCCGCGACCTTCTCACGGGTCGGCGCGAGTACGCATTCCAGCCGCCGCAGGACGGTGAAGGGCAGGATCACCTTTCCGTAGTCGGACTGCTTGTAGTCACCGCGCAGGAGGTCGGCGACGGACCAGGCGTGGTTCGCCAGCTCCGTATGCTTGCTGCTGTTCAAAGGGTTTCCCCGGTCTTCTCTCGGGTCGTCCGCCACTCTCAGCGGAACGTATGCAGTCTGGTCGATGTGTCGTGCCGGCCGAGGCAGTTCAGCCGGATTGGTGCTGGTCGCCGGACATCGGCGGCAGGAGCGCGCCTACGGTGAGTCCCGCGGTCACCGCGTTCGCGGCCTCCGCGGCCAACGCCGCGGTGCGATGGGCGGCGACGCGCAGCTGGTAGGCGCGGCGGAAGGCGTCGCCGTAGTGGCGTTGCTCCGCCAGCGGCATGAGGGGGACGCGCAACCGCGCCGGGTTGACCTGGACCATGGTGGTGCCGGTCGAGGCGGCGGTGATGTTGTCGGCTGCGCCGAGGAATCCAGCGAGGAACCACGGGTCGAGGCGGGCCGGGTCCGGACGGAGGAGGTGCAGGGCGGAGCCGAGGAGCGCGCCGGCATCGCTCTCGTCCGCGACCCGGGTCATCAGTCCCGTAGAGCTTGGGCTGGAGACTGCGCGCAGCAATACGTCTCCCTCCGCGACCGTTTGGCTGATGTCCGGATGGGCATCCCCGGTCGCGCCCGAGGGCGCGCTGCCGGCCAAGACATCATGTGCCGTCAGCACCGGCTGGTACCCGGTTTCCTCAGTGACGACGCCTCCGCTCTTGGAGTCGCGTCCGCTGCCAAGCGCCGCCGACCGGACAACCGCGAGGGCGCCTCCGCGGGTGAGGTCGGCGACAGTTGCGGTACGCCATTCACGCATCGACGTACTGGCCGTCTCCCATTTCGCCGCTCCGCTGAGCGTGGCCAGTTCGTCCAGTTGCGATCCCAGTTGGCCATGCAGCGCGGTGATCCTGCCAACGAGCGCCGCCGGGTCGACATCGGCCGCGGCCGTGCGGACCTGCCGGCCCGGGGTGAGGTCCACGACATCGTCGAGAAGGTCGACCACCGGGACGGCGCGGGCCAGCCCCGACTCGTCGGTAAAACCGTCGGGCTGGTCTCGATACGCCTTCCATGGTGTCAGCACGCGCTCCGCGAGGCCGGCCCAGTCGAAGGCGGCACTCCCCGGTGAGCCGCTCCTTGTGACAGTGCCGACACTGCCCTCGCCGTCTCCATCGATGAAGAGTACGGAGGTGCGCTCGGCGGCGCCGGGGTCGGGCCGCTGCAGTATCCAGATGTGCAGGGCGATGTGCAGCGGGTAGGCGACGCGGGCGGGCAGGGAGACGACGGCGCGCACGGCCCTGCTGCGGACGAGTTCGGCTCGGATGCGGCGGGCGGAGGTGCGGAAGGCGAGGGCGGGCGGCAGCAACATGACGACGTACCCACCGGGCTCGACATGTGCCAGTGCGTGCTGGACCCACGCCAGCTCCGACTCGAAGCGTGAGGGCACGCCGTAGGCCCATCTGGGGTCGTAGGCGAGTTCGTCGTGGCCCCAGTCGCGGTCGCCGAAGGGCGGGTTGCACAGCACGGCATCGACCGTCAGGCCCGGAAAGGCGTCGGCCCGCAGGCTGTCACCGGCGGCGATCACGACCTCCTCCGCCCCCGCAGCCGAGGCGGGCTCGTCAAGTTGAAGGGCCACTGAGGCCCGCTGCGCTTGAAGCGCACGGATGTCCTGTCCGTACAGCTCACGTGCGCCGCGCCTGCGGGCGGCGGCGAGGAGCGTGCCGCTGCCGCAGGCGGGGTCGAGCACGCGGGTCACGGTGTCGGGCAGCAGTCCTGCCATGAGGTCGGCAAGGCCCCGGGGAGTGCGGTAGGTACCGCTGGCCGCGCTCTCGTCGAGGTCGCGTTCGGCGAGGACGTCCAGCGCGGCCTGCGCACCCGGACCGCGTACACACGCCAGGAGCGCGCGGATCACACCGGCGTCTTCGGTCTCGTACTTCACGGACCGGGTCTCGGATGTCGTCCGGGCGGCCAGGAAATTGTTGGCAGCTGTGGCGAGCCGGTCGTCGGGCAGTTCAAGAAGCTGGCCCGATTCCTGCTCCGGAAGCCGCGCCGCACCTGCCAACAGTGGGAAGAAGCGGGCGGCGTCTACGCCCGCCCCGAGAAGCCGCAGCGTCGTCCGCAGATCCTCCTCGGGTGACGCGGCAGAGGTGTGTCCCCGGCTTCGGAGCCACTGCTGTACGGCGCCCAGGTCGTAGAGCGGGCTGCTCTCGGTGCCGCCACTGGGCGCGGGGAAGTCGGCATGGCGCCGCCGCCAGTTGCTGACGGTGGCGCGGGTGACCCCGACGATACGGGAGATCTCTGCGGCCGTCACCTGTGCGGACGGCGGCGTCACTGACTTTTGCGGCATGGAGCCCCGCCCCTCTCGGAAGTGGACGGTAAACACTCTACACCACCCGTCAAGGCATGCATTCGATTGACAATGCTTTCAGAGATCTGCTTATCTAGATCTGCTTGCACAGCTCGTGCTGCCGTCGTCGCCACGGCAGCCGTGTCATCGTCCCCACCTCCTCTTCTCCAGGAGCGCGCTATGACGACCAGCACCAGCCCCGCACCCACCGCACCCGCACTGCCGGCATCGCCGATCGCGGCCGTCGTCCAGCGGCTGGAGTCCGCTCCGCTGTCCGAGGAGGTCGACGCACTGGTTCGCGAAGCTCTGGACGGTGTTGAAGGCTCCGAAGCCGCCGCCGTCCGTGGCGCCTACCTGAAGTCGATCACCGTCGAAGGCTTCCGCGGCATCGGGGAAGCTGCCACGCTCCACATCCCGCCGGGCCCGGGCCTGACGGTGATACAGGGGAGGAACGGCAGCGGCAAGTCCAGCTTCGCCGAGGGAATCGAGGTCGCCCTCACCGGGCGCAACCGCCGTTGGGAGGACGAGGACGGCAAGAACGTGCAGACCGCGCAGCAGGACGGCTGGCGTAACCTGCACCACTCCGGACCGCACCGTCTCGAGCTGGAACTCCTCGCGTCCGGCCGGGTCCGACCGCTCACGATCACCCGTACCTGGGCCGACACCACGTCGTTCTCCGAGTCCGAGTCGGCGGTCCTCGGACTCGGGCCGGCCCCGCTGCCGCTCGCAGCTCTCGGCTGGGCGGAGGACCTGCGGTCGTTCCGGCCGATCCTCTCCTACAGTGAGCTCGGCCAGATGATGAGCGCCAAGCCCAGCCGGATGTACGACCGGCTCGCCACGCTTCTGGGCCTCGGGACGCTCAGCGAAGCCGCCGATCGGCTCGCCGCACGCGAACAGCAGCTGACGCTGAGCGAGAAGCAGGCCAAGACCGCGCTGCCGCCCCTGGTGGCGGCCCTCGCGGACGTTCCGGACGAGCGCGTCCACGATGCGGTGACGGCGCTCAGGCAGCGCGTCCCGGACCGTGAGCGCATCCGCGCCCTGATCGCGGGGGCGCCGCTCGCTGACACGACGGAGCTGGCCCGGCTGCACCGGCTGGCCGCGCTCAGCGGCCCGGACACCGACGCGGTGACCGAAGCCGTCGCCCGACTGCGGGAGGCCGTCGCAGCGGCCGAGGACGTCCGGCACAGTGACGCCGGCACCGCGCTCGCCCGCGCCGACCTCCTCGACCGGGCCCTGCGGCTGCGCTCCCAGCACCCGGCGGACCACACCTGCCCGGTCTGCCGTAGTGCGGACCGCCTGGACGATGCGTGGGCCGCCGCGGCAGCCGCCCAGGCCGACCTGCTCCGTGAGGAGGCCGCCGAGGCCCGGTGCGCGCAGCAGGCCGTGCGGGACTCCACGGACGACCTGCGGGCACTGATCCATAACCGCGCGACCGACCTGCCCGATCACCTGCACGTCCTCTGGGATGAATGGGTCGCCTGCCGCGGCATTCGCGACCCGCACGAGCTCGCGGCTCGCGCCGAGAAGCAGGCGGCGGCACTCGCCGACGCCTGCCGGCATGTCCGCCAGGAGGAGAAGCATCGGCTGGCGGAGCAGGACGAGCAGTGGCGCGGCGTCGTCCCGCAGCTCGCATCGTGGCTCGCGCTGGCCGATGCGGCAGCCGCCGCCAAGCCGCTGCTGGCCCAGGTCAAGAAGGCGAGGGCATGGCTCAAGGAGGTGCAGGCCGACCTGCGCGAAGCCCGTATGCGCTCCATCGCCGAAACTGCGCAGAGCATCTGGCAGTACCTCAGCCAGGAGAGCAACGTCGCCCTCGGTGACGTCACGCTCAAGGGCTCCGAGACGTACAGCGGCCGGGGCGTGGCACTGAACGTCACCGTGGACGACGTCGACGCCTCCGCGCTGGGTGTCGTGAGCCAAGGCGAACTGTTCTCCCTCGCGCTGGCCCTGTTCCTGCCCCGGGCCATGGCCCCGCAGAGCCCGTTCGGCTTCATCGTCATCGACGATCCGGTGCAGTCCATGGACCCTCGGAAGGTCGAGGGCCTTGCCCGGCTGCTGGAAGAGATCGCCCGGACCCACCAGGTCGTGGTTTTCTCCCATGACACCCGGCTGCCGGACGCCCTGCGTTTCCACCGGATCAAGGCCACGATCCTCGAGATCGGCCGGTTCCGGCGTTCGAAGGTGACCGTCCGCTCCGTCGACGATCCGGTCAAGCGTGAACTGGCCGCCGCTCGTGCGGTCGCCAGGGACAACAAGGTCACCGCCGCGGTCCTCAACGAGGTCCTGCCCGGCCAGTGCCGCCTCGCTCTGGAGGCTGCCCTCCAGGAATCGGCTCGCCGGACCCTCCTCGGTACCGGCGTCGGCCATCTCGCCGTCGAGGAGCGCATCGGCAAGGCTCGTGAGCTGACCGACCTGGCCGCCCTGGCCCTGTTCGGCGAGAGCCGGAGCAAGGCCGACGTGTACCGGGAGATCGGCCGCCGGCTCGGTTCCGATGCGAGCGACATCGTCGGACTGTGCAACAGGGGCGCCCACACCGCCGTCCCGGACACGGCCGACGCCGTCACATTCATCAACCGAGTGGCCACCACCGCGGAAGGACTGCGCTCCCTGTGACTGCTGCACCCGAGGTACTGACCTCAGCGACCCGCATCACCGCCGCCACCTCGCTTCTCGACTCCGGACCCTCCGGGGCCGCGCACCCGCGCGCGGCGGTGTTCCTGCTCCGCCGCGCGCTGGAAGCAGGGTTCGACTCGTACATCTATGCCCGCCGGCCGGCCCTCGCCCGTTGTCGGACGGAGACCAAAGTCGTCTGGCTCGCCCACCACCTCGATGCCCGGCTGGCCGGCCGACTCGCGGCGGTCTGGCGCAACCTCAGCGGGGCATGTCATTACCATCAGTCCGCCCTGCCTCCGACCGTTAGCGAACTCCTCGGATGGCGGGACGAAGTCGCGTTCGTGCTGCGAGGCCTCCGTACCTGAGCTCGGCGATCGCCTGCCCACGCATGGCTCAGGACAGGGACCGCGTCGTTGGAAGGGCTGTTCTCAAGCCGCGCGCCGGTAGGGAAATGAGACGGCAGCAGCACCGAACAGGCCATGGCTAGTATGCGCATGACTGTCAATCAAGGGGGATGACATGGGGAACGTGGAGAGGCCCGAATTCCTGCCCGGCTGCGACATGCCAGCATGCGACAGGAAGGCGGACGATGCCACCCTGACCTGCCTCGTTCGGTTGGCCGATGACTCGCTCGACGACCACTGGCGGACTTCCAGTCTGCAAGCGTGTGAGCTACGCGGCGGCGCAGCGCTCGCGGCGGCGTCCTTCATCGTCCAGGCACCCGGTCCGTGGCATGAGAACGTCCAGCGGATCCTTCGTCTGTCCAAGGTAAGCATTGACCGACCGAGCTATTCCGCTTCCGAGTACACGGCCGGTCTCTGCTACGTTGCAGGCGCCAAGGACCTTCCGGCAGGACTGCGCCACCGGGCGGCCGACGACTTGGTGCACCGCGCGAATGATCTGGGCTACCAGGAAGCCTGCTACCTGCTTCCCCGGAACAGCTGGGATTGGCTGGCGGACGCCGTACGTGACGGGTGGGCACTGTGGACGGCGAACCTCTTCGCTGAGGACGAGGCCGCCCCGCTGACAACCCGCATGCGGGTAGGCCTGGCTCTCGCGGAGCACAAGCAGCCCGCTGGGTACGTACCTGAGGCCGTGGAACGGCTTGTCGCGCACCAAGGCGCATCGAGCGCTGCTCGGCTCGGGCTCGTCGAGGCCGTGGCGCAGCGCGCCCCGAAGGATGCCGTGAGCCTGCTCTGTCTTCTTGCATCGGACCCGATCGTTCAGGCCGGGCACCGTATGCACGCCATCGGGCTGCTCGACAAGATCGACCCACCGAAGGCTGAGGAGATGCGGGCCTTGCAGACCCGCCTCCCTTCTACCCAAGTGGCCCGTAAGCAGCGCCGGGACGCTGTCGAACGTGCACAGCGGGAAGCCGCGGCAAAGTACGAACGGGAGACCCCCGAGGCGGTCCTGAGGCGGCTTGACGCCGAAATCGAGGAGCTTCTGGACGACCTGCGCCACCGTGGCTCGGCGGACTCGTTGGCCGATCAGCTCGACAACCACATCGCGGAGGACAGCTGGGAGGGGGTTGCCCAGGATGTTGCCGACATGTGCAGTGTGATCCGTGACGAGAACGTCGAATCCTCACTCCGCCTGTTGGAGGTTCTCACGCGGATTCGGTACGGCGATGGGCCTGGTTCGTTCACGGAGGCTCCCGACTCCGAGGAACTCGGTGCCCAGCAGTTCCCGCGGCTGACTCGGGAAGAGCTCGACGAGTACGCACGCACTGAGGCAGAGCGCGCCTGGGCGTTGTGGAGAAGTCTCGTCGAAAAGCACGGCTGGGATAGCGACCAGCTTGGTGAACTCGACCGCCAGGAGGAGGAGGTGAATCAGAACATGCGCGATGGCGTTGAGCTCAGGGCCGGCGATCACCTACGGCAACTCCATGAACACCTGGTGTGGGAACTATGGCCCAGCTTTGCGGGCGCTGTAGAGCGTAGGGACTATGGCGTTGCACGAGCCCTGTTGGCTGTCGCTGCCCTCCTTGCAGATGAGGCAGAACATGCCCTCACACTCTGGAGAGCTGCCTCGGCAGAGAACTACGCCTTCGACCCACTGACGATGTCATGGCCTCGAGAGTTCTGGCTGGTTCTGGAGAAATGGAAGGGGCGCTGGGCCTCCATCCAGTAGCAACGATGGGCATCCGGCCGCTTGGCATTAGACACGGCCGGAGCCGCAGGTTTCCGCGGTTCCCGGGGCTCTCCGCACCCAGCCAGCTGTTGGGCATCAACAGCTCAATCCTTCTGGCCATAGGGCTGCAGTCATACTGTTGGCAAATCCTCAAGTTGCCCCGGATTGGTGGACAATCTGCCGCTTTGGGACACTGGGCCCTTCGGGGAGGAGTGCATCGGGCCGAGGCCGCGTCCGGCCTACCCGCCGGAGTTCCACAGGGCAATTGGCGCCATTACGGGCGCCACTGCCGGGTTTTTTGCGGCGGAGTAGCTGATGGGCTGTCGGACTAGCATTTCGCACCGTGACCGGAGGTACTAGAGGCGCCGTCCGGCCCGCATCGTCGGAGCCGCGCCAGAACCCGATCCAGGGGCGACTCCCCACCCCGCCAAGTAGGCCTTTGTCTTGCTGAATTAGGGCATCGGAGGCGTTCGGATAGCGCTTTATTGATCAAAATTGATCACTTGTGATCAAAGGCGGAGAACTCAGGCATCGGTGACATTAGGGTCAGAGGATGACTATCGCTACTGAAGGGTCGGAGGAGCCGGAGGAAAACCCCGTCTCGCGGATCGTCAAGGTAACCCCCGAAATTGCCGAAACTTTCCTGTCCCGGGCTTCGGTCAATCGACGCCTGGATATGGGGCGGGTGAGAGTCCTGGCAGGGGCCATTCTCCGCGGCGAATGGAAGTTGACTCATCAGGGAATCGCCTTCGACAAAGATGGCGCACTTATCGACGGTCAGCATCGCCTCCATGCGATTATCGAGGCCAACACTCCCGTGGAGATGTTCGTTGTTGACGGGCTGTCAAGAGACGTTTTCCCGGTTCTCGACGTCGGAAAGAGTCGGAGTGCTGCGGATGCGCTGTTGTCAACCGGTGCGAAGTACCGGCCCCTGCTTTCCTCCACCATCCGTCACGTGAGTCTCTTCAAGGCGATGCCAAACGATCCCTGGAGCGGCGCCCGGGCCTATGTGTCGAACGACCGGATCCTGGCCGCATTCAACGAGGATAAAGACAGGTATGGGGAGGCGGTGAGCATCGGTCGTGAGCTTTCCAGGCACCTGTTCGCGAGTCAGACGGCAGTCGCGGTAGGTTTTTTCGTGACCACCGAGGTGGCGCCTGCCGCGGATATCGACGAGTGGATCTCGGGTCTCAAGTCTGGTGCGAGTCTGGATCCTGGCGATGCGCGGCTTGCTCTGCGAGAGGTGCCGAGGGACATGCAGAAGCGGGGTTCCAAGCGCAGGATGGACATGCGGGACCAGGTGGCGATCTATATTAAGGCCTGGAACGCCTGGGTTGAGCCGGAGAGGGCTGGCGAATTGCGTCTTCGGCGTTTGAGGAAGGGGGAGAAGATGCCGATGCCGATCGAGGTGAAATTCGAGCGCTAGAACACGATATGGATATTTTAGGGGAGGTTGCTGCGAACAATCACGTTCCCCGCCTCTCCCAGTACGACTACCTCCCGGCCCAGGGACTTGGCGACCCGCTCGATAAAATCGCGCGAAATCGACTGCGAGGAACCACATGAACTCTGCGCGACAATGACTACGCTCTCGCCCTCCCAGGAGGAGCGGACGGCCTCCCAACCGATCTTTGCGAATGAGGATGAAATGAACTTCTCTTCGCTGATTCGGCGAATTTCCCGAGGCGGCCTCCTCGGTGTCCCTTCCGCCCGTAGCGCATATCTCTCGATTTCCGCCATGCGTTGATCGAGCTGTCGGGCAATGAGGAGGATCTCTTCCGTCATATCGGCCTCGGATCGCTCCACCGTGTTCGAGAGATTATCCCTCAGTGAAAGTGCACTGATGTTCCTCATCTTATTCTCAAACTCTGGCCAGCTTCTCCAGAAGGCGCGTTCCAATCTTTCGCGCGGGATTGCCAGGCCATCCGAGGCGTCATTAATGTCGAAAAGAAGCTTCTGTACGTCATCCTCGCTGTCCCCGATGACGGCCTGGAACTGGCTGAGAGGGCTGATGAGATTGGTAGCTTTCATGCCGATCAGGAACGGGACGACGTATCCGCCATCGACCTGCTTGGAAAGGGCCCCGGCTTCAAAGTTGATCCAAGTAGAGGCTTGATTCTCCGGGGTTGTGCAGATGATTCCGAAATTTGTTTCTGAAAGCTCATCGGTGATCTCTCGAACCCCTCTTCTCCCCGCGGAAATGTCCAGGCTGGAGAGCCAGGGGTTGATGTATTGGAGGACGTCCGGCAGCCAGGACCACAGGGCTTCAGCAGTCTTCTTAGAGCGCTCTCCGGACCAGCTCAGAAATACCTTGATGGCGATCTCCTTCCGTTTTGCTCAACGTGCTGATTGATCGAATGGGTCCGGCCGGCCTCACGCGCCGCCTTGAGCAGGAGTGCCTGTTCCGCCTTGAGTAATCCGTACGACTCACGGACGTAGGACAGGAATCTGTTTCCCGGGTGGCGAATCAGGGTGGATTTGCTCGGGACGGCTCCGTCCCAGTCCGCCAGAAGGGCGTCGTAGGTCGCTGCGTGCGCGCAAAATTCCAGGACCACGGGCGGCATTTCTCCCCCAATGATTAGGTCACCCCGGGCGGTGATGATCTCTCGCATCTTCTGGGCCGTCGGGGCGAAAACCGCTTCCACCCACGTGCGCCACCGTGCCTCCTCCAGCTCCGGCAGCCGAATCTCAGCCGGGCCTTCACCACTGGATAGAATGTAGCGTCTGCGGTACTCGCTCCACGCCTTCTCGTTCGTTTCCGTGAGAACGAGAAGTGGTCCGTAGAGGTCTTTTAATTGACTGCTCACCCATTCGATTCGAGCTTTCCTCAGAGACCTGCGAGTCTCTCCTTGATGGTTCAGCCAGTATGCCATGACGGCAATCAGGATGCTGGCGCAGGCCGTTACCATTGCTGCGATCATCGGAATCTCCATGGCTCCGCTTCGTGTGGCATTGAAGCACGGCACAGGAGCATCTTGCCACCTTGTGAACATTGATAATCTAGGCAGTCAAGGCAGAAGTTTGATAATTAGCCAATAATACTTCCCGACTGTTACTGTGATGTTGTCAGATGCCGCAATAATGGTTGATAGTCCGAAAAGTCTTTCAAGTCACCCGAGGTGCCCCGGGCCGCCCAGGATCGCCGCCGCTGCCCGGTTCGGCCTCACCATTCGGGCCGCACGGTGCGGAGGGTAGGACGGCGATCGGTCCTTGTCCGCGCGGGGAGCGGGCTCCGCTGAAGGGTCATCATGTACCGTCGCTTGCTGCGACTGAGGCGGGTTCAGAACTCTGGGGTTGCACGAGACCCTGCCGCGCTGCGCACGCTGTCCCATGGGCCTCTCGCTTTTGAGCTCGGGGATCCCGGATCCAAGGCCAGCCGTCCTGCCGGGCGATTTGGTGGAGCGCGGGGCACGTTAGAACCGGCTGGACAAGAAACGCCACAGGCTGATGGGTAGTCGACCTTGATCTGCCCACGGAGTCCGGGCTGGGCAGCGGCAGCGCGCGACTTTGGCGGTGAAGGGCGGCCATGGCGCTGGGGGAGAGGCTGATCCAGGCGCGGCTGGCCTTGGTCTTCGGCTGATTGAAGTGGAGGGCGTTGTTGTTCACGGCCGACAGGGGCCAACGGACGAAGAGCTTGCGGTCCATGAGATGGACGTCGGACCAGTGAAGGGCGAGGATCTCACCGCGGCGCGTGCCGGTGCCGAGCACGGCCCCGAACAGGTCGGCCAACCGGTCGGCGTAGTGTTTCGCGATATACCGTAGGAAGGCTGCGGCCTCCTCCGGGGTCCAACAGGTGCGCTCTTCGGCGTGGGGCTTGGGTGGCACGCAGTGCCTGGCCGGGTTTACCGCAGTCGCCACGGCCGGACCGCGGCGTTCAGCGCGTTGCGCAGCGTTGAGGCGATCCGGTAGATCGCGACCCGGACCCAGCCAGCCCTCCGCTGCGCGGTCACCCAGTCGTCGATCTGCTTCGGCGGCAGGTCCAGCAGGCGGCGTCCGAACACGTGGATCAAGTCCCTTGCTGCGTATGCCTCGTATCCGGCGTAGGTGTTCGCAGTGAGCTCCTCTTTTCCTCGTCGCCAGCCACTCCCGCAGATAGCCGGCCACGGTAGTACTGCGCTCCTCGTACGTCCCGTTCAGCTCGCCGTCCAGCACCGCCTCCAACTCCCGCGCGGCATCGGCCTCGGTGGCGAAACACTACGGCGCCAGGTGCGGCGCTTCGCCGTCCTCGGGCGCCAGGTCGATGTAGTACGTCGACCTCCCATGCTCCGACTCCTCCAGCAGCCGCACACGCCACGGCCTCAACTGCCTGCCGCCCACGTCTCGGCACCCACACCGCCGGTAGACCCACCCCGCAGTGCACGCTGTCCCATGAGCTTCTCCTTCTTGAACGTGGTGGGAGAGCGTGTGGGACAGTCCGTGAGGCACATCAGAGCCGATCGGCGAAGACACGCTCAAGACGACACACCGTCCGGGAGGTCACAATCCGTAGCTGGTGGGTAGTCGACCCTGATCCGCGCGCAGAGGCCCGGGCAGCCACCGGCCACGCGCAGGGGCTGCTGTGCGCTGTTGATGTCGTCTGCTGAAGAACCGCCAGATTGCTGTCACTCGTTGTGACTGGAGCGGGGTCCAGAGCCCTGGGGACCACTTGGGGACCAGCTTGGGACCGCAACTGGTGAGCGCCAATGAGCACCCACGGGCGAAAGCGGGCGTCCATACACGAACTTGACTCTGACGGTGCGCCGGCCAAGATCGGCGCTTTTTTCGGGAGGGATTTCTTCGGATCGTCCCAACATTCCTTGATTCAAGTGCAGTTGAGCAACAGAGAGAAGCCGAGACCATGAGGTCTCGGCTGTCGACACTACTTGAACTCCTTGACTGGGGATCAAGGGGTCGCAGGTTCAAATCCTGTCGTCCCGACGTGAGTCGGAAAGGCCGTTGGCCGGGAGAAATCCCAGGTCGGCGGCCTTTCGTGTGACGCCTCGTCAGTGAAGCGAGCCACCCGCGAACATCCCTAAACGATCTTGCTGGGGACCGGCTGGGGACCAGCGTGCTCCCGGCGGACCCGGCAGGCCCGCTGTTGGGGACCAGCTGGCCGAAGGCCCACCTGTCCCCACCTGTCCCCACCTGGCCGCAATAGCGGCGGACCCGGCAGCAGTAACACCCGTTCCGTGAATTCCGACGTTGCGCCCGCACCACCCGCGCGGTGAATTCCCCCGCGTGCCGGGGAATCGACATCCGACCGGGCCGGGAGCGAAGTCCGACTCCGCCCCGGGAACTCGAAGTTCACCGGGCCCGCAGGCCGGAATGTGGGCCGACCCCGTGAGTCTGGTCCCAGCGGTGCTGCCACGCACCGTTGTTGACCCTCCACAGGCGCGGTCCGGACTGCTGAGCCCTCGCCGGCAGAGCCGGGCGGGCGGGCCGGGCTGTCGTAGGGCAGCCGTAGGCTTCGGCCATGAGTACGGTGCACGCCAGGGTCTGGCGCTTCACGGTCGAGAAGGGGTCCGCCGGCGCGGAAGCGGTCCAGGCGGTCGAGGTGGGCCAAGGGCCCCTCCCGGTGTCGCTGGCCGAACTGGTCAGCATCAACGCCCTGGCCTGCGACCTGCGCAGGACGGTGGACCACAGTGTGCGCGACCACGAGATCAACCTCCTCCTCAGCTACCTGGCCGGGGACGCGGGGCCGGGGCCGCTCGGGGTCAAGTGCGCCGCGCTGGATTCGAGCTCCGGCCACATCCGCCGTTTCGTCAGCGAGTGCACCGGGCTCGGGGTCATGACGGCCGCCAGCGAGACCCTGTTCGACTGGAAGTCCGGTGTGGACGGGCTCAGCAGCTTCGACGTCCTGCCCGACAAGCTCGTGGGCACCTATGCCACCACGGGAGTGCGCCCGGACCTGCTCTACGACCTCCCCGGCGGCCTGCTCGCCGGAGAGGCCCGAGGCCGGCGCCGCGACGCCAAACAGATGCTCCCGGCCGTCAAGGGGACCGCGGACCAGAAGCAGCGACTGCAGAAGCTCGCGACCTGGTCGGTCGACCACGGCAACCACCCCTACTTCATGAGCTGGGTCTGGCTCGGCACGGGCGGCGTCTACGTCGACATATTCCTGCCCGAGGACTCCCCGGCCACGGCAGGGCTGAAGACTGGATGGATCGAGAAGCCAGGCAACCCGCAGCCCTGGCGCTTCTCTGTTCCCCGGCCCGACCCTCGGCGGGTGATGCGGGAGGACCCGGAGGACGACCCCGTTTTCCACGTGCTGGACGAGGATCCCGATGGCACGGACGAGGCGAGCAGCGGCGGTGCCACGAACGCGATCGACCGGGCCCGGCCTCTGGTCGAGGCGGCGATGGACCGGGCCTTCGGCCGTGAGGAGACCCCGCTGGGCGACCTGCACGGCGTGCCCGTCCGCGGCACCTGGATCCGGGCTGACGCCGTCGGCCCGGCGCGCCACGAAGTCCTGGTCGGCGTTCTCGGCGAGCACGTCCCCGTGGACCTCCGCGCCCACCGCCGTCGCTTGGCCGCTGAACCACGGAGCAGGCTCGACCTGTTCCTCGACGGCCGCCTGCTGACTCTCGTGAATCCGGTGGGCGAACCACGGCCCAGCTGGGGGCAGATCGCTGAGGAAGTCGTCGGAGCCTAGAAGTTTGCTGAAGATCTTGCTGATGGAGGGGCTGTCCCGGTTGGGGACAGCCCCTCCATTGCTATGTGGTTGCGGGGGTGATGGTCCAGGTGTGGCCTGTGCGGGTGAGTCCGAGGTTGATCAGTCGGCGGAGGTTGAGGGCGGCGGCACGGTTGTGGAGCCAGGTGTTGTTTTTCAGGACGCCTCGGTAGGGGACGCGGCGGTTGCCCCGGGCGGTGAGCCAGGCGATGGCTCGTTCGACTGGTGGCCGCCAACGGCGGTACTCGGTCTGCCAGTCGGGGTCGGTGGCGCTGTGGCGGGCCGCTTTGAGGCGGTCGTACTGGGGGTGGACGTTGAAAGTGCGGCCGGTCTTGGAGCGGGTGCAGCGTTCGCGTAGTGGGCAGGTGCGGCAGAAGGTCTTGAACTGGGCCTGGCGGTTGCCGTTCGCGAGGGGACGGCCGAGGGCTTTGGTGTGGCCGGCCGGGCAGGTGACGGTGCCTGCGGCGGTGTCGACGCGGAAGTCGTCGGTGGTGAAGCCGCCCGGGACGGCGGGCCGCAGCGGTGGTGGTTTGATGACCAGGGTGTGGCCGTCGGTTTCGAGGGCTTCGAGCAGGTCGCCGGTGCCGTAGGCGGTGTCGCCGAGGATGGTCAGGTCCTCGGTCTCGTCGGCGAGCAGGGTCTGGGCGACAGCAGCCTCGTGGTTGTCCGCGCCGCTGCCGGAGGTGAGTTCGACCTCGGTGAGCAGGCCGGTCTCGGGCTCGGTGGCGGCGTGGGCGCGGAAGCCGTCCTGGTGGCGGGTTCGGTTCTTGTGGATGTGCCTCGCCTCGGCATCGACGGTGGACACGATGCGGTCGTGTGCGGTGCCGCGGGCGATCCGCCACCGGCCGTCGCGGCCGTCGGATCCGTCGGCGATCTCGACGTCTTGTCCGGCGACCAGGGCCAGCAGGCCGAGGGCGTCGGCGGCTTTCTCGTCGAGCTGGCGTTCGGGCAGGCGGCCGAGCAGGTTGAGTGCGTCGGTGACCAGCGCGTCCACGAGCTCGGCGCGGGCGTGCTCGTCGTTCCAGGCGATGCGGGGCTTGCCGGGGTCGGTGTAGTCGTGCGCGGTGCACCAGGTGGCGGCGGTCTGCTCGGCGTCGGGCACGTCCCGGATGACCCGGCGGATCGCGGCGACGAGCTGGGTGACGGTGTCCTGGGTGGCGACCGCGTCGTCGAGCACGGTGGAGTCCAGGGCCCGTCGGTGCTTGCCTTTGAGGACGCCGGTGGCCGCGACGACCTCCTTGACCTTGGTGAACAGCCGGTTCGGGTCAGTGGAGCGCTGCAGTCGGCGTCGGAAGTAGGCCAGCAGCGACGGATCGAACGCGGTGTCGTTGAGGCCCAGGCCGCAGGCGGCCTTCCACCGCAGGTCGCAGCGCAGTTCCTGGACCGTGTCGAAGTCCGACAGCCCGTGCAGGCTTTGCAGCACCACCGTTGCCGCCAGGACCTGCGGCGGCATGCTCGGCCGCCCGTTCCTCGACGGATACATGTCCGCGAACATCGAGCCCGGGAACAGCACCTCCCGGTGCTCGGCCAGGAACGCGAATACACTCCCCGCCGGGATCAGCTCCCGGCAGGTCTCCCACACATCCGGCCCGACCAGTTCCCCGGCCCATTCCCCCATCGCCACGAAACGAGTCTGGCCCCACCACTCGCGTGGTGGGGCCAGAACCTGAAAGATTTTCAGTGAACTTCTAGATAGCCACTGAGGACTGCACGCGGCGGAGGAGAAGAACACGATGCCGGACTCGTCGCCCAACGGTGCCCAGCAGCAAGAAGCGGCCTCCCCTCGGGGAGGCGCAGGGCCTGCGGTCAGGTGAGCAAGGAGCAGGGGGAGATGGAGGCCGTCAACCACACCCTGCCGGCGAAGTACCGGGCCTCGACGATCGCCGTCAAGGCGGCCGCCGACGCGGTGCAGATCCACGGCGCCCAGGGCATCGGGGCGGAGGCGTCCGTCCAGCGCCACCACCGGGACGCCAAGGTGATGGAGATCATCGAGGGCACCACGCAGATCCAGCAGACCGTGCTCGGTCAGTTCGCGGTCCGGGCGGCCCGGCTGTGAGCGAGCTCGGCACGGGAGCGGTGACCTACGGTCAGCTGTCGGTCCTGCGCTCGCTGGAGACGCACGGACCCGACCACCGGTCGGTCGCCAATCCGGTCAGCGTCCGGGAGGTTCCGTTCGGTCTCGGGGCCGCCCAAGTGATGGACGCCTGGCACCAGTTGGTGGCGGCGCACGAGTCGCTGCGGACCACCTGCGACCTGAGCGGCCCGGCGCCGGCCCAGACCGTCCACCCGTGCCGCCCGTCCCGGGTGGCGGCGGTGGAGCCGGCCGACCCGACCGCCTTCGCCAAGCACGACAACTTCCTCGGCGAGGTGGATGCCGAGCCCGCCGCGGGGTCGGCCCTGCACACCGGGATCGAGTGGCGTCCGTCCACCCAGCGGTCCGGGCCGAACTTCCATCTGGCGGTGGCCACTGGGAAGGGGACCCTCATCGGCGTGGGCGCGAGCCGCGACTATCTCGAAGGGAATCTCCCGGCCGTTCTCGCGGCCTCGATCGAGGCTGGCCTGATCAATATCTCCAAGGGCTCCGAGAGTTCCCTGGCCGATGTTTCACTGGACAATCCATGGCGGATTGTCTGAGGGGCAGAAGAATGCGGGGGAGAAATTGCCCCCCCCTCACGCCGGCTCCTCGCAACTGGGTAGAACCAGCTCCAGAAGCCTGCGCAGATGCTGCGAAGCTGCTTCTTCATGATGAACACCTCCTTGTCCGTGGTGACTGTAGCCACAGGCAGTCGGGAGGCGGAAGAAAATTCTGGATCAGGCCCAGGAAGGACGGTTAGGGTTTCGCTCATGATGGATTCGTGCGCCGACCCGGGAACTCCGGATCACCGGAGTGCCGCGCGTTACCTGTGGTGGCTGACCATGAGCCAGCGCCGGCGGGTGGCGGGTGGCGCGGTGATCGGCACCCTCTGGATGGTCTGCCTGCTGCTGCCGCCGTACCTGATGCAGCGCGCGATCGACGACGGGCTCCAGCCGGGGAGGACCGGAGTCCTGGTCGGCTGGGTGGCCGCGCTGGTGGGCGCCGCGCTGCTCAACGCCTGGCTGGGCATCATGCGCCACCGCATCATGACGCGGGTCCGGATGGACGCCACCTTCCGGACGATCAAGGCCGTGGTTGCGCACTCCACCCGGCTGGGCGCCGAACTGCCCCGGAAGGTCTCGGTCGGCGAGGTGGTCAGCATCGGGGCGGGCGACGTCGCGCAGATCAGCCAAACGCTGACGATCACCGGACCGGGCGTCGGCGCCGTCGTCGCCTACCTGGTGGCGGCCGCGCTGCTGCTGTCCGTCTCCGTCCCGCTCGCCCTGGTGGTCCTGCTCGGGGTGCCGCTGCTCGCGGTGGTGGTCGGCCCGCTGCTGGAGCGCCTCCAGGGCGCGGAGTCCAAGTACCGGGAGCGGCAGGGTGCGCTGACGGCCCGGATCGGGGACATCGTCGGCGGCATGCGCGTGCTCAACGGCATCGGCGGCAAGGAACTGCTGGCCGGCCGCTACCTGCGCGGCTCGCAGGCCCTGCAGGCCGAGGGCTACCGGGTCGGTGCCGTGACCAGCTGGATCCAGGCGCTCTCGGTCGGCCTGCCCGCTCTCTTCCTCGCCCTGGTGACCTGGCCGGCCGCCCGGATGGCCGCCGAGGGCACCATCACGATCGGCACGCTGGTCTCCGTCTACGGTTACGTGGCCGTCCTGGTGGTGCCGGTCTCCAGCTTCATCGAGGGCGGGTACGACCTCACCAGGGGCCTGGTGGCCGCCGGGCGGGTGATCCGGCTGCTCGGCCTGAAGCCCGCCGTCGAGGACGCCGCGACACTCCGGCCCGCTCCTGACGTAGCGTCGAGCCTGCACGACACCGAGACCGGTGTGGAGCTGGCCCCGGGCCGGCTGACCGCGATCGTCAGCGCCCGCCCGGCCGAGTCCGCCGCCCTGGTCGACCGGCTCGGCCGGTACCGCGGATCCGCCGCGACCTGGGGCGGGGTGCCGCTCGCGGACGTCGCCCTGGCCGAGGTCCGCAGCCGGATCGTGGTGGCGGACAACGACGCCGACCTCTTCTCCGGCCCGCTGCGCGCCGTGGTCGGCGGCCGGTCCGAGCACACCGCCCCGGCCATCGCCCAGGCCGTCCGGGACGCCGCCGCGGAGGACATCGTGCAGGCCCTGCCCGACGGTCTGGACGCCCCCGTCCAGGCGCAGGGCAGCAACCTCTCCGGCGGGCAGCGCCAGCGGCTGCGGCTCGTCCGCGCCCTGGTGGCGGACCCGGAGGTGCTCCTGCTGGTCGAGCCCACCTCCGCCGTGGACGCCCACACCGAGGCGGCCATGGCCGCCGGGCTGCGCCGGGCGCGGGCCGGGCGCACCACCGCCCTCACCTCGACCTCCCCCGTCCTGCTGGAGCAGGCCGACACCGTCTGCTACCTCGTCGACGGCCGGCTGGCGGCGGCCGGCCCGCACCGGGAGCTGCTCGCCTCCGAGCCCGGCTACCGCGAGCTGGTGGCACGCGGCGACCACGAACCAGCCACCGAGTCCACGCCCGCCGAGGAGGCCGTCCGATGACCGCTCAGACCGAGACCGCTCCGGGGCGGCTCCCGATCGCCGAGCCCGCCGAGGTCCGTCGGGCCGCCGTGCGCCTGGTGCGCCAGGACGGCCGTGCGCTCGCCACGATGCTGATCCTCAACGGACTGGCCGCGGCGGCCGGACTGGGCGGCCCCTGGCTGCTCGGCCGGATCATCGACGACGTCAGGGGCGGAGCCGGGACCGGACACGTCGACCGGCTCGCCCTGGGCATCCTCTGCTTCGCGCTCGCCCAGCTGCTCCTCGGCCGCTTCGCCCGCTACGCCGCCCACCGCTTCGGCGAGCGGACCCTGGCGCGGATCCGCGAGCAGTTCGTCGACCGCTCCCTCGCCCTGCCCGCCTCGGTGGTCGAGCACGCCGGCACCGGTGACCTGATGACGCGCGGCACCGCCGACGTCGGCACCGTCGGCACCACCCTGCGCGACGCCGGGCCCGAGGTCTCCGTCGCCCTCGTCCAGGTCCTCCTGATCCTGGCCGCCATGCTCGCGGTCAACCCGTTCCTCGGCATCTGCGGGGTGCTCTGCCTGTCCGGGATCTGGTTCGCCACCCGCTGGTACCTGCGCCGTGCCCACGCCGGCTACCTCGCTGAGGGTGCCGCCAACTCCGCCCTCGTCGAGATCCTCACCTCCACCGCGGCGGGCGCTCGCACCGTCGAGGCGCTGAGCCTCCAGGAGCGCCGGATCGCCGCCGCCGCCGAGGCGGTCGAGCGCTGCCGGGTGGCCCGCACCCGCACCCTCAACCTGCGCACCGTGCTCTTCCCGGTGGTCGAGTTCTCGTACATCGCCCCCGTCGCGGGCGTCCTGCTGCTCGGCGGCGCCCTGCGCGGCACCGGCGCGGTCACCACCGGCGCGGTGGTCGCCTGCGCCCTCTACTTCTGGAAGCTCTCCGAGCCGCTGGACAAGGTGCTGCTCTGGCTCGACCAACTCCAGCGCAGCAACGCCTCCTTCGCCCGGGTCGAGGGCATCGGCCAGGTGGACGCCCCGGTCGTGACCGGTGGCGGCGAGCCGGTGGACGACCGGATCGACGTGGTCGGCGTCCGGTACGCCTACCAGGGCGAGCGGGACGTCCTGCACGGGGTCGACCTCACCGTCCGCCCGGGCGAGCGGCTGGCGGTGGTCGGCCCCTCCGGTGCCGGCAAGTCCACCCTGGGCCGACTGCTGGCCGGAGCGGAGGCGCCACGCACCGGCCGGGTGACGGTGGGCCAGGTGCCGGTCACCGAGCTCGACCCGGCGCAGCTGCGCCGGCACGTCGTCCTGGTCTCCCAGGAGCACCACGTTTTCCTCGGCACCGTCCGGGACAACCTGCTGATCGCCGCGCCCGCTGCCACCGACCAGGAGCTGCACACGGTGCTGGCCGCCGTCGACGTCGACTGGGTGGACGAGCTGCCGGACGGGCTGGACACCGAGCTCGGCGCCGGTGGGCACCGCCTGGACGCCCAGCAGGCCCAGCAACTCGCCCTGGCCCGCGTCGTCCTGGCCGATCCGCACACGCTGATCCTGGACGAGGCGACCTCCCTGCTCGACCCGACCACGGCCCGGCACACCGAACGCGCCCTGGCGGCCGTGCTCAAGGGCCGCACCGTGATCGCCATCGCCCACCGCCTGCACACCGCCCACGACGCGGACCGGGTGGCGGTCATGGACGGCGGCCGGGTGACCGAACTGGGCAGCCACAGTGAGCTGTTGGCGGCCGGCGGCGGGTACGCGGCGCTGTGGAAGTCCTGGCACGGCGCCTGAGCGCGGCCGTCTGCCACTGACCAGTACTTTCCGAACTTACGGTGAACTGCTTCTGCGGTAGGAATTCGGTGCGACCGCGGGAGACCTTACGTCCCCCGAGTCGACTACGCAGTGTTACCGGACGGGGCCGGGTGCGTCGGCCTTGAGTGGGTGGCTGTGCTGTCTCGCTGCCTGAGTGTGATCACGAGTCCGCCCGGCCTCGGCGCAGCGGGCCGGCCGGGCAGCGCTCGGTAGGGCGGCTCCGGTGGCTGACCGCCGCGCTGCGGGAGCGGATTCAGTACCGCGTCCGATGCGATACGGGTACCGCGGACGGCCTTCGTGCCGGGCGGGCGCTTTGACCGAGCTGGAGGCACAGGGGCCTCATCGGGATATGCTCGGATCACCGCCGTCCGATGAAATGGGGAGCTGCCATGGGTCCGCGGGTCGACGGGACGGGCGAGGGGAACGGTCGGATCCGGGTGGACCGGGACCGGTGTGTGGGCGGGGGGATGTGCGCCCTCGTCGCTCCGGACGTCTTCACCCAGGACGACGACGGGTTCATCGAGATCATCGAGGGTCAGGAGCACGGCGACGGGCCCGAGGTGCGCAAGGCGCTGCAGGCCTGCCCGGTACGGGCCATCAGGATCGACTGAGCGGTGAACCGCCGCTGCCCTGCCCGGCATGGCGGCGCAGGGCAGGGCAGGGCAGGGCAGGGCGGAGCAGCGGTCCCCGGTGTGGGGCCGGGGCGTCGCCGTGGTCAGGGCAGTCGCTCCATCAGGCCGGCCACCGCGCGGCAGCGCGGGTCCGGCTGCCCGTCGAACGAGCGCCGCACCCGGTCGCGCACCTCGCCGCTCTGCTCCTGGCTCAGCTTGAACATCCCGTCGGCGCCGGTCACCCGGACGCGGAAGGCGCCGACCCCCGGCAGGATCTTCCGGAAGTAGCCGATCGACTCGGTCATGTCCCAGCCGCTGCCGAACCGGCCCTCGAAGGCGCGCACCGTGGCCATGACCACCTCGAGCGTCTCCTCGGTCGAATCGAGCTTCTCGACGGTCCCGCGCACGTGCACCGAGGTGAAGTTCCAGGTCGGTGCGGCCGGCGTGTAGCCGTAGACGGTCGGTGTCACGTACCCGTGCGGCCCGGTGAACGTCAGCAGCGCGGCGTCGCCGTTCTCCAGGGCCGCCCAGTGCGGGTTGTCCCGGTTGAGGTGGCACAGCAGGACGCTGCCGGACAGGTCGGCCGATCCGGTGTCGAAGGATTCCGGGATCGACGGGAGGTGGGTGGCGAACGGAACGCCTCCCGCCGGGCCGTTGCTCGTCATGAGCCCCAGGGGGTTGTCCTGGATGACGTCGATCATCCACGAGCTGTCGGCGGGGCGGTAGAAGGGGGGGACGAACATCGAGATCTCCATCGACTAGTGCGTGGACGGTTCCGGCCGTGGCGGTGGGCGCACCTCAGCCCGCCAGGGGCGGGCCGAACCAGGTGACCAGGGCGGTTCGGAGCGCGGCGGTGTCGGGGCTGGCGCCGACGGCGTTCGCCCAGGCGACGTGGCCGTCCGGGCGGATCAGGAGCGCGGCGGGAACGGGGACCTCGTCGCCGCCCGGGACGGGCCAGCGGTCCTGCTCGCTCCGCGCCTCGACGTAGCCGACGCGGTCGGCCCACCTCTCGGCGACCGCCGCCAGGTCGGCGCTGCCGCGCAGGTCGAGCAGGACCGGGCGGGCGGCGTGCAGCAGTTCGTGGACGCGGGTGGCGCTGTCGGCCGTCTTCAGGTCGGCGTCGGGTACCCGCAGGCCTGCCAGCGGGTGGCCGCTCTCGACCGGGTAGCGGACGTCCAGCGCGGTGATCATGCCGCACAGGTACCGGTTGACGTCGTCGAACATGATGAGCGAGCCGAGCACGTCGCGCAGCGCGTCCGTCAGGGCGCCGGGGCGGGCCAGGGCCGACTGCGCCCGGGTGTTGTTCAACACCCGTTCCGCGACGGGGTGGCGCTCGGCGTGGTAGCTGTCGAGCAGGCTCACCGGCGCGCGGCCGCGCACCACCGAGGCGAGCTTCCAGCCGAGGTTGACCGCGTCCTGCACGCCCACGTTCAACCCCTGCCCGCCGGCCGGGTAGTGGATGTGCGCCGCGTCGCCCGCCAACAGCACCCGGCCCTCCCGGTACCGCGAGGCCTGCCGTGCGGCGTCGCTGAACCGGGAGACCCACCGCGGGCTGTGCATGCCCCAGTCGGTGCCCGCGAGCCTGACCAGTGCTTCCCGGAGCTGCTCGAAGGTCGCGGGCTCGTCGCGGTCCGCGACGTGGTCGTACTCGGACGTGATCACCCGGTACCAGCCCGGTTCGAGGGCGATCACCGAGAAGTGGCCGCCCGGACAGCGCCGCATGAAGATGTACTCCTCCGGCAGGTCGGGGAGTTCGACGTCGCCGAGCAGTGCGGTCATGGTGGCCTCGGTGCCGGGGAAACCGATGCCCGACAGCTTGCGCACCGAGCTGCGCCCGCCGTCGCAGCCCACGAGGTAGCGGGCGCGCAGCGTCGCCGGTTCCGGCTGCGCCGTGCCCAGCTCGACCGACACGCCGAGCGCGTCCTGACGGATCCCGGTCACCTCGGACGACCAGCGCACCCGCACGCCGAGTTCGGCCGCCCACTCCTCCAGCAGCCGCTCGACGGTGGACTGCAGGATCATCAGCGGACGGGGGTGCCTGGAGTCGGACTCGTCGAAGTCCAGCCAGAGGCCGGAGAAGTGGCCCACGGACTGGATCTCGCCGGCGGCCAGGAAGGGCTCCAGGACTCCGCGCTGGTCCAGCACCTCCAGCGTGCGGGCGTGCAGCCCGCCGGCCCGCGACTCTCCGGTCCGCTCGGCGAGCCGGTCGACCACCACCACGTCGACGCCCGCCAGCCGCAGCTCGCAGGCGAGCATCAGCCCGGTCGGCCCGGCACCCGCGATCATCACGTCCGTGTCCAGCCCGGCGTGTCCCACGTCGTCACCCTCCTCTGGCTGTGCCTGGTACTGCCACCCACGTCACTCGCACGTTCCCGGGGCCGGTCAGAGCGGGTTCACCCGGTACATCGGGAAGTACGAACCGATCCTGCCGTTCGCGTAGTCGTCGGCCAGCTCGGGCACCTGGTCGAAGTCGTAGACCACGTCAGACCCCTGAGGTGCCATCCAGCCCTCGGCCTCCTGGAAGTCCCGGATGCCCGGAGAGTCCGGCAGCCGCCACACGTGGGTGTTCACGTGGATGTGCCGGGCGATGCTCTCGGCTCCCCGTAGGTGGTTCAGGCGCATGCCCGCCTTCCAGCCGCACGTGGTGACGACTCCCTCGCGGGCCAGGGAGCCCAGGGTGACGTCGTACAGGGGCTCACCGATGTTGTCCACGAAGATCGCGACTCCGTGGCCGTCGCTGAGCTCCCTGACGAGCTGCTGGAACTCCTGGACCGATGTGCGGCGTTGCCGGTGGCGCTCGCGGTCCGTCCGCTCCTGCGGGGTGGGCTGGGAGAGGCTGGGGAACCGGCGGCGGTCCACCGCGGTGATGCCGTGCTCGCGCAGGAAGGCGACGCGCTCGTCGGAGCCCGCCGTCATCGCCACCCTGAATCCGGCCCGTTTGGCCAGCATCAGCTCCGCGAAGGCCACGCCTCCGCCCCACCCGAACACCAGGTGGTTCGCCGGATCGTCGTCGGCGATCTGGGTCCGCCAGCACCCGTACGCCTTGCGCCAGTTGTCCCAGGCGGTGAAGTACCGTCCGTACGCGGCCCACTGGGGCAGCGAGTACGTCGTGCCGTCCGGGACGGGCAGCAGCAGCCGCGCATCCAGTTTCGACCGCCGGGCCAGCAGGCCGATGGTGCGGGGAGCGTCGTAGGCGTAGGCGAGTTCGGCGTAGCCGAAGCGGTCGAGCTTGCCGAAGGGCATGAGCAGGCACAGGTCCCCTTCCCGGACCTCGACCTCCCGGCCGCTCGCGTTGACCTTGAGCACGCGCACCACGCCCAGGTTGCCGAGGACCACCGCGTCCTCACCGCGGCTGCTGCACACGTCGATCGGTGAACGGGTCAGCGCGTGGTCGATGTTGGCCTCCCAGGAGCCGAGGATCGGCTCCACGAGAGCCTCGCCCTCCTCCAGCGGGCCGAAGGCGAACCGGTCGCGCCGCAGTGCGCCGCCGGGCCCGCCCTGGTGCGGTCCGGACACCGCACCCGAGTGCAGGACCCAGGCTTCTGGCCTGTAGATGACAGCCTCCTGTGATCGATGTGATCGCGTATGTTCCCCGGGCCCGGTGTGCTCAGGGGGCCGTGACGGCCGGGATCCGGTAGTCCACCGAGACGCCGCCCCACGCCTCGCCGGCGCCGTAGGCCACGGCTCCGAGGCGCCCTTCGGCCGGCAGGGAGCCGGCCTCCAGTTCCGCGGCGAAGGCCAGCGGGATCGAGGCGGACGACGTGTTCCCGAGGTGCTCGATCCGGTTCGCGAAGGGCACGCCGAGATGGTCGGTGAAGCTGCGGACCTGTTCCAGGATGCGGCCGTTCGCCTGGTGGCCGACCAGGACCGTCGGCGCGGGGCCGTGGTCGACGAGGTACTGCGCCGACTCCGTCATCCGGCGTACGGCGCGGTCGTACACCTGCGCGCCGTCCAGGTGGATGCCGCCCTCGTCGGTCTCCCGCATGAGCGCCCCCTGGGAGCCGTCGCAGCCGGCCACCTGGCGGAAGGCCGCGAAGTCGGCGCGGTCCTCCAGCAGGACGGCCGCGCAGCCGTCGGCGAAGATGCACGCCGTCTGCCGGTCCGTGCGGTCCACGAGCCGGGACATGGCCTCCACCGAGCACACCAGGACCGACCGGGCCTGCCCCGCGTCGCACAGTGAGAGCGCGGTGACCAGCCCGTAGACGAAGCCGCAGCAGGCCGCGTTCATGTCGAAGGCCAGCACCGAGGGCCCGAGCCCCGCGCGTTCGGCCACCTCCGGCGCGATGCCGGGGATGCGCCGGCGCACCGAGGTGCTGACGACGACCAGGGCGCCGATCGTGGAGGGGTCGTCCATCCTGGTCAGGATCGGTGCGCAGGCCTCGGCCGCCACCTCCGCCAGCGGGGTCGCGTCCGGCAGCCAGGAGCGGGTCGCGATGCCGCTGCGGCGTCGGATCCACTCGTCGGTGAGACCGAGCGGCGTGAAGTGCTCGTTGTCGACCGTCCGGCCCGGCTTCGCGGTGGCGAGGTCGACGATGCCCGCGCTCATCCCCGGTTCGCCAGCTTCACGAAGTAGGTGCCGAAGTCGCTCAGGAAGGCGAAGCCCGCGGTCGTCGTCAGGTCCCCCGTGACCTGGAGCTCACGCTCGATCTGCTGGTGCAGCTCGACCAGGTCGAGCGAGTCGAGGTCGAGTTCGGAGATCGGCCGGGCCAGGTCGTCGGGGCCGAACGACGGGTGGCGTTCGCGCACCTTGGCCAGCATGATCTCCGCGAGGCGCTGTTCGATGTCGCTCATGTTCCTTCTCCGCTCAACCGACTGGATCGTGGGACTGCTGGGTGTGGGGAGGCTCCTCGGCGGCCAACCGGTACAGCACCTCACCGGACCTGAGGATCGTGCCGGTCCTGGCGCAGTGCTCGGTGACCCGTCCGCCGTGCTCCGCCACGATCTCCGTGCTGGCCTTGTCGGTCTCGACGACCGCGATGACGTCCCCCCGCTCGACCCGGTCGCCGACCCCGGCGACCCACTCGACCAGCAGGGCCTCGTCCAGGCTGTGGCCGAAGCCGGGGACGCGCACGTCCACGCGGGAGCCGCTCACTTCGTCATCTCCAACACCTCGTTCGTGATCTCCCGGACACCGATCAGGTACTCCTTCTCGAAGTCCGCCGGGGGGTAGGGGCGGCGCTCGGGCGCCAGCCGGCGCACCGGCGCCCGGAGCAGGTCGAAGCCGTGCTCGACGACCGACGCGGCGACCTCGGCGCCGATGCCGACGTCCTTCGAACCCTCGTGCACGACCAGCAGCCGCCCCGTGCGGGCGACGGATTCCAGGACGGTGTCCAGGTCGAGCGGGGCCACCCAGCGCAGGTCCACCACCTCGACGTCGACGTCGGGGTCGAGCGCGTGGGCCACTTCCAGCACCTCGTGGGCGATCGCGCCGTACGTGGCGACCGTCAGGTCCGTGCCGCGTCGCACGATCCGGGCCGCGGTCGGCGACCTCGCCGGCTCGGGGGCGCGGTCGGGCAGGTTCTTGCGCCAGTACAGGCGGATCGGCTCGTACACCACCACGGGCGAACCGAGCGTCACCGCGTGCCGCAGGATCTGGTCGGCGTCCTCGCCGGTGGAAGGGCATGCCACCGAGATGCCCGGGAAGCGGGCGAAGAGCGCCTCGTTGGACTCGCTGTGGTGCTCGACGCCCCGGAACCCGCCGCCGGTCGGGATCCGCACCACCAGGCTGGGGCTGATCTGCCCGCTCCACCGCTCGCCGATCCGGGCCGCCTGGGTCACCAGCTGGTTCATCGCGGGAAAGGTGAACCCGTCGAACTGGATCTCGCAGACCGGGACCAGGCCGCTCATCGCCATCCCGACGGCCTGCCCGATGATGCTGGACTCGGCGAGCAGCGAGTCGCGCACCCGGTCCTTGCCGAAGCGGTCCCGTAGGCCGCGGGTCACCCGGAACACGCCGCCCAGGCGCCCGATGTCCTCGCCGAGCAGCAGCAGTTCCGGATGTTCTTCGAGCAGGTCGGCGAGGGTCGCGTTGATCGACTCCGCGAGGGTGGCGGACCGGACGGGGCTCATCACGCGTACTCCTTCATCAAGCGCTCGCGCATCTCCCGCACTTCCCCCTCGACGGCCTCGAACCACGCGGCGTCCACCAGACCCAGCCCGCTCAGCCGGGCCGCGTAGGCGCTCACCGGGTCCGCGGCCCTCGCCCGTGCGATGTCCTCGCTGCTGCGGTACGTCTCCTGGGCGTCGATGGTCGTGTGTCCGTGGATGCGGCCGGTCTGGATCTCGACCAGATAGGGGGCCCGCAGCCCGCGCACGTGGGCGGCGGCCCGGGAGCACGCCGCGAAGACGGCCTCCGGGTCCTGGCCCGGGAGCCGGAGCGACTCGATCCCGAAACCCCGGGCGCGTTCGGCCAGTGAGGTGCGCATCTGCTCCTCGACCGGCGTCGACAGGGCCCAGCCGTTGTTCTGGCAGACGAACAGCACGGACGCCGACTCGACGGCGGCGAGGTTCATCGCCTCCGACATGTCGCCCTCGCTGCTGGCGCCGTCGCCGATGTACACGACGACGAAGTCCTCCCGCTGCTGCAGGCGCTGTCCGATCGAGTAGCCGACGGCGTGCAGCGTCTGCACGGCCAGCACCAGTGTGTAGGGGAAGAACCCCAGCCGGCGCGGGTCCCATCCGCAGAACGTGCGGCCGGTCCACTGCAGCAGCAGCTCGCTCGGTGTCACGCCGCGCAGGAGGGCGACCGCGTGCTCGCGGTAGCTGGGGAAGACGGTCGGGGCGGGACCCACGGCCAGCGCGGAGCCCACCTGTGAGGCCTCCTGCCCCTGGCAGGACGGCCAGAGGTCGAGCGCGCCCTGCTTCTGGAGCTGGCAGGCCTCCTCGTCGAGGCCCCTGGCCACCAGCATGTGGCGCAGCAGCCGGCGCCGGGTCTCGTCGTCCGGCGCCGTTCCGTACTCGGATTCTGACTTCAGGATCATGGATCACCAGCCGTCGGTTCGTCCGGGCTTTCCGTCGCCGTGCCGTGCGCTCGCGAACCCCGGCGGGAGTGGATTGACTGGACCCGAATTGGATTGGGCCCATTCAGGGGAAACGTCTCGCCATGGTGACACAGGACCCCGAGGGGACACAGGTCCCGGAAGACGGCCGGGAGTTCGCCGATTCCGTCGTCCTTGCGGCTTTGGCGGCCGGGTCCTAGCGTCCCCAACCGGGGCGCCGGGATTCCAGGGTGCCCGCGGCGGCCGGATGTCCCGTCGACAGGACAATGCCGGCCGGTGAACCGCCCGGCCCTGGACTTCCTCCTCTTGAGTCGCCCCGTTTTTCATCCCCGAGTCACGTCGCGACTGTTAAGGACGGTGGCAGTGAGCACGAACCCCTTCGACGACGAGAACGGCAGCTTCTACATCCTGGTCAACGATGAGGACCAGCACTCCCTGTGGCCGGCTTTCGCCGAGGTGCCCGGAGGCTGGCGGGTCGTCTTCGGTGAGGCGCCCAGGACCGAATGCCTGGAATACGTCGAGCGGAACTGGACCGACCTGCGTCCGAAGAGCCTGCGGGAGGCCATGGCGGCGGACTGATTCGAGGGCGCCCCGGGGGCCGCCGACCGCGCGACGTACTCCGCGGGGCGCCTCGCGCCGGCCCGGGCCGCCCGACGCCGCCGGTCGGACCACCACACAGGAGTTGGTTGATGATCCTCCAGGGAAAGCGGGTCCCCCTGCCCCCGGTGCCGGTCGTGCACCAGCGGTTCGAGGCGCACGCCCGGGCCACCCCCGACGCCGTCGCCGTCAGCTGTGCCGGACAGCAGCTGACCTACGCGGAGCTGGACGCGAGCGCCAACCGGTTCGCGCACCTCCTCGCCGCGCGCGGACACGGTCCAGGCTCCAGGATCGGGATCTGCCTCGACTACTCGGTCGACCTGGTCGTCGCCGTCCTCGGGACGCTGAAGGCGGGAGCGGCCTACGTGCCGTTCGACCCCGCCTACCCAGCGGCCAGGCTGCGGCTGCTGTTGGGGCAGATCCCCGATCTCGCCCTGGTCGTGGCCGGACCGGCGACGGCCGGGCTGGTGGAGACGGCGGCCGCCGAGGTCCTCGCCCCCGAACGGTGGTCCCAGGAGCTCGACGGCCTCCCGGCGACCAGCCCCGACGTCGTGGTGACCGGGGACGACCTGTGCTACGCGGTCTTCACGTCCGGGTCGACCGGCACGCCGAAGCTGACGGGGGTCCGGCACGAGGGCTGGTTCAACCTGTTGAACTGGCTGGAGCTCGAACACGGCCTGCACCGCGGGTCGCACAACCTGGTGGTCAGCGCGTTCGGGTTCGATCTCTCCCAACGCAGCCTGATGATGCCGTTGTTCTGCGGGGCCACCCAGTACCTGATGGCGAGCCGCAACTTCGACGCCGCGCTGACGTACCGCATGCTGTCCCGGCACGACATCCGCACGGTGCACTGCGCCACCAGCACGCTGTACCTGCTGGTGGACTGGGAGACCGCGCGCGGGGGCGAGGCGCTCGCCGGGCTGGACTACCTGCTCTTCGGCGGGGAGCCGCTGCACGTCGAGCGGATCGCCGACTGGGCCCGGGCCGAGCGCAACACCTGCACCCTCCTGCACCAGTACGGCGTCGCCGAGTGCACGGACGTCGCGTCGTCGTACGACCTCGCCGGCCACCGGCCCGGTGAACACGACATCACGCCGGTCGGCAGGCCGGTCCACAACACCGAGATCCACATCCTCGACGAGCGGTCCCGCGGTGTCGGGCCGGGGGAGTACGGCGAGATCTGCCTCCTCGGAGCCGGCGTCGGCACGGGCTACCTCAACGGCACCGGACCGGAGTCCGAGCGGTTCTCGACGGTGGTGGTCGACGGCGTCCCGCGCAGGATGTACCGCACGGGCGACCGCGGCCGCGTGACCGAGGCCGGGGAGCTCGTGGTGGCCGGCCGGATGGACGCGCAGGTGAAGGTGCGGGGCATGCGCATCGATCCCGCCGACGTCGAACGCGCGCTCGGCAGGCTGGCCGGGGTCCGGCAGGCCGCCGTGGTGGCGGCGGAGACCGGCTCCGGCGAGACCGAGCTGATCGCGTTCGTCGTCCCGGTGGGGGAGGAGCTCGCCGAGAGCGAGGTGCGCAACCGGCTGCTGGAGGCACTGCCGCGGAACATGGTCCCGGCCAGATTCCTCAATATCCGGCGGATTCCGCTGAGTCCGCACGGAAAAGCGGACCGCGGGGCACTGGTCGAGGAGTTTCGGAGCCGGTGCTTCGGCGGCGGTGCGACGGCCCGGACGCCGGGCCTCGATGGCAAGCGGGAGGACCTGTGATGATTGCCGACGCGGTGCGGGCCATTTGGTGCCGGGAACTCCAGCGCGACGACATATCGGTCGACGACGACTTCTTCACCTTGGGCGGCCACTCCGTGATCATGGCCAGAATCCAAGGGGCATTCATCGAGGAACTGGGCGTCGAGGTCCCGGTGGACCAGCTCTTCCTCAACCCGACGGTGGCGTCGATTTCCGCGCACATCGAATCCCTGGACGCGGTAACTCAACGGTAAGTGAGGGCCATGTACGACGTAGTTGTCATAGGCGCCCGTTGCGCAGGTGCGCCGGCGGCCATGCTGTTCGCCCGGCAGGGTTACCGCGTCCTGCTCCTGGAGAAGGCGCGCTTCCCGCAGGACACCTTGTCCTCGCACTACATCCATCAGCCGGGCGTGGCGCTGCTCGACCGCTGGGGGCTGCTCGACCGGCTCCGCGACGCGGGCTGCCAGCCGATCGACCGTCAGAGCTACGACGGCCCCGGCGTCCGGCTGGAGGGCTTCTCGCTGCCCGTCGACGGCCGGCGGACCACGTACGCGCCCAGGCGGTTCGTGCTCGACCCGATCCTGGTGGCGGGCGCCGTGGCGTCCGGCGTGGAGTTCCGGGAGGCCTGCACGGTCAACGACCTCGTCTTCGACGGCGACCGGGTCGTCGGAGTGCGGTACACGACGCCCGGAGGCGTCGAGACGACGGAACGGGCGCGGCTGGTCGTCGGCGCGGACGGCATGCGATCGCTGGTGGCCCGCAAGGTCGGTGCGCCGAACGTCGTCGAGTACCAGCGGATGACCTGCACGTACTACAGCTACTGGGCCGACGTCCCCGGGCACTTCGAGCTGCACGAGCGGCCGGGGCGCTGGATCGGGGGCATCCCCACCAACGACGGCCTGCGGCTGGTCATGGCCTACTTCCCGCAGAGCGAGTTCGCCGAGGTCCGCACCGCGGTCGAGCCGGCCTTCCTGGAGGCCGTCCGCACCACGGCCCCCGAGCTGTACGAGCGGATGTCGGCGGGCAGCCGGGTCGAGCAGTTCTACGGCACCGGGCACCAGCAGAACTTCTTCCGCAAGGCCCAGGGGCCCGGCTGGGTGCTGCTCGGTGACGCGGCGCACCACAAGGACTCCATCACCGCCCGCGGCATCACCGACGCCTTCCTCCAGGCCGAGTCGCTCACCGGGCACATCGGGGAGGACCTGCACGACGAAGCGGCGCTGGGGATCGCGCTGAAGCGCTACGAGGGCGGCCTGACCGACCGCTTCTTCGACCTCTACCAGGGCGCGCTCAACGTGGCCGAGCTCAAGCCCGGGAGCAAGACGGAGATGCTGCGGAAGCTGGTCGGCCACCAGAACCTGATCGACCGCTACTTCTCGACGGTGTCGGGCGCGTGCTCCATCGACGACTTCTACAACGAAGAGCTCTTGGCGGTACTCGACCAGAGCTGAGTGGTGTATTGCCCCAGCTCGTTCCGCGGATTTGGAGACACCTTGATCCCGTTGTCATTCGCGCAGCGCCGACTGTGGTTCGTCGACCGGTTCGAAGGCCCGTCGCCGACGTACAACGGCGCCTTCGCGCTGAGGCTGACCGGCGAGCTGAGCGTGGGTGCGCTGGAGTCGGCGTTCCGCGACGTCATGGGCAGGCACGAGATCCTCCGCACGGTGATCGTCGAGGACGGTGACGGCGTGCCCCACCAGCGGGTGCTGCCGTTGGAGGAGGCCCGGTTCGACCTGCCCGTCGTCGACGCGGCGGGGGAGGAGGAGCGGGCGGCGGCCCTGGAGGAGACCGCCACCGCCTCCTTCGACCTGGCCACCGACGTGCCGATCCGGGCCAGGCTGGTGCGCAGCGCACCGCGCGACCACACCCTTGCGCTGGTCGTGCACCACATCGCCCTGGACGGGGAGTCCATGGGGCCCCTGCTGCGCGATCTGACCGTGGCGTACGCGGCCCGCAGCGAGGGCCGGGCGCCGGGGTGGGAGCCGTTGCCGGTGCAGTACGCCGACTACACCCTCTGGCACCAGGACGTGCTCGGTGACGAGTCCGATCCGGACAGCCTGGCCGCCCGGCAACTGGCGTACTGGCGGCAGGCCCTGGTTGATCTGGCGCAGCCGCTGGCCCTGCCCACCGACCGTCCGCGCCCCAGGCGGGCGAGCCGGCGCGGCGACCTGGTCCCGTTCTCCGTCGGCCCCGACCTGCTCCGGTCCGTGGAGAAGCTGGCCGCGCAGGAGGACACCACCGTCTCGATGGTCATGCACGCCGCGCTGGCGGTCCTGCTGCACCACCTCGGCTGCGGTGACGACGTGCCCATCGGCGCACCGATCGCCGGCCGCACCGACGAGGAACTGCGGGACCTCGTCGGGTTCTTCGTCAACACCTGGGTGCTGCGCGTCGACCTGTCGGCCAACCCGACCTTCCGCGGGCTGCTGCAGCGGGTGCGGGAACGGGCGCTGGCCGCGTACGACAACCAGGACATGCCGTTCGAGCGGCTGGTGGAACTGCTCAACCCGGACCGGTCCACCGCCTACCACCCGTTCTTCCAGGTGATGCTCTCCTGGCAGCCGCCGGTGCCGGAGCTGGAGATCCCCGGTCTCGCGGTCCGGGCGGAGCGGCTGGAGACCCGGACGGCCAAGTTCGACCTGTTCTTCGACATGGTCCCGGCCGGCCCGGGCGGGGCGACGTGCCGCCTGGAGTACGCCACCGACCTGTTCGACCGGGACACGGTCGAGGGCCTGGCGAACCGGTTCGTCACCGTGCTCGGCCGGATCGTGGACGACCCCGGGCGAAGCGTCGGCGGCATCGACGTGCTCGACGGGGACGAGCGGGACCGGCTGCTCCACCGGTTCAACGAAACCTCCACCAAGGTGCCGAAACTGACGATCCCTCAGTTGTTCGAGGAGCAGGTGGCCAGGACGCCCGACGCTCCCGCCGTCGTGTACCAGGACCGGACCCTGACCTACCGGGAGCTCGACGACCGGGCGAACGGCGTGGCGTGGGAGCTGGTCCGGCGGGGTGCCGGTCCCGAGGACCTGGTGGTGCTCGCGCTGCCGCGCACGGAGGACCTGGTCGTCGGCCTGCTCGGGATCCTCAAGTCCGGTGCCGGCTACCTGCCGATGGACCCGCAGTACCTCGGCGGCCGGGCGGCGAGCGTGCTGTCCGAGGCGCGCCCGCGCTTCGCCGTCACCGACACCGGGACCTGGCGGACCCTGCCGCAGAACGACGTCCGGACCGTCGACCTCGACCGCCGCGCCGAATGGGAGCCGCCCGAGGGGGCGCCGGACGACTCGGACCGCACCGCGCCGCTGGGCCCGGACAACCTGGCGTACGTGATGTACACCTCCGGCTCCACCGGCAAGCCGAAGGGCGCGGCGATCACCCACCGCAACGTCGTCAACGGGGTGCGGGAGCTGGCGCGCGTGCTGGACGCGCCGCCCGGCTGGCGGATGCTGGCCGGCACCTCGGTGAACTTCGACGTCTCGGTCTTCGAGCTGCTGACCGTCCTGTCCACCGGCGGCACGGCCGAAGTGGTGCCGAACGCCCTGGCGCTCGGCGAGCGCGACGGCTGGCAGGGCCACGTGATCAGCGCGGTCCCCTCGGTGCTCGGGGAGCTGGTGGGCCATCTGGACAGGACGACCGACGTGCGCACGGTCGTCTTCGCGGGCGACGTGCTCACGGCCCGGCTGGTGCGGCAGGTGCGCGAGGCCCTGCCCGGGGTTCAGGTCGTGAACGGCTACGGGCAGAGCGAGAGCTTCTACGCCACCGCGTTCTCCCTCGGGGCGTCTGAGGAGTGGTCGGACGGCGACGTCGCGCCCATCGGCACCCCGCTGGGGAACATGCGCGCCTACGTGCTGGGCCCGGGGCTCGCCCCGGTGCCGCAGGGGGTGGTCGGCGAGCTGTACGTGGCCGGGACCTGCCTGGGCCGCGGCTACCAGGACCGCCCGGGCATGACCGCCGAGCGGTACGTGGCCAGCCCCTTCGGCCCCGCGGGCGAGCGGATGTACCGCACGGGCGACCTGGCCCGCTGGAACGCGCGGGGCCAACTGGAGTGCGTCGGCCGCAGCGACGGCCAGGTGAAGGTGCGCGGCTTCCGCATCGAAACCGCCGAGGTCGAGGCGGTGTGTGCGCTGCACCCCGGGATCAGCGAGGCCGTGGTGGTCAGCCGGGAGGCGTCCCCCGGCCGGCGCCGGCTCGTCGCGTACGTGGTGCACACCGGTGGGGGCGGGGTCGGTGACGACGGCGCCGGAGGCATCGCCGACGTGGACATGCAGTCCGGCGTCTCCGCAGCCGAGCTGCGCGACTTCGTCGCGGCCCGGCTGCCCGACTACATGGTGCCGTCGGCCTTCGTGGTCCTGGGCCGGATGCCGCTCGGGCCGACCGGCAAGCTCGACCGCTCGGCGCTGCCCGAACCGGACTTCGTGGGCCGGACATCCCGGGAGCCGCGCACCGAGACCGAGAAGATCATCACCGCGGCGTACGCGGACGTCCTCGGTGTCGACCAGGTCGGCGTCGACGACGACTTCTTCGCGGTGGGCGGGGACAGCCTGCGTTCGATCCAGGTGGTGGCGCGGGTGCGGGCCCGGGGCCTGGAACTCACCACCCGGGAGATCTTCGAGTGCCGTTCGGCGGCCAGGCTGGCCGAGCTGGCTTCCACCCGCAGGTCACCGGTGCCCGCGCTCGCGGAGGACGAGGACGGCGGCGTCGGCCAGGTGCCGCTGCCGCCGGTGGCACGGCACGTGTTCGAGCACGGCGGCGGGATGAACCGGTTCGCGATGGCGATGACGCTGGAGCTGCCCGCCGGGATCGAGGCGGGCGGGCTGGCCGCGGCGCTGGACGCCCTGCTCGACCGGCACGACCTGTTGCGCGCGCGGCTGGTGCGCGGCGACGAGCTCTCCCTCCAGGCGCGTCCGGCGGGCACCGTGCGGGCGGCCGACCTGATCAGCCGGGTCCCCTGCGACGGCCGGTGGGAGGAGCCGTCCTCGCTCGCGGCGGCGAAGGCGGAGCTGGACGCCGCGGCCGGGCGACTGGACCCGGAGGCCGGGAGGATGGCGGACTTCGTCTGGTTCGCCGCGGAGTCGGGGGAGGGCCGGCTGCTTGTGGTGCTCCACCACCTGGTGGTGGACGGCGTCTCCTGGCGGATCATCATGTCCGACCTCGCCGAGGCGTGGCAGCAGGTCCGCTCCGGCCGGACGCCCGAACTGCCCCCGGTCGGAACGTCGTTCCGCCGCTGGACGGACGCGCTGCGGACCGAGGCGCTCACCCCGCGGCGGGAGGCGGAGCTGGAGTACTGGCAGGACCTGCTCGCCGTGCCGAACCCCCCGCTGGGCACGCGGGCCTTCGACCCGGCGGTGGACGTCATGTCCACCCTCGACAGCGTGCGGGTGCAACTGCCCGCCGACGTCACCGAGGCGGTGCTGACCGCACTCCCCACGGCGTTCCGGGCCACCGGGGCCGACGTGCTGCTCGCCGCGCTCGCCCTGGCGGTGAACCGGTGGCGAGGTGCGGACGACTCCACCCTGGTCCGCTTGGAGGGGCACGGCCGCGAGGAGGACGTCGTGCCCGGGGCCGACCTCTCCCGGACCGTCGGCTGGTTCACCAGCATGTACCCGGCCCGGATCGACGTGCGGGAGGTGGACCTGGACGACGTGCTGGCCGGCGGCCCCGCGGCCGGGAAGGCGATCAAGCTGGTCAAGGAGCAGCTGCGCGGGATCCCGGACAAGGGCGTGGGGTACGGACTGCTGCGCCACCTCAACCCGCGGACCGCGCGGCGGCTCGCCGACTGCCCGGTGCCCCAGCTCGGGTTCAACTACCTCGGCCGGATCTCCGGAAGCGACGTTCCCGAACACCTGCGCGCGCACGGGTGGGGACCGGCGTCCTGGGCCGCCGAACTGACGCCGGCGCCCGACCCGGACCTGCCCGCGCTGTCCGCGCTGGAGGTCAACGCGGTCGCCACGGACTCCCCCGACGGCCCCCGGCTGCAGGCGGCCTTCCTGTTCCCCCGCGGAGTGCTGTCCCCGGAGGGGGCCGCCGAACTCGCCGAGATCTGGGTCGAGGTGCTGCACGGCATGGCCGCGCACGCTGCACACCCGGGGACCGGCGGGCTCACCCCCTCGGACGCCCCGCTGGTCCCGGTGCGGCAGGACGAGATCGAGGCCTGGGAGGCGCGCTACGGCCGGCTGGCCGAGGTGTGGCCGCAGGCCCCGGGACAGTCCGGCATCCAGTTCCAGGCCGCGCTCGCCGACGGCGCCTTCGACGTCTACCACATGCAGTTCGTGCTGCACCTGTCCGGACACGTGGACCCGGCGCGCATGCGGGAGGCCGGGCAGGCGCTCCTCGACCGGTACCCGAACCTGCGCTGCGCGTTCCTCACCGGGGCCGACGGCGATCCGGTGCAGGTCGTGCCCGAGCACGTCGCCATGCCCTGGCGGCACATCGACGCGACCGGTCGCGGCGAAGCCGGGCAGGAAGCGGCGCTCGACCGGGCCCTCGCCGAGGACCGGGCCGACCAGCTCGATCCCACCCGGCCGCCGCTGATCCGCCTGTCCCTGCTCACCTGCGGTCCGCAGCGGGCGAAACTCGTCATCACGGCACACCACACGCTGTTCGACGGCTGGTCGTCGACCTCGGTGATCAGGGACCTGATCCTGCTGTACGCCGGGACCCGCGAGTTCCCCCAGGTCCGGAGCTACGGCGACTACCTGGCCTGGCTGTCCACGCGGGACCGGCAGGAGTCGGTGGCCCGCTGGAAGGCCGAACTGGCCGGCTTCGACCGGCCCGCCCTGGTGGCCGCCGGCATCACGCCCAACGGGAAGGCGACCGCCCACGGACGGGTCGAGGTGCCGCTGTCGATCGAGCGGGGGAAGGAACTCGCCCGGCGCGCCGCGGAACTCGGCGTCACACTGAACACGCTCCTGCAGGGGGCGTGGGCGGTCCTGGTCTCGAAGCTGACCGGGCAGCAGGACGTGGTGTTCGGCGCCGCCGTCAACGGCCGCCCGGCCGATCTGCCCGGTTCGGACGAGATGGTCGGCCTGTTCGTCAACACCCTGCCGGTCAGGGTGCACTGCCGACCGGACAGCAGCATGGCCGAGGTCATCACCGGGCTCCAGGAGCGGCAGACCGCGCTGCTCGACCACCACTACTACGGACTGGCCGACATCCAGCGCGACGTCGGGATGTCCACCCTGTTCGACACGATCATCGCGTTCGAGAACTACCCGTTCGACCGCGCGGGCATCAACGCCGCCAACACCTCGGCGGGCATCACGATCGACGGCATCCGGCCGATCGCCGGCTCGCACTACCCGCTCACCCTCAACGCCTCCGACCCCTACCTGCGGCTCTCCCTCGACTACCAGAACAACGTCTACGACCGTGCCGGGGCCGAGGCCGTCGGCGCCCGACTGGTCCGTGTGCTGGAGCAGTTGGCCGCGGATCCGCGGGTGTCGGTGGGTGCGGTGGACGTGTTGGGGGCGGCGGAGCGGGAGTGGTTGGTGTGGGAGGC
>NZ_JBFBFA010000026.1:0-102954 GCF_040683915.1 Kitasatospora sp. NPDC093102 | reverse complement strand
AGGAAGGCCGGGATGTGCGACTTGTTGAACTCGGCCGGGCGGTGCAGCGCCATGTTCGACCAGACCGGCTCCAGCAGCCGGCCGAGGCCGGTGCGGCGGAAGCGGTTGTACGCCTCCTGGAGGTCGTCGGAGTCGGCCGCGTGCCACCAGACCAGGATGTCGGCGTCGGCGCGCAGACCGGAGACGTCGTACGTGCCGCGCACGGTCACGTCCTTGGCGGCCGGCTGGGCGAACAGCTCGTCCACCTCGGCGGCCAGGGCGGTGCGGTCCTCGGGCAGGGCGCCCTTGAGCTTGAACACCGACCACATGGTGTAGCGGATGACCTGGTTCAGGTCGCGCGCCTTCTTGCCCGCGTGCGGGGACTTCGCGGAATCGTCGGTCAACGGTGGGCCTTTCTCGAAACGGTCCGGGGTCAGCGGGCGCCGGCCTCGTGGACGAAGGCGACGAGGCGGCTGAGCGCGTCCGGGTCCATGGACGGCAGCACGCCGTGGCCGAGGTTGAAGATGTGGCCGCTGGTGCCGAGTGCCTGGGCCGCGTGCAGCACCTCGCGGGCCTTGGTCTCCACGACCCTGGTGGGCGCGAACAGCACCGCCGGGTCGAGGTTGCCCTGCAGCCCCTTGCCCGGGCCGACCCGCTCGGCGGCGACGTTCAGCGGCACCCGCCAGTCGACCCCGACGACGTCCGCGCCTGCCTGGCCCATCAGGCCGAGCAGCTCGCCGGTGCCGACGCCGAAGTGGATCCGCGGCACGCCGTACCCGGCGACGGCGTCGAAGACCTTGGTGCTGGCCGGCATCACCGAGCGGCGGTAGTCGTCCGGCGCGAGCGCGCCGACCCAGGAGTCGAACAGCTGGACCGCCGAGGCGCCGGCCTCGATCTGCACCCTGAGGAAGGCCGAGGTGATGTCCGCGAGCCGGTCCACCAGGGCGGCCCACAGCTCGGGCTGCCCGTACATCATGGCCTTGGTGTTCTCGTGGTTCTTGGACGGCCCGCCCTCGACCAGGTAGCTGGCCAGCGTGTACGGCGCCCCGGCGAAGCCGATCAGCGGGGTCCCGCCGAGCTCGTCGACCAGCAGGCCGACGGCCTCGGTGATGTAGGGGATGTCGTCGGGCTCCAGCGGGCGCAGCCGCTTCAGGTCCTCGACGGTGCGGATCGGGTCGGCGATGACCGGGCCGATGCCGGCCTTGATGTCGACGTCGATGCCGACGGCCTTGAGCGGCACCACGATGTCGCTGAAGAAGATCGCCGCGTCCACCTTGTGCCGGCGCACCGGCTGGAGGGTGATCTCCTTGACCAGCTCGGGCCGCATGCAGGACTCCAGCATGGGGATGCCCTCGCGGACCTTGAGGTACTCGGGCAGCGAGCGGCCGGCCTGCCGCATGAACCACACCGGGGTGTGCGGCACGGGCTCGTGCCGGCAGGCCCGCAGGAACGCGGAGTCGTACGCGGCGCCGCGGCGCCCGGGAGTGTCGGGGTTCACCGGGCCGCGACTCCTTCCAGGCACTGCGCCACGCCTTCGACGAGCATGCGCTCGGCGAGCCGGCGGCCGATCGCCGCCGCCTCGGCGGGAGTTGCGGGCGGTGCCTCGGTGAGGGACCTCCGGCACAGGCGGGAGCCGTCGGGCGCGCCGACGGCCGCCTCGATCCTGAAGAGCCCCGTGGAGTGGCCGGGTTGGCCGAGATTTCCGGTCGCGATGGCACCCACGGGCGCCGAACAGCCGGCCTCCAGCGCGGCGAGCAGGGCCCGTTCGGCGGCCACCGCGAGCCGGGTGGCGGGATCGTCGAGTCGAGCGAGCTGCGCCGCCAACTCCTCGTTCCCAGCCGAGCATTCGACGGCCAGGGCACCCTGGCCCGGGGCCGGGAGCAACCGGTCGGTCGGCAGCACTTCGGTGACGGCGTCCGACCGCCCGAGGCGGGTGAGGCCGGCTGCGGCCAGGACCACCGCGTCGAGCTCTCCGCCGGAGACGTAGCCGAGCCGGGTGTCGATGTTGCCGCGGATCGGCACGAGCTCGACCCGGTGCCCGAGTTCCCTGGCCCAGGCGGCGAGTTGACACATCCGCCGAGGGGATCCGGTGCCGACCCGGGCACCGTCCGGCAGCCGTTCGAAGGTCAGGCCGCCGCGGGCGACCAAGACGTCCCTCGGGTCCTCGCGCTCCGGCACGGCGGCCAGCACGAGGTCGGACGGGGAGGCGGTGGGCAGATCCTTCAGGGAGTGGACGGCGAGGTCGATCCGTCCGGCGAGCAGCGCATCACGAAGCGCCGAGACGAAGACTCCCGTCCCGCCGATCTGGGTCAGGGCCTCGCGGGAGAGGTCGCCGACCGTGGTGATCTCCACGAGTTCGACCGGCCTGCCGGTCAACTGCCGTATCCGTTCGGCGACCTGTCCGGACTGGGCGAGTGCCAGTCGGCTGCGCCTGGTCCCGAGGCGCAGCACGCCGTCCGGGCTCTCGGGCGATCGGGTGGTGGTACGGGTGCCGGCCATCGGCTCACTTCGATTCATCGGTGCGGGCCCGACCGACGGCGGCAACCGTCTGCGGGTCGAGGTCGAACAGGATCCGGAGCGCATCGGCGTACTCCATACCGCCGGGCCCGGCGGCGAGTTGCTTGACCCGGGCCGTGGGCGGGTGCAGCAGCTTGTCGACGACGCGGTGCACGGCGATGGCGATCTCCGTGCGCTGACGATCCGTCATGTCCGGGATTCTGCTGTCGAGCCGGGCGAGTTCGGATCCGATGACCTCGGCTCCCAGGGTCCGCAGGGCCACCACCGTCGGCGCGACCCCGGCGGCCTGCCGGTCCGCACGGAAGGCCTCGGTCTCGGCTGCCACGATCCGCCGCACCGCGTTCACCTCGGCCGCCGCCGGGGCGTCGGCACCGCCCGCGCTCATGCTTTCGATGCCCACGAGGTGGACGCCGTCCAGGTCGGCCACCGCGGCGTCGATGTCGCGCGGCATCGCCAGGTCGAGCAGGCCGAGGACCGCGCCGTCGCCACGCGCGGCGAGGGCCGCCGCGACGGTCGGCTCGTCCAGGACGAGACCGGTCGCACCGGTGCAGGAGACGACGAGGTCGGCCGTGGCGAGTTCGCCCGGCACCTCGGCGAGGTCCACGCTCCGGCCACCGGCGGAGGCGGCCAGCCGCTCCCCGGACTGCCGGCTCCGGTTGGCGACGACCAGGTCGCGGACGCCGAGCCGGGCCAGGGCCGCGGTGGCGAGCGCGGCCATCGAGCCGGCGCCGATCACCAGGGCCCGCCTGCCCTCCGGTGCACCGACCCGCTCGGCGAGCCGGTCGAGCCCGTAGGAGACCAGGGAGCGGCCGGCCCGGTCGATGCCGGTCTCACTGTGGGCCCGCTTGCCGACCCGGAGCGCACGTTGGAACAGCTCGTTGAGGGCACGTCCGGCGGTGCCGAGTTCCTGGCCGAGGCCGAGGGCGTCCTTGAGCTGGCCGAGGATCTGGCCCTCGCCGACCACCAGGGAGTCCAGGCCGCAGGCGACCGAGAACAGATGGTCGACGGCCCGGTCCTCGTAGTGCACGTAGAGGTACGGGGTGAGCTCGCCGACCTCCATGCCACTGTGCCGGGCGAGCAGGCCCGACAGCGCCGCGACGCCGTCGTGGAACTTCTCCACGTCCGTGTACAGCTCGATCCGGTTGCAGGTGCCCAGGACGACGGCCTCCGCGGCTGCGCCGTCGGTGATCACCTCCCGGAGCAGCACAGGCTTCGCCCCGCTGGTCAGGGCGGCGCGTTCGAGGACGTGCACGGGCGCGGTGTGGTGACTGAGTCCCACCAGGAGCAGGCTCATCTCCCGCTCACCGCCGGTTCGCGGCCGGGAGCGGCGGGCGCTGGGGTCGGTCGGGTTCGCATGAGCATGGGGCAGAGCCGTTCTCTGACGCCTGGGCTTCGGCTGGGGACCCCCGGTCGAGCGCGGCGGGGTTCGGCCCTGCCCGGGGGGGGACGGACGGAGCCGACGGTCGGCAGGAGTCTGTCCCGCGCGCGGACCGTGGTCACTACGGATCTCCGTATCCCGGACGCCGCCACTGACCAGCGACGATGATGCCGCACCCTCGCACCCCGTTCCCCAGGGAAGTACCGATGACGACTCCCGCCCTCGACGTCCCGGTCGCACCCGGACGCCTTCCGCTGGTCGGCCACGGCTGGCAACTGTGGCGCCGGCCCCGGGACTTCATCGGCTCGCTCCCGTCACTGGGCCCCGTGGTGCGCCTCGACGTGGGCAGCTGGCCGGTGTACTTCCTCACCGACCACGAGCTGATCCACCACCTCGTGGTCGCCCAGAGCCACAGCGTGGAGCGGGGGCGGATCTTCAAGCGGCTCGGGCCGATCCTCGGCAACGGGCTCGCGACCTCGGAGGGGGAGCTGCACCGGCGCCAACGGCGGCTGATGCAACCCGCCTTCCACCACAGCCGGATCGAACGGTACGCCCGGATCATGGGCGAGAACGTCCGCCGGCTCGCCGCCTCGTGGCAGCCCGGGCAGGTCCTCGCGGTGGACCGGGAGATGTACCGGCTGGTCACCACCACCGTCGCCGACGTGATGTTCTCCTCCAGCCTCAGCGGCGCGGCCGTGGCCGAACTCGTCGACGCGGTGCCCGTGGTCAGCAACAGCCTCTTCTACCGCGCCGTGGTGCCGAGGACGCTGGAGTCGCTGCCGATTCCGGTGAACCGCCGGTTCGACGCGGCGGCCGCCCGGCTCCACCACCTGATCGACGGCATCATCAGGGAGCGCCGCGAGAGCGGGGACACCTACGGGGACCTGCTGTCGATGCTGCTCTCGGCGCGCGACGCCGAGACCGGTGAGCCGATGGCCGACGCGCAGGTCCACGACGAGGCCGTCACGATCCTCTTCACCGGGACGGAGACCACGGCGACCACCCTGGCCTGGGCCTTCCACGAACTCGCCCGCCACCCCGAGGTCGAGCGGCGGGTGCGGGCCGAGGTCGACGCGGTGGCGGGCGACGGCCCGATCGGCCTCGCCGAGGTACCGAAGCTCACGTACACCGACCAGGTGCTGCGGGAAGTCGTGCGTCTGCACTCGCTGTTGCTGCTGATGCGGCGGACCACCGCCCCGGTGCGGCTGCGGGACACCGTCGTCCCCGCGGGCACCGAACTCGCATACAGCCTGTACGGGTTGCACCGGGACCCGGGGCTGTACCCGGATCCGACCCGCTTCGACCCGGACCGCTGGTCCCCGGAGCGCGCCGGGTCGCTGCCGCGCAGCGCCTACCTCCCCTTCAGCGCCGGCAGCCACAAGTGCATCGGCGACTCCTTCGCCTGGACGGAGGCGCTCATCTTCCTGGCCACCCTGGTCTCCACCTGGCGGCTGCGCCCGCTGCCCGGATCGGCGGTCCGGGAGGTGCCGGCCGCGATACCGAAGCCCGACGCCCTGCCGATGGTGGTGGAGCACCGGCCCCCGTACCGGGGCGACCGGACGTCCGGGCCACAGCCCTCACCCGCAGAGACCACGATTCGTCAGGAGCAGCCCGATGGCCCGTAGGTATCCGATCGACGTCCCGTTCGCGGAGCGCTTCAACCCCGGCATCACGCGGGCGACCTCGCGGCACCTGGCCTGGCTGGACCGGTTCGGCCTGCTGCCGGAGCGCGGCGCGCTGAAGCGGTACCTGACCTGGCGCTACCCCGAGTGCGTGGCCCGGTGGTGGCCCAGCGCGGTCGGTCCGGAGCTGGACCTGGGCTTCGACGCGCTCGGCTGGATGGTGATCCTCGACGGCCAGTTCGACCGGGACCGCGGACTCGACCCGGCCCGGACCAGCGCCGCCGTGGACTCCCTCCTCGCCGTCCTCGACGGACGCCCCGCCCACCGCTCCCCGGCCGCCGCCTCGTTCGCCGACCTGTGGGAGCGGCAGTGCGAGGGCATGTCGGACTACTACCGGGCCCGGGCCGCGGGCAACTGGGCGAACATCTTCCGCGCCTTCGAGACCGAGACGCTCAACCGGGCCGCAGGCGCCGTCCCGGACGAGGAGGAGTACCGGCGGCTGCGTGACGTGTCCGGGTACATGTACGCCCTGCTGGACCTCAACGAGCGGTTGCGCCGCTGCGAACTGAGCCGCGCGGTGTGGGAGAGCGGCACGTTCCAGCAGCTGGTCCTCGCAACCGTGTGGGCGATCAACTACATGCAGGACGTGCTCTCCCACGAGCGGGAGGAGCGGCAGGGGGACGGCCACAACATCGTGTTCGTGCTGGAGCACCATCGCGGCCTCTCCCGCGAGGAGGCGCTGGAGGAGGCCATCACGATGGTGCACGACCACATGAGGGTCTTCCTCGGCGCCGAGGCCGCGATCCCGTTCACCCTGGACTCGCTCGGGGTACCGCTGGCCGACCGGCCGGCGGTGTACGGGTGCATCGACGACATGCGGGCGAGCATCTCCGCCACCTACGTGTGGTGCAGCGACTCGCCCCGCTACGCGGTCTCCGGCGACAGCCGGGACGACCAGCAGGGCTACCTCGGCGACATCTGCGACGAGGAGCACCTGCTCCGGCGGACCGGGTGAGCCCCGGCACGACGAGCAGGACCGCAGGCGGCGTCCCCACACCGATCGGTGTGGGGACGCCGCCGTTTTCGCGCACGGCGGAGTCCGAACCGACGCGGCGTCACACATGCGGCCCGGAAGGCCACTTGCCGTGCTCGATCGGCACCGGAACGTAGCACACCTGCGCGAGTCCGCTCGCCCTCCGGGGCTTGATCGACTTAGTTAGGCTGCGTGACTATCGCCACGTCCTGACGATTCATCACTTGAAGCATCGCTGCGCTACGGTCGTTGCAGTCGCCAACGATGATGGCTCGGACGATCACTCTCGGTGATATCAGGCAAGGGCGCCCCGTCCGTCACGCTCGTCGGCTCGACCGCCACTCCTCAGCGGAACCCGCACGCCCCAGGGCCGACGGGTCACTGTCATGGGCATGGCATGAATCCTTGAAGACCGGAAGTGAACCCAATGACGACAGAACGCAGCAGCCGTTTCGAGGCACTCGGGATGTACCTGCCCCCGACCGTGCTGCCCACCCCGGAGCTGGTCGCCCAGGTGACGGGCGTGCCCGGACTCGACCTCGAACGGATCACCGGGGTGACCGAGCGCCGGGTGTACGACCCCCGCCCCGAGGCCGGGGAGGACTCCTACGGCCTGGCCCTGAAGGCGGCCCGGGACGCCCTCGGCAACTCCCGCCACCGGCCGGCCGACCTGGACGTCGTGATCTCCACCTCCATCAGCCGCTACCGGGGGGACCGCCTCTACTTCGAACCGTCCTTCAGCCGGATGCTCGCCGAGGAACTCGGCGCGCACTCGGCGATCCACTTCGACGTGTCCAACGCCTGCGCCGGGATGATGACCGGAGTCCTCCTCCTGGACCGGATGATCCGCGCCGGGCTGGTGCGCAACGGCCTGGTGGTGAGCGGCGAGCGGATCACCCCGATCTCGCAGACCGCGGCGGCGGAGATCACCGACTCCTACGACCTGCAGTTCGCCTCGCTCTCGGTGGGCGACTCGGCGGTCGCCGTCGTCATGGACGAGTCCGTGGACGAGGCCGACCGGATCCACTACGTCGAGCTGATGACCTGCTCCGAGTACTCCCACCTGTGCCTCGGCATGCCGAGCGACCGCACCCAGGGCATGGCGCTGTACACGGACAACAAGCAGATGCACAAGAAGGACCGGCTCAGCCTGTGGCCGGTGTTCCACGGGGAGCTGCTGGAGAAGAACGGCCGGACCTTCGCCGACGAGGGCTTCGACTACATCGTCCAGCACCAGGTCGGCAAGCGGTTCATCGAGGTCTACAACCAGATCGGCGAGAGCGCCTTCGGCACCACCATGCCGCACTCGCTCTCCGTGGTGGAGGAGTGCGGCAACACCGCCACCACGTCCCACTTCCTGGCACTGGCCCGCCACCTGCGCGCCGGGACGGCCCGTCAGGGCGCCAAGTTCCTGCTGGTCCCCGCCGCCTCCGGCGTGGTGACCGGAGCCCTGTCCGCCACCATCTCGCACCTGGGGGTCTGACCAACCATGAGCACCGTCATCACCGCCGCCGCCTCCGCCACCCCGCTGCCCGGGGAGACCACCGCCTCCGTCCGCCTGGCCGGCGCGGCCGCCCGCGACTGCCTGACCCGGGCCGGCCTCTCCCCCGACGCGATCGGCACGCTGATCAACGTCGGCGTGTACCGGGAGCAGAACACGACCGAGCCCGCGATGGCCGCCCTGGTGCAGAAGGAGGCCGGCATCAACCTGGACCACCTCCTGGCACCCGACGCCGCACCCGCCTTCTCCTTCGACCTGATGAACGGCGCCTGCGGCCTGCTCAACGCCGTCCAGGCCGCCGGGGCGCTGCTGAGCACCGGCAGCACCGACCGGGTCCTGGTGACCGCAGCCGACACGCACCCCGGCGGGCGCGCCGCGGACGACCCCGCCTACCCGTACGCCGACCTCGGTGCCGCGCTGCTGCTGGAACGTTCCAGCGAGCCCGACGCGGGCTTCGGGCCGGTCCGCTTCGCCACCGCCCGCGGCCCGGTGGGCGGCGCGGGCTACCTGGACACGGCGACCATGGGCACCGAGGGCCGCCGCCGGATCACCGTGGAACGCGACGCCGACTGGGCGCAGCGCCTGGTGGAGCTCGCCGCGGAGACCGCCGCCGACTACCTCCGGGCCGAGGGCCTCGACCCGGCCCGCACCCGGCTGGTCTGCAACCGGCCCGCGCCCGGGTTCGCCGCCGCCGTGGCCGCCCGGCTCGGCATGCCCCCGCAGGCCCCGGCCGTCGAATCCGTGGACGACCGTGCCCCGCACACCGCCGCGCTGGTCCTCGACTACCTGCGGGCCGTCGAGCAGGAGCCGCCGGCCGGCCACGACCACCTGCTGTTCGTCTGCGCGGGCGCCGGGCTGAGCGCCGGCTGCGTGAGCTACCGGCCGGTGGCGGTGACCTCGTGACGGCGCCGACGAGATCGGAGCCGGACACCTCACTGGGCCTCGCCGACCACCTCGAACGCCACGCCCACGACTTCCCCGACCGGGTGGCGATCCGCCACGCCGACCGGTCCGGAGCGTTCCACGACCTGACGTACGGCCGGCTCTGGGACGACGTCAAGCACCTGGCCCAGGGCCTGCGCGAGGAAGGCATCACCGAGGGCACCAGGACGATCCTGATGACGCCCTTCGGGCCCGAGCTGTTCGCCCTGGCCTTCGCACTGTTCCGGATCGGCGCCGTCCCCGTGGTGGTGGACCCGGGCATGGGCCTGCGCCGGATGCTGCACTGCTACCGCTCGGTGGGCGCCGAGGCCTTCATCGGACCGCCCGCCGCGCACGCCGTCCGCACCGCCGGCCGCCGGACCTTCGGCAGCGTCCGGACCACCGTCACCCTCGGACGGCGCTGGTTCTGGGGCGGGCAGACCCTCGACGGCCTGCGGTCCCGACCCCGGCGGCCGGTCGCCGGGGTGGGGCCGGGCGGTGACGACCTGCTGATGGTCGGCTTCACCACCGGCAGCACCGGGCCGGCCAAGGGCGTGGAGTACACCCACCGGATGGTCGCCACCATGGCCCGCCAGATCCACGCCGTCCAGGGCCGGGACGGACACGAGGTGTCCCTGGTGACGGTCCCGACCTTCGGCATCGTCGACCTGCTGCTCGGCTCCACGCTCGTCCTGGCGCCGCTGAACCCCGCCAAGGTCGCCGAGGCGGACCCGCGCCCGCTCGTCGAGGCCCTCACCCGGTTCGAGGTCACCACCCTGGCCGCCTCACCGGCCCTGCTGAGGGTCCTCGCCGACCACCTCGCCCGGCAGGAAACCCCGCTGCCGGCCCTGCGCTCGGTGGTGGCCGGGGGCGCGCCCGTCGGGCCCGAACTGGTCGCGGCCCTGCGCCGGGTCCTGGGCGGGGACACCGCCTTCCACGTGGCCTACGGCGCCACCGAGGCCCTGCCGATCACCTCGATCGAGTCCGCCGAGATCCTGGCGGACACCGCGGCCCGCAGCGCCCTCGGCGCGGGCACCTGCGTGGGCAGGCCGGTGGACGGCACCGCGGTGCGGATCCTGCCGGTGGCGGACGGGCCGCTGTCCGGCCGCTCGACGGACCTGGCCGTGGCGCCCGGCGAGATCGGCGAGATCGCCGTCGCCGGAGACTCCGTCAGCCGGCGCTACCACGCCTCCCCCACCGCCGACGCCCTGCACAAGGTCCGACTGGAACACGGCGGCCGCTCGGCCGAACTCTGGCACCGCACCGGCGACTTGGGCTACGTCGACGACCGGGGGCGGCTCTGGTTCTGCGGCCGCCGCACCCAGCGGGTGCGCACCGCGAACGGCGATCTGCACACGGTCTGCTGCGAGGGCGTCTTCAACACCCACCCCCTGGTGCGCCGCGCCGCCCTGGTGGGCGTCGGCGAGCCCGGCGCGCAGCGCCCGGTGGTGTGCGTGGAGACCGAACCCGGCGTGGACGACGCCCGGTGGCGCCGGCTGGAAGAGGAGTTACGGGAACTGGCCGCCGCTTCGGAGACGACGAGCCGGCTGTCGCTCTTCCTGCGGCACCCCGGCTTCCCGGTCGACATCCGGCACAACGCCAAGATCGGCCGCGAACAGCTCGCGGACTGGGCCGCCCGGCGGCTCTCCGACGACCGGCCCCGGGCCCGGCGTTCCCTGCGAGCGGTCCCCCTCGCGGGCTGGGCCTACCTGCTGGCCGGCGCGGTCCACCCCGTCGACCAGCCGGTGCTGGTGGCCCTGTGGTGGATCGACGCCCTCCTCAGCGTGGTGGTGCACGCCGCCCAGCTCCCCGCGGCCCTGCGCCGCGCCCGCGCCGCGGGTCGTGGCCGGGCGGCCGCCGCCGGGCTCACCATGCTCCTCGGGGCGACCTGGTGGCGATCCCTGCCCGAGCCGCCGGCCCCGGCCACGGCCACCCACCGGGACGGAGGCCGGCGATGAAGGTCCTGGTCACCGGCGCGTCCGGATTCCTCGGCGGACACCTCGCCCAGCAGGCGCTGCGCGACGGCCACGAGGTACGGGTCCTGGTCCGCAGGGGCAACGACGTGCTCCACCTGCTGGAGCAGCCCGGCATCGACTTCGTCCACGGCGACCTGCTCGACCCCTCATCGCTGCGGCGGGCCGTCGCCGGAGTGGACGCCGTGCACCACAGCGCCGCCCGGGTCGTCGAGTACGGGACCAGAGCGCAGTTCCGGGACGCCAACGTCGTCGGCACCGCGAACCTGATCTCCGCGGCCCGCGCCGCCGGGGTCCCGCGCTTCGTCTTCGTCAGCAGCCCCAGCGCCCTGATGCAGCGCGGTGAGGGCGACCGCCTCGGCATCGACGAGAGCACGCCGTACCCCACCCGCTACTACAACCTGTACTCCGCGACCAAGGCGGAGGCGGAGCGGCACGTCCTGGCCTCCAACGCCCCCGGTTTCACCACGGTGTCGCTGCGCCCGCGGGGCATCTGGGGCCCCCGCGACTACTCCGGCTTCCTGCCGCGCCTGCTGGTGAAGATGGCCGAGGGCAAGCTGCCCGACCTGTTCGGCGACCACCGGCCGCTCGCCTCGATGTGCCACTGCGCCAACGCGGTGCGGGCCTGTCTGCTCGCCGCCGAGGCACCGGCCGAACGGGTCGGCGGCCGGGCCTACTTCGTCACCGACCGCGAGCAGACCGACGTCGGCGAGTTCCTCGACGGCCTCGCCATGCTCTTCGGCGTGCGGCCCCCGACCCGGATGGTCGATCCGCGGCTGGCCGCCGCCCTCGCCGAGGTCGTCGAACTGGTCTGGAAGCTTCCGCCACTCGCCGCCCGGCGCGAACCACCGCTCAGCCGCTACGCGTTGACGCTGTTCACCCAGTCCACCACGTACGACATCACGGCCGCCGAACGCGATCTCGGCTACCGCCCGGCGGTCGACCAGGGCTCGGGCCTGCACGAGCTGCGCGCATGGGCCGACTCCCTCGGCGGGGTGTCCGCCTACCTCGACGCCGTCCGGTCCCGGCTGGGCACGCGCCGCCGCTGACCACCGCCGCCGGGGCGCCGGCCCGCCGGCCGCGCCCCGGCCCTCTCCCTCACCGCACACCGACAGGACTTCGCCATGACAGCACCCCAGGAGGGCGGTTCCGGCCGCCCCGGCGTCCTCGCCCCCGACGCCTCCGATGTCCCCGACGCCTCCGACGCCTCCGACGCCTCCGACCGCGAGACGGCGTTCTCACACCGACGGGTTTCCAGCAACGAGTGGCTCTACCTGGCCTGCGAGGACCTCGCGGAGCCCTTCGTCATCCAGATCGTCGTCGAGGGCACCGGAACGATCGAGCCCGAGCGGCTGCGCCGCGCCGTTGCCGAGGCGGCGGCCGTCTGCCCCGGCTCCCGGCTCGAACGCCGGCACCGGACCTGGGTGGACAGCGGCCGCGCGCCCGAGGTCCGGGTCCTGCACGACCTGCTCCCGCCGTTCCGGGAGCCGCTGAGCGCGGTACACGGGCACACCGCCGAGGTGGTGCTGATGCCGGGCGCCAGGACCACCGTGGTCTTCCGGGTCCACCACGCCGTCATGGACGGCCGGGGTGCGCTGACCTGGGTGGGCGAGGTGTTCCGCGCCCTGCGCGGGGAGGAGCCGCTCGGCGCGCCGTCCGGGCTGGACGACGACGCCCTGCTCGACCAGCTCTGCGCGGGCCGGACGCGCGGCCGCGCGGCGCAACGGCTGCGCTGGCGCGCCCCCTGGCCCGAGAGCACCGGGCCGCTTCGCGGACTGGGCGAACGGCTGCGGCCGGACACCTCGACCCGCTGGAGCCGACGGACCGTGGCCCACGCCCCCTCCGCGCTGGTGGCCCGCGCCGCGGCGGCCATCGCGGACTTCGCCGACGGCCCGGTGCGCGTGATGGTCCCCGTCGACCTGCGTCGCCACCGCCCGGGGCTCCGGGCGACCGCCAACCTCACCCTGCCGGTCTTCCTGGAGGGCGGCCCGGGGCGCCCCTGGGACGAGTGGCACGAGCAGTTGCTGCGCCAGCTCGCCGAGGAACGCCACCTCGCCGCCGGCGAGGAGCGGGCGGCGGCCCGGCTGCCGCTGGGCGTCCTGCGGGCGGCCACGCACGCCCTCGACGGCGCGGCCGTGCGCAGCCGCCGCTACCTGACCTCCGTCGTGGTGTCCCACCTCGGCCGGGTCGAGCCGGAGGCGGTGCGCGCTCCCGGGTTCGAGCCCGAGACGGTGTACTCGGTGCCGCTGCGCGTCCCGTACGCCCCGGTGTCCATCGCCACCGTCAGCTTCCGCGACCACACCGAACTGCTGCTCTCCTACGCGGGCGGGCGGGCGCAGGCGCGCGGTGCGGAGGCGCTCGCCACGGCCGTCGCCCGGGCGCTCGGCACGGCGGCGCCCGGGCAGGCGGCGCCCGACGAGTGTCCGGGGAACGCGGACGGCCCCGCGGCCGACAGCGCCGACACGCTGGTGGAGCTGTGGCGGCGTCAAGCGGAGCGGAGCGCCGACGAGACCGCCCTGCTCGCCGGGGAGGAGCGCGTCACCTACCGGGAGCTGGACCGGCGTTCCGACGTCGTCGCGGCGGAGCTCGTCGCCCGGGGCATCGGACGCGGCGCGGTCGTCGGCCTGCTGGCCGACCGCTCGGTGGCGGCCGTGGTGGGGCTGTGGGGCGTCCTCAAAGCAGGGGCGGCCTACCTCCCCCTCGAACCCGCGCACCCCGCCGCGCGGATCCGCGCGCTGCTCACCGACGCCGGGGCCGCACTCTGCCTGGCCGGAGCGGTCCACGCGACGGTGCCCGGGGAGGCGTGCCCGGTCCTCGTCCTGGAGGAGCTGCCCGCACACGGACCCCGGCCCGCTCTTCCGGCGGTCGGGCCGGAGGACACCGCGTACGTGATCTACACCTCGGGCTCGACCGGCGCCCCCAAGGGGGTCCAGGTGCCGCACCGGGCCCTGGTCGCCTACCGCGCCTGGGCGGGCCGGCGCTACCAGGTCGACGCCGGCACCCGGTTCGCCCTGTTCACCTCGCTCGCCTTCGACCTGGCCGGTACGGCCCTCCTCCTTCCGCTGCTCGCGGGCGGCAGCCTGGCGCTCTTCCCCGGGGAACCGACCTTCGAGACCCTGACCGACCTGCTCACCGGTTACGGAGTGAACGCCCTCAAGCTCACCCCGGCGCACCTCGACCTGATCACCGGGCTCGGCGTCCGCCCCACCGGTCTGCGCACCGTCGTCGTCGGCGGGGAGCAGTTGCGCGGCTCGACGGCGGCGCGCGCCCAGCGGCTCTTCGGTCCGAACTGCCGGATCGTCAACGAGTACGGGCCGACCGAGGCCACCATCGGGTGCGTCGTCCACACCTTCGACCCGGAGCGGGACGGGCAGGCCGGGGCCGTACCGATCGGCCGGCCGGTCGAGGGCACCCGGGCGCTGCTCCTGGACTCCGAGCGCCGACCGGTGGCATCGGGGCAGACCGGTGAACTCCACCTCACCGGAGCCCAGTTGGCCTCCGGCTACCTCGGCCGGCCCGACCTCGACCAGGAGCGCTTCGTCACCCTGGAGGACGGCACGCGGGCCTACCGCACCGGCGACCTCGCCCGCACCGGCCCAGGGGGCGAGCTGGAGTTCCTCGGGCGCGCCGACGAGCAGCTGTCGATCCTGGGGCACCGGATCGAACCGGCCGAGGTGGCGGCCGTGCTGGAATCCCACCCCGGCGTCCGGCAGGCGGTGGTGACGGGCCTGCCGGGTCGGCTCCCCGGTCAGCAGCGGCTGTGCGCGTACGTCACCGGCACCGCCGAACCGGCGCAGGTGCGGGCGTATGCGGAGGGCCTGTTGCCGAGGTACCTGGTACCGGCAGCCGTGGTCGTCGTGGACTCCTTCCCGCTGACCGCGAACGGCAAGACGGACATGAGCGCCCTGGCGGACCCGTTCGCCGGACAGCCCGCCGCCCCGGCGACGCAGTCCCCGGCCCCGGGGGACGGGCTCGGGGCCGAGGTCGCCCGGGTCTGGGCCCGCGTCCTGCGCGTCGACGAGGCGGTCTGCGCTCCGGAGGCGGACTTCCACGCGCTCGGCGGGGACTCCCTGGCCTTCCTGCGGATGTTCAACGAGGTGGCCACCGGCCTCGTCGAGCCGGAGCACCGAACGGCCTTCCGCCGGCACCTGCGCGACCTGCTGCGCGAGCCCACGGTGACAGGCGTCTGCTCGGCGGTCCTCGCGGCTACGGCGTCCTGACGGAGTCCGGTTCGTCGAAGGCCGACCAGTCCGGTTGGGGAAGGACCAGGTCACCGTCGGCCCGCGCGGCCTCCTGGACCTGCCGGGGGGCCACCTGCTGCCCCTCGGCCCGGGCCGGGCTCGGCGCGTCCCGCGGGTGCTCGGACGGTGGGCGGGTGTGATCGGCCCCGCTCCGGCGCCCGAGGACCCCCAGGTCCGAGCTCCGACGCAGAACCACCCCGCCCAGCGTGCCCAGGGCGTGGTAGACCCCGTCGAGCAGGGGACGGTCCCGCTCCGCCGCCGGCACGGGGGCCGGCCGCTCCGGCGATTCCTCGACGGCGGTCACGGCGTCGTGGGCCGAGCCGCCGGCACGCGACCGGGAGGTGATCCGGAAGCGGGCTCCGGGCAGGAGCACCACCTCCTCGTCCGCTCGACGCGCGGAGAAGGGCGTGATCTCCACACCGCAGCGTCCGTTCAGCTCGTACGTGGTGAAGACCTGACGGGTGAGCGAGGGGGTGCCCGTTCGGGCCATGGCACGGCGGGCCACGCTCGCGCTGCGGGTGGCACTGGTGAACTCCCTGGGCGTGTGCGGGGAGCCGCCGGAGGTGGGCGACAGCCGGGAGAGGGGGCTCGTGGCGACGTCCTCGAACAGGCGGCCGGCGCGGAAGGCGGTACCGAAGGCCCGCGGCAGCCTCTCCAGCGCTTCGGACACCATCGCCGCGTGGACGGACAGTTCGGCCATCACCGCCGGAAGCAGGTCGTCCAGCCGCGCGGCCGCCCCCTGCGGGGTGCCCACGGCGGCCGGACGCAGGACCTCCGGCAGGAGGTCGCGGCCGGGGTGTCTCGTACCGGCCCACTCCAGCAACTTCTCGGCCTCGGCTCGGAGCTCCGAGGAGCGCAGCGGAGCAGGGGTCCGCAACATGACGTCGACCAGCGGGCGGGCCGGCCCGCTGTAGACCGCGAGCGCGACGAAGTGCGCCGGGGTGATGTCGCGCAGCACCTCCTCGGCCGTCGTGCCGTGACGCTCCAGCCAGCTCTGCACGTAGGGGTCGGCGTCCGGCTCGGTCAGGGTGGCGGCGAAGGCCTCCCGGCGCTCGCGGGCCAGGGCGAGGCCCGCGGGCCCGGGCTCGCCGAAGCCCCCCAGGGCCTGCGGCTTCGTGGCCTTCGCCAGGTAGGCCGCCTCGTGCGGCAGCATTCCGCCCTCGGCCTTGGTCCGCAGCTCGGACACCGCAAGGCCCGGAATCCCCTGGTACATCCGCGTGGCGTCGTGGAACAGGTCCGAGGGCATCGGCGGCATCGTGCCCGACAGGTCCATGCCCCGCAGCGTCTCGTACACCGAGTGGTCCTCGCCGAGCCAGCCGATGAGCGCCAGGCCCAGGTGTTCCGGTTCGACCCCGCCCGGCGCGATCAGGTCGAAGGCGAGCATCAGTTTCGCGGCGGTGGCGGACTCCCCGGCGATCACCGGCATGCCGTACCGGTCGTGCACCCACCGGTAGTAGAGGGAGTCCGGCTTGATCTCGTACACCGCACGGCCCGGGAGCCAGCTGAGCGGCAGATCGGGGCCGAGGCCACCCGGTTCCGGCTCCGTGAGCCGGGGCTGGGCGCCCTCCGGGGCCTCGACGAGCTTGGTCACCCCGGTGAGGTCGCCCTGCGGGCCGCGGGCCACCAGGACGCCGACCACGCCGGGGCTCCCGACCAGGTCGTCCACGAAGGCTTCGGAGTTCCGGCGCTGCACCCCCTCGATCGGGACGGGTTCCTGCCGCACACCGGTGACACCCATCGCCATCGGGTGCTTCACCAGGAACTCCACCTCGCGGGGGCTCAGCCCCGCGCCGAGGACCTCGTAGTCCCTGCGGCCCAGCGTGACACCGATGTGGCCCTGGGAGAGCGGGCGCCGGCGGCGGGAGAAGAAGCTGCCGAGATGACGTGACGAATCGCTCAGCCAGTGGCGGGAGTTGGCCAGCACGTTGCCGGTCGAGAAGATGTCCCGTCCGAACTCGTGCGCCTCCAAGGGAAGGAGCTTGAGCAGGATGCCGTGCAGCATCGACCGGGCGGATCCGTTCAGGAACGCCGCGTGCCCGCGCAGCCTCGCCACGTTCAGGCCGAGGCGCTCGGCCAGCGGCCAGTCCTGCTCCTCGATGATCCGGTTCAGCAGGGACTTGAGGTTGAACGGCGAGTCCTTGAAGTAGGCGGCGTTGAAGAACGCGGTCATCACCTCCCGCAGCCCGCCCTCCTCCAGCATCTGAGAGAACCCCTCCGCCGTCAGCCCCTCACCGACCTGGCCCGCGGACCGGGGATCGTCCTTGAGGAAGGCCTTGACGATCTCCTCCGTTCCGGCCTGCGGGTACGCGGCCTTCAGGACGTCGAACAGCCGGGTCGCCGCCCCGCGCGCGGCGCGCACCGCCTCGGGATGGCTGTGCAGGTAGCCGCTCAGGAGCCGCTCGAAGCGTGCGGCGGCGGCCCGGTAGTCGGGGTCCTCGTAGAGGCCGCGGAGCGTGCCCGGGTGCGGCGTCGTCTCTCCTTCGGCGGCGGGCACCCGCCCGGGGATGCGGATGGGAGGCGGCGGGGGCATCGAGGCGGCCGACTCCGTGTCCGAGTCGGCGTCGGACACGTTGTCCCAGTCGATGTCGCCGAACCCGGCCGGGCCGACCAGCTCGAACCGCATGCCGCCGAGTTCCACGTCCACCGGCGGGCCGGGGCGCTCGGCCTCCGGGTCCATCAGCTGCCGGAAGCCCTCGAACACCGCGTTCTCGGCGCTCACCGCGTGGACGGGGTTGGCGGGGGCGGAGTGCACGGCCTGCGGATCCGGTCCGTACAGGCGCTCCAGGAGCGGCAAGAGGTCCGGCTCGTTCTGCCGCACCCACTCGGGGCCGTTGTTGCGCGGGTGGCCGGTGTAGGGATCGTGGCCGTGGTTGGTGCCCAGGTAGGCGTTGGTGACCTGGGCGAAGTACTCGAACTCGTCCCGGGAGCTGTAGTTGTCGTTGTCAGAATGGTCGTACCGGCGTGGGCCGTCCGGCCAGGCGACCGGGCTCTCCATGCCTGCTGCCCGGGCAGCAGCATCGACCTCGATCTTGTACTGGTACGCCGCTTCTATGAGCTGTTGATCTGTCTCCGCGAGGCCTTGACGGTGGACGGTGTGCGCGAACTCGTGGGTGGTGGTCGAGTACCCGTCCTCATACACCCCAGCCCCGACACGCGGGGCTTCGCCGAGCAGGTTCTCCTCGGAGACGGCGACCTCCAAAGTCCCTCCGGCACCGCGAGCATCGTCCCATCCACGACCGTGCCCGGCTTCGGATTCGAGAGTCATACCCGCCACGTCCTTGAACTCCGGCACCTCGGTCATCCGGACGTCCCGGGGGATCACCGTCACCCCCGCGCCCGCCTTGAGCAGCCGGGCGGCGACATCGCGGTCCTGGAGCATCCGGGCGACCTGTGCCCGGGCCTCCAGGCGTGCGGAGACCGGCTGTTCGGTCCGCGGGTCGACGTGCACCATCAGCTGCGCCGCCGTCCTCGCGAACTCGGCTGCGGGCAGGGCGGCGTACAGCGCGTCCACGAGCTCCGGTTGCTTCGCGAGCCAGCGGCGCTGCTGGTCGCCGAGCGCATCGAGGGCCGACGCCCGCTCACCGGCGGACATCCCCGGCAGCGTCGCGATCAGCTCGCGGGGCGGCGTGGCGGTGGTCGCGGGAACGGCTGGAGGCCCGGCCGGGACTCCAGCGCCAGCTGCCGGCTCCCCGGGCAGGCCCGCGGGCGGCGGCGACGGCTGCCCGAACGCCGCCCTCACCGACGGCGGGGTCTCCTCCGCGTCGAGGGCGGCGGAGATCGCCGCCCTCAGCTCCTCCGCGTCACCGTCGGCGATCAGCCGCAGGAACCCCTCCGTCGCCGGGGCCGGGCCGCCGCCGGGGAGGAAGGACCGGGCGATCTCCTCGGCCGTGCTGTCCGGGCGTGCGTCCAGCAGCGCGTCGAAGAGCCGGGCCGCCTCGTCCCTGGCCCTGCCCGGATCGTGGGGGTGCTCCCCGTGGCGCGGCTCGCCGTCGCCGAAGCGGTGTGCGCCCGGGATCCCGCCGGGTCCGGTGTAGCCGGCGGTGCTCGACGCCGACAGGGTCCGGTGCAGTCCCGGCATGGTCGGCGGTTTTCCGGCTCCTCGCATCAGGTCGATCGAGTTGAGCAGTTCGGCCCGCTGCGCTTCCCTCGCTCCGTTGCCCGGGTCCGGTCCGTAGAGCGAGCCGACCAGGCGGTCGACGTGGTCGAGCGTCACCTCCTCGGACCCGCCGAGCCGGAGGTGGGAGCGGGCGATGTCCGCGGCCATCCGGACCGTGATCAGGCGGTCCAGGTTCACCAGGCGGTTCCCGCCGTGCAGTTCGGCGGTGAGCCCGGCCAGGTGCCAGACCCGCAGACCCGCCCGGTCGGTGGCCTCGGCCGGAGCCACCGGGTCGAGCGGCAGGCCGATCCGCTCGGCGAGCGGGCGCAGATCCCGGGACGACTCGATCGGCCCGGTTCCGCCCAACTGCCGCAGGACCGCGAGCAGTTCTTTGTGTCGTGCCCGCACCACCCCGGCGTCCCCCGAGGTGAGGAACGGCAGGTCGGGCTGTTCCTCCTCCGCCACGATGCGGACCATGCCCTTCGCCGCGTCCTCCACCTCCCGTGCGGTGATCCGCACCCGGCTGCCGGGCTTGAGGAGCACCTCGTCCTCGTCCGGCAGCCGGGAGAACGGCGCGATCCGCACTCCGTTGTTGCCGGTGGCCGTCAGCTCGAAGAGCACCGGGTGGGAGACCAGGTTGCTGTCGTAGTCCTTCGCGAACCCCTTCGCGATCTCCTTGTTGCCGCTGAAGCTCGCGAACTGGTGGAAGACGTAGTGGTCGCCGCCCCAGGTCGAGAACAGCCGGCCGACCGGGCTCAGCGGGTCGCCTCCGAACGCCCGGTCACCGCGGTAGACCTTGCCGAAGGCCGGGGGCAGCTGCCGCAGGGCGTCCTGCAGCATGTGGGCGTGCAGGCTCATCTCGGCGCGGATCGACGGCAGCAGCTCGTCCAGTTTCGCGTAGATCTCCTTCCGCAGCAGGGCGCTCTCGGGTGCGTCGTACGCCCCATCCGGCCTGCTCAGCAGAGGGGCGATCCCGGGGGCGTGCTCGATCGAGGCCGGCAGTGGCTTGTCCCGCCACAGGTAGGCGTCCACCAGGTCGCGGGCCTCGATCCTCAGGACCAGTCCGAGGGCCGGACCCGCGTACTTCAGAGCGACGTTGATCAGTGCGTAGGAGGGTCCGGTGTAGACCGCGAACGCCGTGAAGTGGGCTTCGCTGAGCCGCAGGAGCACGTCCCTGGGTGTCATCGCGTGCTCGACGAGCCACCGGGCCACGTGTGGTTCCGGGGCGGGAAAGCCGCGCTCCACGAGCCGGAAATCCGCTCGCCTGCGCTCCGCGAACCTGAGCGTCATGGCGTCGGTCTCCGCGAACGCGCCGTCCTCCGGCCTGCCGCCGATCTTGTCGAGGTAGGTCCGCTCGTGCGGGAGCTCCTGGTAGTGGAGGACGTTCGGCAGATAGCCGCGGAGCTCGGTGATCCCCAGTCCCGGGATGTGGCGGTACAGCTCGGCGCCGTCGCCGTAGTGCCGCTCCGGCGGGGAGCCGAACACGCCGGTGAGCCGGACCCCGGCGAGGATCTCGTACACCGAGTGCTCCCCGGTGGGCAGCAGCCACCCGAACAGGCCCTTGAGCATGAGCTCGGGCGCGGCCCCGCCGATGAGCCGGTGAGCGGACATGGTCCTGGCCGCCACGGCCGAGACGCCGGAGCACACCGGGATACCGGCGGCCTTCCGGTCGCGCACCCAGTCCGAGCCGGCATCGAGGTGGAACCTGACCGACCTCGGGGTCCAGGGCAGCGGGGCCCAGGGCTGTGCCTCGCCCTTGGACCGCAGGAAGCCCAGTTCGCGCGGGCTGAGCGGCACACCGAGCTCGTCGAGGTCACGGGGCGTGCGCGGGGCGGTGGCGGCGTCCCGCTGCGCGGCGGAGGCCTGACGGCGGGCGAGCACACTGCGAACGTACTCGGTGGTGTGCCGCTCCCAGTCCGGGGTGGCCGCGATCATGCCGCCCCCCTTGAGGATGTCCGCCTCGAAGGCAGCGGCGCCGGGGCCGGCGACTGCGCGCAGGGCGGTGCGCAGCCTGTCCCGGTGGCCGCCGGTGGTGAAGGCCGCCTGCCGGCGCAGCGCTGCGACGTCCAGGCCGAGCCGTTCGGCCCTTCCCCAGTCCTGGGTGCGCACGATCTCGTCGACCAGGTGTGCCAGGGAGAGCGGGGAGTCCCCGTACGCGGCGTTGTGGAAGGCGGTCAGCAGCTCCCGGGCGTTGCCCTGCTCGATCAGGTCGAGCAACAACCGCCCGGGGCGGTCCCCGCCGAGGCCGATCTGGCCCGGCACGGTCGGGTCGTCGCCGAGGAACACCTTGGCGATGTCGTCCAGATCCGTCGCCGGGTTCGCCCGGACCAGGACCCGCATCAGGGTGTCGACCGCGGTGCCGACCTCGACGGCGGCCTCGTCGTCGGCGAACGCCGCCGCCCCGAGCCGCTGTTCGAACTCCATCGCGTTGGGGAGGTACTGACCGTCCCGGTACAGCGCGTCGAGCCCCGCCTCGGCACCGAACTCCCGCGCTCCGTCCGGTTCGGGCCCGAGCGTGGCGATCTGGGACTGCGTCTCGGCGACCAGGTAACCCTCGGGCACGGCCGTCGAGTTGGGCGGGAGGCTGCCGTCGGACGGCAGATGGGCCCCCAACAGCCGGGTGTGTACGGTGTCCTCGCCGGCGGCCATCGAGAGCTCCACCCAGTGGTCCGGCTCCACCCGGGCGTTTCCGGCGCTGTCCCAGCCGACCTTGACGGCGGCCGCGGTGTACCCGGGGGCGGACCGGTCCACGCTGAACGGCCCGTCCACCTTGGGCAGGTAGCTGATGGCGCTGCGGGGGGCGTAGGCGGTCAGCGGGCGCCCGGGTTCCGCGCGCCGCAGTTCCCTGAGCACTTCGGCGGCGTAGGAGGACGTGAGGCCCCTGCCCGCGTTGCAGGCGGCGAGTTGCAGCGGTTTGGCGGCGTCCCAGGTGCCTTCGTGTCGGAGCCTGGTCAGGACCTGTGCCAGTTCCGCGGCGGCCACGGGATGGCCGCGCCAGCTCGGCGCGCCGTCCGACCGTTGGACGTGGCTCGCCAGGACGAAGAAGCGGTCGTCCCGGGGGAAGTGCGTGATCGCGTCCAGGGTTCCGGTGCGTTCGGTCGGGTCGGTGGCCGGGTCGAGGAGCCAGTGCACCCCGGCGGGTCCGTGCCGGGTGGTCAGCACGGTGACCATCTCGTCGATCCGCTCCGCCTCCGGTGCCGGATGGTCCGTCGGGTCGTTCAGGGGTAACGCTTCGCCCCGGGTGGAGGAGGTCGCCTCGCCGGAGTGGGCGGTCGCGGCTTCGTGCACCGGCCCGGCCGGTTCCGGGTGCTCCGGGCCGAGCGGGCCGAAGGTGACCGCGTGCTCGATCGGCGTCAGGTCGTGGGCGGAGGCCGTCGTCCGTACGGTGCCGGGAGGCAGCCGTTCGACGACCGGACTCATCGGGGCCGGTTCGGGTGCCCGCACCTGACGGGCCCGGGCCGCGCTCTGGGCGGCGCCGCCGAGCGCGCCGGTGGCGCCGCCCGCCCCCGCCGCCAGCGCGAAGGTCCGTGCGTCCCAGGGGCCGCCCGTCCAGGCGGTGGAGACCACCGCGCCCAACTCGCCGCCCACGGCCCCGTTGACCGCCCCACCGGCCAGGTCCTTCAGCAGCTGTGGTCCGGCCACCCGGACACCCAGAGCCCGGCCCACCAGGTCGCCGAGCCCGCCCGCGGCGCCGGCCACCGCCGACACCGCGAACGACGTCACGTCGAAAACCCTGCGGTAGCGGCCCTGTTCGAGGGCCTGAATCCCGGCGTCCTGGACGCCGCCGAACAGGAAGCCGCCGCGCAGCTGCGCCAGGAGGTCCAGGACGATCTCCCGGAGGGTGCGGCGGGTGCCGCCGACGACGCCCGGGACCAGCAGCGCGGACAGCCCGCCGGAGGCGGCCACCGCCCAGAGCAACTGGGCGATCATGGACAACGACATCGCCATCGCGCACTTGATCGACCACTGCGCGTAGTCCGCCTGTGCGGCTTGGGCCTCCAGTTCGGCCGCGCCCTGGCGCAGCAGTTCCCCGCTGCCCCGGACGCTCCGGCCGGCCTCGGCGAGCGCCGAACGCATCGCCGCCCCGGAGCCGGTGTTCGCCAGCCCCGGCGGCAGCCCCACGGCCGTGTTCCACGTCGCCGTCGCCTGCCCGTCCACCGCGTCCGCCGACCGGCGCAGTGCGGCGGCCCCGCCCAGCAGCCCCGGGGGGTCGACCAGCGGATAGCTGCTGCCCGCCGACGCTCCCATGAACCAGGCCCAGGCGTCCGGCACCTCCTTTCCTGACTGGCCGAAGGTGAACAGCCGCCCGAGGACATCCGTCCAGGAGGAGGAAACCGGCATTCTCGAAGAACCACCAAACAGGAAGAGCGTGTGCCCCGTACCGCTCGGGCCGTGTGCCCCGGGGCCGGTCCTGGGGCCGGGAAGCCGGCGTCATTGCGGGGGCGCCGACGGAGTACGGGAGGTCAGGACTGGGCGCCCAGCGGCTCCTTCCGGCCGACGGCCGCCGGCGCGGTCTGGGCGGGCTGCGTACGGGAGGCCGTGCGCCCGGGCTGGCGGAACGATCGCTTGAGCCCGGTCGGGTCTATGCGGACCAGGTGCGAGGGCGCGTAGTAGTGGTAGCCGTAGTGCAGGCGGGCGTTGTTGTGGGCGTCGACGGTGGGCTCCGCGGTGCCGCGCTGGGCGGTCGCGACCAGGCCGACGTGGCTCTTCGCTCCGCCGGGGCCCGCGTAGGTGACCACGACGTCCCCCGGGCGGGCCAGGGAGGGCCGGTTGCCGACGTCCTTCCCGAGGCCGCTGTCCTTCAGGTAGTCGTACAGATTGTGGTACTGCGGGAGGTCGCTGATCAGGAGCAGGTCGTAGGTGGTGCCGTTCGGCGCCGTGTAGTGGTAGTAGGCGTCCTGCGGGTCGTTCGGGCCCAGGCCGGGGACCAGCCCCGCTGCCGCGAGGGCCCGGGCGACGAACTCCGCGCACTGGAAGTCCGGTTGGCTGCTGCCGAAGGCCACCGGCGTGCGGTCGTTCCAGGCCGTCCAGTTCCAGTGGCTCTCGGCGTAGGCGACCTCGCGGGCGCGCAGCGAGTTGGCGGTGCCGGCGGCGGAGGCCGACGGGGCGGCGAGTGCGGACACCGCCAGCGCCAGCGCGGTGACCGCTGCCGCGCTGCCGGCACGACGGCGGATCGTGTTCTTCCCGGGGGTCTTCGACACGGGGACTCCTTCGTTCTGGGCAGGATCGGACGTTCTGCGGTTCGGAGCAGGAGATGATGACCGGTCGCCGGATCCGGCGACGGGATCGACGCGTCGGCCGGTCACCGGGTGGCGGACCGCCCGCCGAGTGCGGCGATCAGCCGCTGCACGCCGTCCTCGCCGAAGCGGTGGACGATCAGAGTGGTCCAGTCCAGCGCGGCGCGGCGCTCGGCAGGGGTCCAGGAGCCGGCCGAGGGGTGCTCGTCCAGCACCATCGCCTCGGCGAGCCGCCGCTGTCCGGGCGACGGCTCCGGCAGCGGGCCGGACTCCAGCCCCTGGGTGGCGAGGCCGCGGGCCACCTCGGTGAACTCGGCGGCCGCTACCGGGGGGACCGGCAACAGGGCGTCCGGAAGATGCGTCCCGGACTCGGCCACCGTGTCGCGGAGCCAGGAGGAGACCAGTTCGTAGGTCACGGCCTCCGCCGCGGTCCACTCCGTCACTTCCGGACCGCCATCCGGCAGGCAAGTGCCCAGTTCAGTCATGAGCGCGGTCATGAGCGCGCCTCCTCTTCCATCCGCTCGATCCGCCGATCGGCGACCGGATGCCGTGCGCCGCACGGGGTCGCCACCGATGGAACGGGAGGGGGGAGAACGCCGGTTCACCGTTCGCCCGCCGTTCGCCGGTTCGTCCGTTCGTCCGTTCGCCCGTTCGTCCGGCGGAGGAACGGCCCGACCCGGGGGAAGGTCGTCGTCGGCTCGGAACGGGAGTCAGAACAGGAAGCTGCTCAGCCCGCCGGCCTGGCGCTCCACGATGGACTGGTAGGCCAGGCCGGCCGGGGTCTCCCGGAGGATGCCGTCGACCACCACGTCCAGCAGGTCGAGGCCGTCGAAGGAATCGCCCCCGGGGGTGAACACCTCGGCCCGCGCCCACCCCAGGAGGGCCTCCTCGTCGCCCTCCGTCAGCGCGTGGTAGACCTCGCGGGTGGCGTCGAACAGGGCCAGGTTGTGAAGTCTGCGCGCCTGCTCGGCCAGGCCGGCGAACTCCTCGATCTCGGTGCACTCGGCGGCGGTGGCGGCCAGGCGGAGCAGCTGCTCGGTGATCTCGGCGGTGGTCATCGGTTCCTCCGGTGGGGTGCGGTGTTCTCTCACCCATGACTACGGATCCGGCCGTCGCCGCTGCGTCCCCGGATTGTCACAGCCGTGTCCCAGAGAGATCGTTGCCGTGCCCGGACAGCACTTCGCCCCGCCGCGGGTGCGACGGGGCGAAGTGGGCGATGCCTGGGTCCGGTGACGGAGCCGGGATCAGCCCTGGGTGCTGGTGAGGTACGGGATGGCCGCCATCGCCGCGAGCCGCCTGCGGGACATGGGCACGTAGTCCTCGTCGTCGTCGTCGGAGACGCGGATCGCGGCCGTCCCCAGCACGTAGGTGCCGCCGGACACGCCGTCGAGCTCGCTCTCGTCCAGCAGCTGGAGGGTGTTCTGGGTCATGGTGCCTGCCCTTCCTCTGCGGTGGCGGGGTGCCACCTTCTGCCGCTGAACACGGACCCGCCCCGGCCCTCGGTTCACCCCGGGCGAAGGTTCCGTTCGCCGGCCCCGCCGACGGCTTCGGAAGTCCGTAGCCCGGCACACGGCGGACCGTCCTACGATCCGTTCGGGCCAGGCGAGTCGATGCCCGTCGCTCCCGGTCCCCGCCGGAGTGGACAACACAGCGGCCGGTGGATCCGGTGTCACCGGATCCACCGGCCGCTGGAAGGGCGACCGTCCGCCTGCCGGAACCTCGGGCGCCGAAGCCGGGCCCGGCAGACGGAACGGGACTCAGGGGCGGTGGTGCGCGCGCCGCGCCAGCACGTGCCGGTGGGCGGCCACCTGGGTCTGGTGGCGGGTGTCCGTGGTGTAGTCCACGGGCGCCGAGGCGGTGAGGTACTCACCGCCGGCGACCTGGTCCAGGTCGGTCTCGCTCAGCTCGAACGCCTGCGGGTCGATGCTCTCCATGGGGTGCTCCTTGTCTCGCACGGTCGAACGGGGTCACGCGTGCTCAGCGCCGCGCTGCCCGTCCACACGGAGGCCGCCGCCCGGCGGGTTCACCGGCGCCGGCGCCCCGTCGCCGAACGGCCTCCGCCCCGGAGAAACCGTCGGCCGGATTGAACCGCTCCCGCCCACACCGTCGTTACGCCGTTCGACGCCGTTACGATCACCGGGAAGAGACCGCCCCATGGATTCCCCGCAGCACCCGCCGATCCCGCTCGACGCCCACGCCACGGACCGGCGGCGCGAGAACCTCCGGCTCGGCACGGCCGGTCCGCTCGTCCGGGCGGAGCTGCCCGGCGGCGTGCCGTGCTGGGCCGTCACCCGGCACGAGGAAGCGCGTGCCCTGCTCACCGACCCCCGGCTGGTCAAGGACATGGCGCACTGGGGCGCCCTCCGGCGGGGCGAGCTGCCCGAGGACTGGCCGCTCGGCCGCACCCTGCGGCGCAATCCGAGCATGGCGACCGTCGACGGCCCCGAACACACCCGGCTGCGCACGCTGACCGCCCGGGCCCTCACCCCGCGCCGGGTGGAGCTGCTGCGCCCTCGGATCGAGCAGATCGCCGACCGGCTGCTCACCGCGCTGGCCGAGGGGCCCGAGGAGGTCGTCGACCTCAAGGCCGCGTTCGCCTTCCCGCTGCCGATGACCGTGATCAGCGAGCTGCTCGGGTTCGATCCCGAGCGCTACGGGGCGCTGCGCGAGCTCTACGAGCTGATGTTCACCACCCTGGGCAGACCCGAGCAGCTGCCCGCGGCCGCGGCCGAACTCCAGGGCATGCTGGTCCGCTTGGTGGCCGACAAGCACGATTCCCCGGGCGACGACCTCACCAGCGCGCTGATCGCGGCCACCGAGGACGGCCTGCGGCTCACCGACGCCGAGATCGTCGGGACGCTCGACGTCCTGATCGCCGCCGGCCACGAGACCGCGGTGAACCTGATCACCAGCGCCGTCCGGGCCCTGCTTACCCACCCGGACCAGCGGCGGCTCGTCCTCGACGGTGTGCGCGGCTGGTCCGACGTGGTCGAGGAGACGCTCCGCTGGGCCGCCCCGGTCAGCCACATCCCGTTCCGCTTCGCCACCGAGGACGTCCGGGTGGGCGAGGAGGTCATCGGGGCCGGCGAGATGCTCGTCGTCTCGTACGGCGCCATCGGCCTCGACCCGGAGCGGCACGGGCCGGGGGCCGAACGGTTCGACCTCACCAGGACGCCCGCCGCCCGCCACCTGTCCTTCGGCCACGGGCCGCACGTCTGCCCGGGCGCCCAACTGGGCCGGCTGGAGGCGGAGATCGCGCTGTCCGCGCTGTTCACGCGGTTCCCCCGGCTGGCCCCGGTCGTCGCCGAGGACGAGCTGCGGCCCAAGCCCTCGCTGATCCTCGACGGGGTGCTGGGGCTTCCCGTCCGGCTCGACGGCTGAACCGGTCCCGGCTCCTCCACGTCCCATCCAGCGTGCCCACCCCGACCAGGAGGAGCTGGATCAGGTGACCCGACACCACCACCCCGTGGCGTACATCGCGGCGGCCTTACTGACGCCCGTCGTCCTGAGCGGCTGCGTCGCCCCCGCGGCCGCCACCGCATCGCCGCCCCCGACCACCGGAACGAGGTACCGCGAGATCAGCGGAGCCGCCGCCTCCCACCTGGCGATCGACCCGACGACCTGGGAGCTCACCGCCGGCGGCCGCAGGTACCCCTGCGTGCTCAAGAACGAACCCCCACAGGCTCCGTGGATCGCCCAGGACGGCTTCGACGGCGACCCGACCTCGGTCGCCGTCCGGCTGGGGCCCACCGCGCAGGTAGCCCCACCCCAGTGCCCGCCGTCGTCGATCGCCAACGCGGCCCGGGACAAGGTCAACTACACCTTCGTCCCGGGGAGCGACCCTCTCGCCCCACAGCCCGGCCAGCAGCGCTACCTGGGCTTCGCGGTCAAGCTCGACCCCGCCTCGGAGACCCCGCGCGACGGCACCGACTACGTCATCGCCCAGTGGTGGCAGGGCAGTCCGATGCCGCCCCCACTCTCCCTGCAACTGCTGCCGAACAGCGGCTCCGGCGGCCCGGGTTGGGCCTTCGTGGCGCACAACGAGGACCACCACTTCCCGCACAACGGCATCACCCTGCCCCGGGTGGGCGGCCCGGAGCTGCTCCAGCCCGGGGTGTGGCACACCTTCGTGGTCGGCACGGTCTTCGGCGACCACAGCGGCGGTGGGAGCGGCTCGGTCGACGTCTGGATGGACGGCGTCCAGGTCGTCCAGTGGACCGGCGACCTCGGATACGTCCCGGGCCGGCCGGTGGACCCGGCGGACGGCCCCTACCACGTCAACCCCGGCAACCGGCTGTCGCTCTACTTCGGCCCGTACCGCGACCGGCTGACGTCCACCCAGACGATGTACTTCGACCGCCTCCGCTACGCCGACACCCGCGAGCTCGCGGATCCGCACGGCGCGTGAGCCGTCCCGCCGCCACCGGTGAACCGGTCGCGGTGAGGCGCACGTATCCATGGCAGGAGGGCTTCCAGGGGGAGGCCCTCCGGCGGGACCGACCCGGTTGTGAGGGCCCAGGGTTGACCGGACGGTCCCGCCACTCCCACCCGACCTCCGCGATCGGCCGGGTGGGCCGGCCGCCCGGTGGCTTCCTGAGCCACCGGGCGGCCGCTTTCGTGTCACGCACGGCGCTGCCCGGGTTCATCGCCCTCCTCGACCCGGTGGGACAGTTCGGCCGCGGCCCGCAGCCGGGCGATCATGGCGTCGATCTCCGGCGGTACCGGGTCCGATCCGAAGAGATTGAGCGTGTCGGCGTAAACGTGGTCGGCGGTGGTCATGCCGGGCCTCCAGTTGGTGTCCTCCATCACTTCTGTCGGGTACTACGGACCTCGCCGCCTGGACCGCTCATGATCCGACCAGCCGGTTTCTCCGCCCTGACCAGGGTGAACCGCCCATGCGGCGGGCGCCGTTGTGTGCGGGTGACGTGGCTCGCACGGGGCCGCGACACCTCACCCGGGAGAGAGCATGAATCGCCTCAGGGCCGCCGTCGTCGTCGGCGCCACCGCACTGATCAGCTCCGCGGGAGTGACCAGCGCCTTCGCCTGGCCGGCCGGCAGCATCACCCTCACCGCCGCCTGCAAGAACGACCCCGGCAAGATCACCCTGACGGTCGGCGACAAGTACAGCGCCGATGCCGACTTCACCCTGACCAGCTCCAAGTCCTCCGAGGTCATCCGCGGCCACGTGAAGGGCAGGAGCACGACGGACAAGGTCGTCGACTACGCCGGGCCCGGCGCGGTGTGGACGGTCAAGGTCACCACCGACAAGGGTGAGGAGCTCTCGGCCTCGGTGACCCTCGGCGACGAGAAGGGCTGCCTGCCCAAGCCGACCCCGACCCCGACCCCGACGCCCACCCCCACTCCCACCCCGACCCCCACGGCGACGCCGACGCCCACCCCGACCCCGACGGCGACGCCCACTCCCACGCCCACGGTGACGCCGACCCCCACTCCGACGGCCACCACCAGCCAGCCGGCCGCACCGGCCCCCAGCTCGACGCCCTCGCCCGCGGCGCCCGCCCCGCACCTCGCGTCCACGGGCCTGGACAACCCGGCGTTCACCATCGGCGGCACCTCCGTCCTGCTCGGCGCCGGACTGGCCTTCGCCTACGTGGCCCGGCGAATCCGCCGCCGCGCCTGACGACGGAAAGGATCGGCGACTCGCCATGCAGTCACGTGACACGCACTCCGACGCCCCCTCCGACCGGCTGAGCCGGTGGTCCTGGAGCGTGCAACAGCGGCTCATCCGCCAACGGGTCCAGAAGCGCCGGTTCCGGCTGTCCCGTGCCAGCAGTGTGGCGCTGCTCGCCGTGGGCGTCATCGTTCCCGCCCCCCTCCTCTACGAGCTCACGGTCGGGGACGGCCAGGCCCAGAACGAGGCCGCCGCGGCCACGGCCGAGCTACAGCGGAGCTGGCAGCAGGCGGCGGCCTCGGCTCCACCCGTCGCAGCGCCACCGAGCACGACGGCCGTCACGCCCGTACCGACCGGACCTGCCCCGACCACGGCCGCGGCCGTGGCCACCCCGGCTCCGACGGACGTGGCGACCGCCTCTCCCACCCCGAGCACCACCCCTGCGGCCGTCCTCCTGCCGGCCGTCCCGGCCGGGAGCCCCGGCTATCCCGCCGGATACCCCGACGGCAAGGTCTTCGCCGTCCTCCACCTGCCGTCCATCGGCGTGCTGACGGCGATCGCCGAAGGCGTGGAGAAGGACACCGTGCTGGACCGCGGCCTGATCGGCCACTACTCCGGCAGCCAGGAGACGGCGTTCCCCTGGGAGTCCACCGGGAACTTCGCCCTCGCCGCGCACCGCCTCACCCACGGCCAGCCGTTCCAGCGCCTGGACCGGCTCAAGGCCGGCGACGAGGCGGTGGTCGAGACGGCCTCCCAGTACTTCGTGTACCGGATCACCGGCGGCATCGACCAGACGTCGCCGGAGGACGTCGGCGTGATCAAGCCGGTCCCGACCGGCTCCGGATTCACCAAGCCCGGGCGTTACCTCACCCTGACGACCTGTACCCCGGAATACTCCTCGACCTACCGGCTCATCAAATTCGGCCAATTGGTCAAGGTCGTCCAGAAGACCGGCCAGTCGACCGGAATCCCGAGCCTCTGACCGGTAATTCCCCGCACAGCCGGATGTCCCGCGAACAAGGGACATCCGGCCGCGGGCTTTCCATCGCAGAACAGAGATAAAGGATGTCCCGGCACCGGGATCGGAGGCGGACGCGCGTGAGGGTGGGCACCGCTTCGAGCGGTGCCCACCCTCGGGGCGGGGGGAGCTACGGGCGGGCCGCGGCGTAGATCGGCATGGAGTCGACGGCGCTGACCTTCACCAGGGCGCCCGTGTGCGGTGCGCTGACGATCTGCCCGTTGCCGATGTAGAGCGCGACGTGGTCGGCCTTGCGGTAGAAGACCAGGTCGCCGGGCTGCAGCTGGCCGATCGGCACGCGGTGGGCGGCGGCGATCTGCTCCCAGGTGGTGCGGGGCAGGCTACGGCCGGCGGCGCGATAGGAGTACTGCACCAGGCCCGAGCAGTCGAAGGATTCCGGGCCCACCGCGCCCCAGACGTAGGGCTTGCCGACCTGTGCCAGAGCCACCCGGATCGCCTTCTGCGTGACGGTCTCCACCGGCGCCGGCGGCTCGGGCGGCGCCGGAGGCGCGGGCTGCTCGGCAGGGGCCGGAGGCGCGGGCTGCTCGGCAGGGGCCGGAGGCGCGGGCTGCTCGGCAGGGGCCGGAGGCGCGGGCGGCGCGGGCGGCTCCACGGGGGCCGGAGACGCGGCTACGGGCTGGACGGGAACGGGCTGCGGCACCGCGACGGAAAGGGCCGCGGGAACGTCTGCGGCCGGAGCGTCGTCACGCGCGAACCGGTCCACCACGCCCCCGGGCACGACGGCCTCCAGCGACGGGCGCCCGGAACGGCTGGCCGCCTCGGTCAGGGACATCGCCACGGAGGCCAGGAGCGGATCCGCCGAACTCCCGGCCTCCGTCTGATGATGGGACGGTTTCACCGGACTCTGCCTCGGATCGCCACCACCCGCCAGAGCGGCGGTGAGACCGATGACGGCCACGGTGGCGACAGCGGAACGGACCAGTGCGCCGGATCCTTGAACACGGGGATGCTGCACGTCATTACCCTTCTCACGGGACAGCGGAATCAGCATCCGGGCGAGGTTTCGGCACGTACCGAAAAAAGAGAAGAGTCCGGTGACTCTTTCAGGATTCCCCCGACCGAAGCTGACGGTGCGTAATTCAGCACCCGTCAAAACGAATCCGGATCGAAGGACGGTTCACTCCACCCCCGAATCACGCTGCGCACCCGAATGGACACGATCCGTAGCCTAGGGTTTTTCCCTGGGGTGCCCTTGGGGTACCTGTTGCCACACTTTTCCCTAGTGCCCACCGGTAGCGAACACAGGGCAGCCAAGAGGAAGGGCGAACCTCCATGCTGGGTAGCGCAGTCGACACCAGGTCAGCGCGGGTCAACGGGCAGACGCAGCCCGGCCGCCCCTCCCCCGCCAGCCCGGCCGGCAACGGGCGGACGGACTCCGCCGCGACCGCCTGGCGCAGCTACGCCGCGGTGGCCTCGGCCGCCCTGGGCGACCGGTCCGAGGGGCTGCGGCTGGTGCGCGAGGAAGTCGCGGTCGCCCAGCTCTCGGGCGACGCGGCCCGGTTCGGGGTCGCGCTGCTCACCCAGGCGGTCATCAACTCGGACGACGACCTGGCCGGGGTCGCGCGCGCCGTGGACGCCCTGCGCGGGGGGCGGGAGCGCAGGCCGGGCGCCGACCCGCGCCACGTGCGCGCCTTCCCGGGCCGCAACGCGCTGCTCACCCAGGCGCTGGAGCGGGTCCGCAGCGTCGGCCACCCCGTGCTCGCCGGGCAGCTGGAACGGATGGCGCCCACCCACTGGAACCAGGACGAGAAGCGTCCGGAGTTCGGGCCGGACTCGCTCAGCCCGCACGAGCGGCGGCTCACCGCGATGGTGCTGGACGGGCTGACCAACGACGACATCGCCACCAAGCTGTCCGTCAGCCGCCGGGCCGTGGAGTTCCACTTCACCCGGATCTACCGCAAGCTCGGCATCACCCGGCGCGCCCAGTTGCACGCCGCCCTCGGCCGCGCCGGGCGCCCCGCCGTCATCTGAACCCCGTCAGGCCCCGGCCCCGGACAGGGCCTCCGTCAGCCGCTCCACACCGTCCTCCCCCTGGCGGGCGATCAGCACCGCCACCCAGTCCGCCGCCAGGTCCCACTCCGCGGCCGTCCAGCTCTCGGCCGACGGATGCTCGGCGACCACCAGGGCCTCGGCGATCCGACGCAGCTGCGCGAAGCCGCCCGGCCCGGACTCCCGCCGCACGGCGAAGCGGACCGCCTCGATGTCCTCACCCGGCCGCGCGACGAGTCCGCGCACGACCGCGATCACCTCGGCCGCCGTCGCGGGCGGCACCTCGAAGCCCGTCCCGCCGGCCTCGGCCGACTCGTCCCAGCCCTCGATCGACCAGGCGCGCACCAGATCCCGCACCCGTCGCACGCCGGCCGGCCCACCCTCATCGTGCATGGCCCTTCCCCCCTCACCCTCGCCGCCGGAGCGGCCCGGTGTTCCTCGAACCGCCCGAACCCGGATCAGAGCCACCAGCCTACGACCTGCCTCCCGGGCCTTCCGATTCGAACCGTCTGCCGTTGACGGGCCGTTGACTGCCACGAAGCAGTTCCCGGCTCAGGGCAGGCAGTGCGTCCCCGGTGTGCGGGTTCCCGGCGCCGTGTTCGACGAATGAGGATTCACCATGCCCGTCTCCCCCGTTTCCTGGCTCGCCGGCTTGTTCGATTTCGGGGCCTCGGGCAAGGACGTGCCGTCGTGCTGGGCGGCGTTGATGGGCGCGGCGTCGGGTGGCTCGTACCCGAAGGTGGATCCGGAGGGGCTGTTGTCGAGTGCGGGTGCGTTGCGGACGGCGGCGTCGGCCGTCGACGAGCACACGTCCTCCCTCCAGCGGTCGATGTTCGGGTTGTCGGCGACGTCCGCGGGGGCGCGGGAGATGGTGTCGGCGACCGCGGAGGGGGTGGGCGAGGGTGCGCGCGGGGGTGCGCGGAGTCTGCGCGAGGGTGCGGGGGCGCTGGAGGAGCAGGCGCTGCAGGTGGACTACGCGCAGTGGTCGATGCGGTGCACGGCGGTGATGACGCTGTGGATGGTCGCGCAGTTGATGTGGGCGGCGGCGGCCACGGCCGGGGCGTCGGCGTCGCTGATCCCGGGGGTTTTGGCCGGGGGGCGGCGGTCGGTGATGGACATCGTGGCGCAGCTGCTGGCGGAGTCGCGTGCGAGTACGGGGCTCGCCGTCGTGCAGGACGCTGGGATCCAGGCGATCGAGCAGGGCAAGTACCGGCGCAGGTTCGACCTGACGTCGCTGTGGCTGGCGGGGCTGAGCGGGCTGGCGGGTGGTCTGGGGGATCCGGTCGGGCGGGGCCTGGGTAACAAGGTGGCCGCGCCGGAGCTGTTGCGCAAGCTGGCGGGCGGGGCGCTGGGCGGGGTGGTGGGTGGTGAGGCGGGTGCGGTGGTCTCCGCGGCCTGGGAGGGTCAGTGGGACCCGTCGATGTTCGGCCTGGCCGCCGCGGCCGGTGCCGGCACCGGCCTGATCGGCGGCGGCCTCCACCACTACACCCAGATCAAACACGGGATGAACCAGGGCGCCGGACCGGAACCGCTCCCCGGCCCGGAACAGCGCGCGCTCCCGCCGGCCGTGGAACAGCACCACACGGCCGTCGAAGCGCCGGCGCCGCCCGTCACCACGGACGCCGCACCCAGGCAGGCGCCGTCCACGGCTCCGGCCGGCGAGGCCTCAGCCCGCCGGGGCGCCGTGCAGTACGGCCGCCAGGACTGGCGCAGCCACGAACCGAACTGGCTCCGAGCAGTCGAGAACGCCCAGAAGCACCCGCTCGTACGCGAGGTCCAGGACGTCACGCCCGGCGACCTCCACACCTGGTGGAACGCTTTGCCCAAGACCCACCGGCAGCGGCTCGACGCGGTGCTGAACACGATCGTGGCAACGGCCCGTCACCCCGCACCGGCCGCGAAGATCCCGGAACCCGCCGAACTCGTCAGGATCCGCGCCGCCTTCACCGGCGAACTCGCCGTCCGTCGGCTGTCCGACCCGCACACCACCGTCCAGCAGGTCGTCACCACCGCGCACGCCGACCCCACCGAACACCCGATCGCCACCGACGCCCGGCTGAAGACCTTCCGCGAGGCCGCCGAACGCCAGGCCGTCGCCGCCGACCGCCGCGCGGGCGGCGTCTTCGGCGGCATGCCCGACCCCGCGGACCGCCCGGGCACCTCCGGCCCGAGCCACGCCGAGGGAGCGGGCGCCTCGGCACCCGCGTGGAACTGGGGGACCGACGGTCCCCTGGCGCGCCACCTGAGCAAATCGGGCACGTCCCACCAGCAGACGCACGCCCTGATGCTCGAGCACGCACTGCGCCTGCATGCGAAAGGCACCTCCCACTTCATGACGGGGCTCATGCTCGGAGTCACGAGCATGCAACTGGACGGTCTCCTCCCGGTCGACTCCGGCACCGCCTCCCCACCCACCCCGGCTCCCGGCCCGCGAATCACCGCTTCCGCCCACCCCCGGCACGGCGCACCGGGCTCGTCCGGTGTCGTGAGGGACACAGCCCAACCCATGGACCTGGACAGGCCGCCCGCGCCGACCGCCACGGTCTCGTCGTGGCACCGTCCGGCCATCGACGCCGCCCCGCACCCCCTGCCGAAACCGACGACCGACCGGCTGGCGCACCAGCTCCACCGGGAGCTGTCGCGGGAGGAGGTCGCCACGCCCACCGTGTTGGCATTGCTGCACCAGGCCACGGTCGGACCGCATCCCCTGCACCCGGTGGCCCAGCACTTCGAGCAGTCCTACCACCAGAGCCTCACCGACGCCCTCTCCGGCGCCCACGAGAAGGGCCTGCTCACCGACGGGGCCCATGCGCTGGCCATGGACGCCGCGCAGCCCCTCCCACCGGGGGACCTGAACCGTCTCGACCCCGACGTCTTCGCCACCGACCTCCACCAGGCCATCGCCGCCCGGGACGAACGCGAGGTCAACCGGCTCCTGCGCTCGCTGCAACGCACCGTTCCCCAGGTCTTCGAGGTGGAGGACGCCTACGGGGCGCGATATGCGTCCACGCTGCGGAACGAGCTGGAATCCTCCTTCCCCGAGCACGGAAAGTACTTCACCTACCTGCTCGGCCACGACAACGGCCTGGAGAGCAAGGTCATCGGCCCCATGGAGGCCGAGCAGTGGCATGCGATGGCCGCGCGTGCCACGTTCACCGACGAACTGGGGGAGCAGCGGCCCGTCCCGTTCGGGCTTCCAGAAGACGGGTGCTACGCCCGGGCCCACCTCGTCTCGACCATGCTCAGCCAGGCCGGAGTCTTCAGCCGGAAGGTCTTCGTGGTGAAGAACCACCCGACCGACAATCTGATGGTCGAGTCCGAGTTCGTCTGGGGAGCCATGCCGGGGATTCCCGGCACGGTGCACTGGGGCTACCACGTGGCCACGGTGGTGCTCGTGGACGACGGCGCCTGGGGCCACATCGAAACCGTCATCGATCCCTCGCTCAGCCCCGGGCCCCAGCCACTGAAGAGGTGGCTGGCCAGCATGGGCGTGCATTCCCCTGCCCGGATCAACGGATTCGAGGCCGACCCGCGGGGTTTCCTCAAGGATCCCGACAGATTCCTGCGCGGCCTCGCCGGGCGCGATGGCAAGCCCGTTTCGAGCGGAGGACTCGGCACCCTGGGCTACCCCAAGGACGTCCCGATCGTCTTCACCGCCGCCCGCACGCACTGGGGCCTCCCGAAGGAGCACAGCCCGGTCCTCGAAGGAGAGGAATCCTCTTCCCTGAGGCACCCCGAGAAGAGGTGGAAAACGAGACTGCGGCTCGTGGGTGACCACGCGGCCGAGGCACGGTACCGGGGCGCGCTGCGCACGGTGCGCACCATGCTCCGACAGCCGCACACCAGCGACCGCCAACTCGAACAGCACCTGCGAGATCACCCCTTCTCGGCGCGCATCCGCCAGGACCCGCTCGTCACCTTCCCCTTGCGCTCCCGTCTCCAGGACCCCGTCCCTCCGACCACCCCCGGCGATCTGCCACCACTGCGTATCGAACGCTCCCGCGTCTACGAGCTGCCGCCCGGGCCGGTCCCACCCCTCCACCCGTCCGTCGGCACCCCGCACCCGGAGCCGGTCACCTTCCGCTCCGGCGCGGCCGCCGTCGACCCCGCCACCGCCGCCGTCTGGAAGCCCCTCCTCGACAACCTGCCCGTCCGCGAGAACCTGCGCACCGTCGTCGTGCCCTACCTGAGCGCCGACGGCACCCCCCTCAGCAGCACCGGCCCGCTGACCCTGCACGACTTCACCCGGCTGGCCGAGGCCGCCGGCTGGCAGCCCGGACGGGACCTGCGCGTCGTCTTCGCCGCCCTCCACCCCGGGGCCACCGACGGCTACGACCACCTTGCCTGGACCGACTACCTACGTCAGGCCGCCCACGAGCTCGACCAGGAGAACCTCCACGTCGACCCCCGCAGCAGCGGCGTGGACATCTACACGGTCGGCGCGGTCATGCCCGGCCTGCGCTTCTCCCCGGACAAGCACCCCGATGCCGTGGACGGGGAGAGGGACTTCACCACCGGCAACGGGCACTGGATCCGCGTCTCCACCCACCCCGAGCGCGACCCGGGCTTCAGCACCAACCGCGGCCAGCTCCACCCCTTCACTTCGAACCACCCTGCCTTCGCCCGCCAGGCCGCGATCGACACCCATGCCCTCCCTTTCGGGATCGTCCCCGGTCACCGCGAGCACGCCGACGGGATCGACCTCCGCTCACCTCGCTCCGGGCCGGCCGACCCGCCCGCGCTCATTCCTCAGCCCGGATTGTTCACAGTCCTCCTCAGCGACTACTCGAACGTGACGGGGCATCCCCACACGGCCGAACCGAACGGCCCCTATTTCCCGATCGGTCCGGATCGCCTCGCCCGGACCCTGCGCAAGAATGGCTACCGGGGCCAGGACCTCCTCTGGACGGCCGTGTACGCGTCCGACATGCGGAACAAGGCCGTGTGCTACGTGCTGGACCTGTTCGTCGAGTTGGGCCGGCCCGACATCTACGTCCCCACCCGCAATTCGTTCTCCCTGCAAATCACGAACTACACCCTGCAGTTCCGGTTCGCCCCGTTCGGCGGGACGACCGGCTTCGAGCGCCTCACCGCGACCCCGGACATCCCCGCCCGCTACACCGCCTTCGAAGGCACGCTCCAGCTCCGCCGCCCGACCTCCGACATCCCCGCCACACCGGACTCCCCTCCATCCGGAGCCGCGCAGGCAGGGGACTCGGTCCCCCGCACCCAGCCCGTCCAGCGGCAGGCCGCCATCCCTCCCACTCCGCACCGGTCCATGCACCTGCCCGGGGTCGCCCTGCCCGGCCCCGGCCCGAAGCACCACTCCTCTTCCCCGGCCGAAACCATGTCCAAGAGCCTCCGGCCCACCCAGCCGACCGCCCAGCCGACCGCCCAGCCGCGTGAGTTCAGCACCCTCGTGGCATCCACGCGCGCCGCCGCGGCCAACGTCCCGGACACCCCGAGAGGCCCCGCGACCCCGCAGCTCCATCCCACCGCACCCGCGACCGACCGGCCCGGCACTCCCCAGCTGCGCCGACTCATCGACCGCGCCGGCATCGTCCTCGGGGGGCCAGATGTCGAGGCGCACCTCCGCCTCGCCGAAGACCTGTACAACGCCGCCCAGGCCAGTCGCTCCGACGCCCACGACCCCCTCGCCGGTCTGCGCCGCAGCGTCTTCGCCGACGGCCGCGGCACGGACGCCCAGCTCTTCGGACTCGCCGAAACCCTCGGCGACGGCGGCAGTCGTGTCACCGTCGAGAACCTGCGCGCCCTCCAGGCCCTCACCCACATGCTCTACCCCGGCGAGGCCCCCAAGCTCTCCCCCACCATCAACAGTCTGCGCGTTCTCACCACCCGGGTCCTCCACACAGCCGTCCCCGGCACCGGGGACATCCAGTTCCTCCTCGACATCGCCGAGGCCAGCCGCGACCATCCGCGCCTCACGGTGCCCGTCCTCAGACAGGCCGCCGGGAAGAGGCTCCCCTCCTGATCGCGGCACCGGAGATGAACGGGACCCTCCGGCCGCGCCGTTCACCCGGGTACAGCCGCCCGGCCCGAGGGCGGACCACCATCGAACCAGGAGGCGTTCGCCGCCATGCGCACGGTTGCCGTCATCGGAATGGACGTCATCGGCACCTCGGTCGCCCTGGCGCTGAGCGCACAGGGCCTGACGGTCTACCTCGCCGACGACGACCCGGTCGCGGCCCGCACCGCGGCCTCGCTCGGCGCCGGCCGGCTGGAGGAGCCGCCGGGAACGGTCGACCTGGTGGTCCTGTCGGTCGGCCCCGCCGCGGTGGGCCAGGTGCTGGCGGAGTGCCAGCGCCGCAACCTGGGCGCCGCGTACACCGACCTCACCTCCGTGAAGCTCGGCCCGCTCCGCTCGGCGGCGGCCGCCGCCTGCAACCTGGCCCGCTTCGTCGGCGGGCACCCGGTCACCGAGGCGATGCCCCGTTCGGGCGTCTCGGCGGCCCGGCCCGACCTCTTCGAGGGGCGGCCGTGGGTGCTCAGCCCCACCCCGGACACCGACTCCGTGACCCTGAACGCGGCGCTGGAGCTGACCTCGCTGTGCGGGGCGGTGCCGGTGGTGATGGAGCCGGCCGCGCACGACCGCGCGATCGCCCTGGTCACCCAGACGCCCCGGCTGACGGCCGGACTGCTCGCCGGACGGCTGGAGCACTCCGACCCCACGGCGCTGCGCATCGCGGGGCGCGACCTGCGGGACACCACGCGCGCCACCGGCGGGGACCCGCAGGCACACCTGGACGAACTGCGCGCCAACGCGGGCGCGGTGGTCGAGGTGCTGCGCGAGCTGGCCGCCGACCTGAACGGCCTGATCGAGGGTGTGGGCGACCTGCGCTCCACGGACTCCGACCGGCGCCGTTCGGGCGCGCGGACGGTGACGGACCTGCTGCGGCGCGGCAACCACGGGCGCGGCCGGATACCCGGCAAGCACGGCGCTCCCCCGGCCGCGTGCGAGAGCGTCGCGGTCCTGATCAACGACCAGCCCGGCGAACTGGCCCGGCTGCTCGACGACGTCGCCCGGCAGGGGGTCAACGTGGAGGACCTCTCGATCGACCACTCGCTCGGACAGCAGCTCGGCTGGGTGCACCTCGTGGTGCCGGCGCCGAACGCGGCCGCTCTCGCCGCCGCGCTGGACGAGAAGGGCTGGCCCGTCCGCCACTGACCTGCCCGGTACCGACCCGCCCCGCCGACTGCACACCCCGAATCGGAGAAGCACTCATGGTCCCGCTCCACGGAGACTGGCAGATCACCGTCGTACGCGCCGGGCTGTGGCCGCAGCGCGCCCTGATCGTCGGGCCGGCCGGCACGACGGTGCTGCCGGGAACGCCGGGGGCGTCCTTCCGGATGGACGCCCCCGCCTGGGAGCTCCGGCTGGAGCACACCCCGCCCGAGGGCGGCTGGCAGCCGCAGTGCCGGGTGCTGCCGCAGGAACCGACGGAGGAGAACGGCCTGGAGACCCAGCTGGTCTACAGCAAGGACCGGGACTGGGACTGGGATCAGCAGCCGCTCAACCTGGTGCTGCGCCTTGAGCGCCTGGGCGCGCCGTTCCGGATCGCCCGGCCGCTGGCGGTGCTCGACGCGGACTCGATGCGCGTGGTCGAGGACGGGGTGCTGACCGCGACGCCCGAGCCCAGGCTGCTGGCGGTGACGGTCCGCAACACCAGCCGCCGCGCGCTGGACCGGCCCGCGCTGGCCATCTCGGACGCCGGCCGGGCGGCGCTGCTCGACCACGGCATCCGGATGCCGTACACCTGGGACCCGGGCCTGCTGCGGATCGGACGCCAGCAGGCACACGGCCGCGCAGTGGTGGTGCCGCCGATCGAACCGGGCGAGGAGGCCATGCTCCACTTCCCCGTGGACGCCACCGACGCCACCGCCGGGTTGCGTGAGATCGAGTTCCAACTGGACTCTCTGAGCGGCGAGTTGTTCGGCGCCAGGGCTCCGCGCACCGCCACCGGCACGCTGCGCAGCGCGTCGGCGCGGCCGGCCCCGCAGCCTTCCGCCGAGGCCGAGCAGCAATCCGCCCCTTCGGCGTCGCACAGCAGCCCGGTCGCGCCCCCGGCCGCACCGGTCGCGCCCTCGGTAGCCCCGGCCGCACCGGCCGCCCCCGTCGTGCGCCGCTCCGCACCGCGCTCCGCACCACGGTCGGTGCCGCAGCCCAACGCCCCCCGGCCCGAACTGCCCGATCCCGCCCGCCGCACGGCGCCGCGCCCCACCACCCGGGGCCGGGCCTTCCCCCGCCCACCCGCCGTCGCGGTACCCCCCGAGCCGCTGCCGCAGGCTCCCGCGCAGGTCTCCACCGAGACCGGCGGGGACGCCCCGGCCACGGCCGGCGGCTGGTGACCGGAGCCGCCGCCGGCGCTGAACCGGCCGCTGGTTAAGTTCCGTTCCCCAGGTGAGCGGGAGGGCCCCGCGTCCGCAGTCGTCCTCGGAGGGCCGATGAAGAACCACCTGTTGTACGGCGCCGGCGCGGTCCTCGCCGCCGGCCTGGTCGCCGTGGTGGCCGCGGGAGCATGGGCCGGGCATCCCCCCGGCCGCACCCAGGCCAGGAAGTCCGCCTCCCTCCTCATCCCGGCGGCACCTCCCAGCACCGTCGGGTCGGCTGCCGCACCCGCGCCGAACGATCCGACCGGCCTCGCCGCCCGTCTGCTGCCGGCCGACGCGCTGCCGTCCCTGGTCGCCGGAACGGCGGCCTGGCAGGAGACGGCGACCGCCGTCGGCCCCGGCGAGCCCTCCGACCTTCCCTGCCAGCGCCTCCCGCTGGACGCCCTGGGAGCGACCACGGAGGCCTACCGGACCTATCGGCAGGCCATGAATCCGGAGGGCCGGCTCCACTTCTACTACGCGGCCGAGCTGATCGCCCGCTTCCCCACCCCGGACCGGGCGGAGCAGGCCGTGTCCCAGCTGGGTTCCTGGATCGCCCGCTGCTCCGTCGACGGTTCCCTCCCCTCGACGACGGTCGTCCCGCGCGGGCCCTGGCAGTGGTCGGTGACCGCCACCGCACCCGGCCCGGACGCCAACCCCAGGCTCGGTGCCGGGGCGCGGACGGTCGGCGAGTTCGCGGTCCTGCGACAGGGCGGCGCGGTGGCGGTGCTCTACGTCGGGGCCGAGACCGACGGCACGACGCCGCTCACCCCCTTCCAGGACGCCGCCGCCAAGGCCGGTGCCCTGCTGGCCGGTTGAGCGCCCGGCGGCCGCCCGCCGCCCTCCGTGCCCCACTCATCCGTGCCCCCACCCATCCGTGCCCCCACTCCACTCGTGCCCGCCGTACGGCGGCGATCCGCGCCAGGAGGCGGAACCATGACAGTCCCATCGGTCGACCGCCGCACCGCCGCCCCGGGCGACGACCCCGTCGTTCCCGGGCGCCCCGAACGGTCCGAGCCGCTCGACACCTTCGGAACCGTCCTGATCCCGGCCACCGCGCGCGCCGCCGTGACCGCTCGCCGCGACGATCCGCCAGTACCGGCGGCCAGGCCCGCCGACTCCCCGAAGGCGGCCCCCGCCCGGCCCTCGCCGGAGGCGCTGCGGCCCGCCGACCTGCTCGCCGGGCGCCGCCCGCTCCCGCGCTTCGGCCTGCCGTTCGGCCTGCGGGTCGGCCGAGGCCAGCGCCAGGACGCCCAACTCGCCGCCATCCGGACCCAGTTGCACCAGAACTACCGGGTCGCCGTGGTCAGTCTCAAGGGCGGGGTCGGCAAGACCGCGACCACCCTGGCGCTCGGCGCGACCCTGGCCACCCACCGCAGCGACCGGGTGATCACCGTCGACGCCAGCCCCAGCAGCGGCACCGCGGACCGGCACGGCAGTGAACGGCCCCGGGGCCGGCTGGCCGAACTGGTCGCCGCGCTGCCCGCGATGACCAGTGAGCGGGACCTGCGCCCGTTCGTCTCGCGCACCGCCGACGGGCTGGAGCTGCTGGCCCACGACAGCGATCCCAACGTCACCGCCGCCTTCCACGAGGTCGACTACCGCAAGGTGATGCGCCTGCTCGGCCGCGAGTACCCGGTGATCCTGACCGACACCGGCACCGGCCTGCTCGCCAGCGTGATGCGCGGCGTGCTGGACCTGGCCGACCAGGTGGTCGTGGCCACCACCCCGAGCGTGGACGGCGCGATCACCGCCAGCACCACCCTGGACTGGCTGGCCGCTCAGGGGTACGGCGACCTGGTCGGGCGCAGCGTCACCGTCGTCACCGAACTGCGCAAGGCCGGCCGGCTGATCCGGACCGAGGACGTCGTCACCCACTTCCGCACCCGATGCCGGGACGTGGTCGTCGTCCCCTTCGACGAACACCTGTCCGCCGGTGCCGGGTTCGAGCTCGACGACCTGAACGCCCGCACCCGGGACGCCTACCTGGAACTCGCCGCGACCGTGGCCGCGGACATGCCCCGGGTCCGGCCCACCGCCTGACCAGCCCGGTTCCACCGGAGAGGCTTCGGGTTTCCGCAGTGAACTCGGCGAAGCCGTCCGGCAGAGTCGAGTCGTGAACTGCGCGATGGAGGCGCTGGACCGGCTGCTCGAACCGGCCGTCCGGCGGAACCCGTTCCCCTACTACCGACAGTTGACGGCCCGACCGCCGATGCTTTCGGCAGACCCCGCCGTCGTGCTGGTCTCCGACCACGCATCCTGTGAACGGGCGCTGCTGGACGACGCGTTGTCCACGGACCAGGCCCACTGCGACCGGCTGGCGGAGCGCTCCGGTGCGGCCTTCCTCGACTGGCCCGATGCCCCCGCCTCGGTGCGGGCCGTACCGTTCGCGTTCGCCGACCACCGAGCGGCTCCGCCGGAGCGGCGGGCGATCGTCCGGGGGCTCGCCGGTGGCGCGGCCGAGGGGCTGCGCCCCGAGGTGGCGCGGATCGTGAGCGGGGCGCTCGACGCGCTGGGCAGCACCGCCCGGCAGGTCGACCTCGTGCGCGAACTGACCCGGCCGATCGCGCGGGAGCTCGCCCGGGCGATGCTCGGCCTGCCGCTGGCCGCGGCACCGCGGGTCGAGGACGGAGCCGAGGCGGTGATGGCCCTGCTCGACCGGGTGGCGGACGCCACCGTCCTGCTGCGCACCGAACCCGGTCCGCTCCCGGCCGCGCTCCGGGAGCGGGTGACGGCCTTCCACCTCCTGGTGGACGGGGCCCTGGACCACCTGCCCGGCACCGCGCTGACGCACGCCCTGCGTGCCCTGCGCGAGGTGTCCCCGGACCGGGCCACCCTGGTCGCCACCGCCGTCCTGGTCGCCGAAGCCGCCTACGAGTCGGTCGGCCACTTCCTGGCCAACTGCCTGCATGCCGTGCTCGTCGGGCAGCACGTGTTGCGGGGCCTGCGCCGGGACCGCGAGTTCGCCGGGCCGGTGGTCGAGGAGGCGCTGCGCTGGTGCCCGTCGGCCCACGTGGTGGTGCGCTACGCCGCCGGGCCCACCGCGATCGGCCGTGGCGGCCGACGCACCCCCGTCGCGCCCGGGACGGTCGTCCTGCTCAACCTCGCGGCGGCGAACCGGGATCCGCGGGTCTTCGCCGAGCCCGACACCTTCGACCCCTGGCGCCCCGACGCCGCCCGCCACCTCGGCCTCGGCCACGGACCGCACTACTGCGTCGGTGCGGCACTGGCCCGGCAAGCGGCGGGCGAACTCCTGGCCCAGTTCGCCGAGCGCGTCCGCGATCCGCTCCTCGCCGGAGCCGATCCGGCCGGTCTCCTCCGTCGCGACAACCTGCTGGTGCACGGCCTGCTGGCACTGCCCGCCGTGATCGGCGGGGTCCGGCCGGCCCGCGCACCGGCGGGAGCGGTCCGATGACCACCGCCCTGCATTCGGGCGCTGCTCCGGTCGCTCCCGCAGAGGCCGGGCCCGGACCCGTCCCGGGTGCCGCACTGACGTTGATCCAGCCGTCCACGGCCCCGCACGAGCCGGCCCGCACGAGCCGGTTCGATCCGACGGCGGTCGCCGAGCCCACCCTCGTTCCCGGCGTGGCCTCGCTGATCGCGCTCCCCGCGGGGAACGCGGAACGGGGCCTGGCGCGCATCGCCCAGCGGTACCTGCGGCGCAACGAGGCGGTCCACGACAGCCTCTCCACCACCGCGGTACCGGCCACCGCTCTCGGCCGACTCGGCCGGAACGAGGCGGGGCGGCTCGACATGACCTTCGCATCGCTCGGGGATTCCGAACACCGGCTCTGGGTGAGCACCCCCGGGCTGCGGGACATCCTCGCCGAGCCGCCGGCCGAGACCGTCGTCGTCTTCGGCAGCTGCCTGTTCAGCGGGCGGTCGCTGCGCCTGTCGAGCCCGTCCGGTCCGGTGCTGCCCTTCCTGCACGGCGACGCGCCCGCCGGGGCGCCCGTGGGGCGGGTCGAGTGGGACGGCCGCCTGAGCCTCTACGAGCAGGACACGGTGGCGAGGCTGAGCAGCGCCGTGGCCCAGGTCGTCCGCGCCCTGGGCCACGGCCGACGCATCCGCCTGGTGCTGGACCTGCCCAGGACCCAGTACCTGCTCAAACTGTGGGAGTGGCACGAGGCGGGGGCGCTGACGGACCGCACGTTCCGGGCGCTGTCCCTGGTCGTGGACGAGCGGACGGACCTGCTCCATGACCACGTCCTGTGTCGTCTGCGGGCCTTCCTCCCCCCGGACCGGCAGGAGCTGGTAGGGGGCCTGGCCCGGGCGGACGAGCTGGGCGCCGTCATGCCCGCGACGGAGCACCCCGCTCCGGGGACGCGTCCGGCGACCGTCGCGGAGCTGACCGGACTCCTCGGCCGCCACGACCCGGGGTGGGATCTCGCCACCCGGGTCTCGCCGCCCCGGAGCCTCCTGGACGTCGTTCGGATGAGCTACCTGACCGGGATCGTGCGCGAGGTCCTCGACGGCCCCGGGCCGGTCGTCCTGGTGGACGACCCGAAGGAGTCCGGGCTCCTCGTCCGGTCCCGCCGGATCCTCGACCACGCCACCGCCGCCGGCCACCGGCCCGCGGACCGGCTGGGCGGATTCTTCGCGCTGAGCCGTCTGCTCACCGTGGGCGGACGGCACGGCTCGTCCTACTTCCTCGATCCCGGCCACGGCTTCCTGCTGCCCGACGGCGAGGAACTGGACACCGAGCACCTTGTGGCCCGGGCCTACGGGGCCCCGCGGCCGTGACAGAGCCGACGGCGGTGATCGCCACCGCCCGAACCGTTCCACCATGGAGGGGACATGACCGAACCGTACGACCTGATGTCGAAGGCGTTCTTCACCGACCCGTACCCGACCTACGCACGCATGCGGGCCGAGGACCCGGTGTACCGCTTCGATCCCTTCGGCGGCTGGCTGCTGACCAGGGCGGAGGACGTCAGCGCGCTGCTGAAGGCCCGTGAGACCTCCTCCGACCGGGTGGCGGAGCTCTTCCTGGGCATGCCGGAGGACCTGTCGGAGGAGGTCGCGGCGCTGCTCGCCTTCTTCCGGGACATGATGGCCTTCGCCGACCCGCCGTACCACACCCGGCTGCGCTCGCTCGTCGGCCGCACCTTCTCGGCCCGGAACATCGCGGGCCTGGAGGGCTTCGTCAGCGAGGCCACCGAGCGGCTGCTCGACGAGTGCGCCGCGAAGGGCGAGTTCGACGTCATCGCCGATCTCGGCACACCGCTGCCGCTGCGGGTCATCGGGCACATCCTCGGTGTCCGCGAGGAGGACCTGCCCGCCTTCAAGAAGTGGTCCACGGACCTGATGGCCCTGCCCGCCATGATGGGTGAGCCGCGCGAGCGTCTGCTCAACGCGACCGCCGCCCTGCACAACGTGCGGGCGCTGTTCACGGGCCTCATCGCCGAGCGCCGCGCCAACCCCACCGACGACCTGCTCAGCCTCCTGGTCCACGCCGAGGAGGACGGGGAATCGCTCACCGATGAGCAGCTGGTCTCCACCTGCGCCCTGATCCTGACGGCGGGACACGAGACCACCACCCACGTGATCGGCAACGGACTGCTCGCGCTGCTGCGCCACCCCGACCAGCTGGAGCTGCTGCGGGCGCAGCCGGAGCTGGCCGGCCAGGCCGTCGAGGAGTGCCTGCGCTACGACAACCCGTCCGGCTACGTGGCCCGGGCGCTCCTCACCGAGATGACCTTCAGCGGCACGACGCTCCCGGCGGGCAGCGTGGCGTACGGCGTCGTCGGGTCGGCCAACCGGGACGGGGCCGTCTTCGCCGAGCCGGACCGCTTCGACATCACCCGGCCCGCGAGCAGGCACTTCTCCTTCGGTCACGGTCTGCACATGTGCCTCGGCGCCGCGTTGGCCCGGCTGGAGGCCCGGGTCTGCCTGAACGGGCTGCTGGAGCGCTTCCCGACGATCGAGCCCGCCTTCGACGAGGTCGAGTGGATGCCGGGCTACGCCGTCCGCGGGGTCGTCAGCCTCCCGGTCAAGGTCGCGTAGCGGCCGTCACGACGAAGAGCCTCCCCCACCGCTGGAACTCGGGAAGCGGTGGGGGAGGCTCTTCGTCGTGTTCGGCGTCCTGGGGACGTGGGCCTCACCAGGGCTCGCGCAGGAGGAAGGCCGGGCGGGTGTTCGGATCGACCTGGTCGTAGTAACGGTGGTAGACGGGCGTCAGGCTGCCGGACACCGGCGGGACGATCCAGCTCCAGTCGGCCGGGGTCTCGCGGCCCTGGCGCATCTCCTTGGCGATGTGCCGCAGGAAGCGGTCGGACTCGGTGTGGTGGTCGGCCATGGTGACGCCCGCCGCGTCGAAGGAGTGCAGCACGGCGATGTTGATCTCGATCATCGCCCGGTCCCGCCACATCGTGCGCGGCGAGGAGGTGTCGAGCCCGAGACGGGCGGCGACCTCGCCCAGCATGTCGTACCGCTCGGCGTCGACGAGGTTGCGGGCGCCGATCTCGGTGCCCATGTACCAGCCGTTGAACGGCGCGGCCGGGTAGCTGATCCCGCCGATCTCCAGCATCATGTCGCTGATCGCGGGCACCGCGTACCAGCGCAGCCCGAGGTCGGCGAACCAGGCGTGGTCGGGGTGGACGAGCGGCACCTCCATGACCACGTCCTCGGGCACCTGGTACCAGTGGGGCGCGTCGGCCGGGCTCTGCTGGATCATCAGCGGAAGGACGTCGAAGCGGCCCTGGCCGCCGGTCCATCCGGCGGCGCGGGCCCGGGCGGCGAGTTCGAGGCCGGCCGGGTCGCCGGTGCAGCCCCCGTCCTCCCGGGGGTAGCCCGCGTAGCGCACCAGCTGTTGGTTGAGCAGTCTGGGCGCCGGCCGCCCGGGCGCGTCCGGGGCGAACACCGTGATCACCGGGCGGATCTTCCCGCCGTTGGTGGCGATGCGCAGGTGCTCGACACACTGCTCGGCCATCCCGGCGGGGTCGGTGACGTGCCGGAAGTCCCGGACCACCAGGCTGTTCCAGTAGAGCCGCCCGATGCAGCGCGCGGCGTTGCGCCAGGCCAGCTTGGCCCCGTAGGCCAGTTCCTCCGCCGTGTGGCGGTAGGTGCCGGTCTCCCGGATCTCGGCCAGGACCTCCCGGATCCGCTGGGCCGGGTCCCCGGCGCCGGGCTGCTCGGTGTGGAACTGCCGCACGAAGTCGAACGCCTGGTCCGCCAGGGCCAGTTCGTCCCGGTCCGTCTCCGTGGCGGGGCCGACGGCCTTGGTCGGCGGCTGGCTCAGGGCGGTCACAGTCGCTTCGACGCTGACGGTCATGGTTCCTCCACGGTCCGGTGCTGGCGGGCGTCCGTCGATCGACGGTCGCCCGCGGGTTCGGGGGGTGGCCCCGGTGGGCCCCCCGTCGACCGGGAGTACGGACCCGCCGGAGTGCGGAGTTCACGCTCCGGCGGGCGAGCGGGCTGATCGCTACGGAGTTCCGTAGCTCAGTCCATGTCCAGCTGCCGGCGCGCGAGCTGGTGGAAGAGGCCGTCCCGGTCGGCGAGCAGCACCGCGGGGGCGCCGTCCTGGACGATCCGGCCCTGGTCGAGCACGATCACCCGGTCGGCGAGCAGGATGGTGGACAGCCGGTGGGCGACCACGATCCGGGTGGCCCGCAGCTTGCGGGTGCTCTCGGTGACGATCCGCTGGGTCTCGTTGTCCAGCGCGCTGGTGGCCTCGTCGAAGAGCAGGATCCGGGGCTGCCCGACCAGCGCCTTGGCGATCATCAGACGCTGGCGCTGGCCGCCGGAGAGGGAGCTGCCGCCGTCCGAGACCACGGTGTGCAGGCCCATCGGCATGGCGGCGATGTCCTGGCTCAGGCCCGCCATTTCCACCGCCTCCCGCACCTCGGACAGCGGAAGTTGGCGCGCGCCGCGGATGTTCTCCAGGATCGAGCCCCGCAGCGGCCTGGTCTCCTGGAGGACGACCCCGCACTGCCGGCGCACCGCCGCGGAGTCCAGGCCGCTCAGGTCCTCGCCGTCGTAGTGCACCGAGCCCGCCGTGGGCCGCTCGAAGCCGATCAGCAGCCGCAGCAGGGACGACTTCCCGCAGCCGGACGGGCCGACGACGGCCACGAACTGCCCGGGCTCGATGCCGAGGCTGATGTCCTTGAGGATCGGCGGACCGTCCTTGCCGTAGCTGAAGAAGACGTTGCGCAGCTCGATCCGCCCCGAGAGCGTGCCCGGGGCCTTGACCGCCGCCCGGTCCGCGGGGACCTCCGCGGGCTCGGCGAGGATCGGGGCGAGGCGCTCGAACAGCGGCACCACGGCTCCCAGGGAGGCCAGCGCGCCCGCCAGTTGGGCGGTGGCCGAGAGCTGGAGCGAGAACGCGACCGAGAAGCCGAGGAAGTCCGCGACCGAGAGCCTGCCGCCGATCCCCGCGGCCACCAGGGCGTACAGCAGCACGGTGGCCAGCGGCACGTAGAGCGCGCCGAAGACGGTCATGGCGTTCTGGTTGCGCTGGACCTTGCGGGTCAGCTCCCGGTTCCGGGCGAACTCGTCGGCCCAGGCCCGGTAGGCGAAGTTCTCGGCCGCCGCCACCCGGAGCTTGGGAAGTCCGCGCAGGGTCTGGAACACCCGGTCGGTCAGTTTGTTGCCGAGTTCGACCTGCTGGCGCTGCCAGCGCAGCTGGCGGGCGGTGAGCACGCCGATCACCCCGGCCCCGCCGACCGCCGTGACCAGTGAGAACAGGGTGAGCGGCAGGCTGTAGAAGCACTCCAGGGCGAGGTTGGCGGCGCCGAGCAGCAGCGAGTGGCTGACGGTGACCCCGACCCCGGACACCACGTCCCGGATGCGGCTCACCCCGAGCGCGCTGGCGGCCAGTTCACCGGTGGTGTACCGGGAGAAGAAGGCCGCCGGGGCCCGCAGCAGCCGGTCCCAGACCCCGGCCTGGACCCCGGCCTCGAACCGGCCCTCGGCGCGCAGCACGGCGAGGTTCTCCACCACGCCGAAGACCGCCGCCGTCAGACCGGCCAGGACGACGCCCAGACAGGCCAGGCCCACCATGCCGGGTTCGTCGGCCGGGATGAACGAGCCCAGGATCTGCCCGGTCATCACCGGGACGACGAGACCGAGCAGCGCCCCGGTCGCGCCGCCGACCAGCATCCGGCGCAGGTCCGCGCCGCTGCCCCGCAGGCCGAACCTGACCAGGCCCAGGGTGCTGGTGACGCCGTCGCCGATCGGACGGTAGAACATGGTCGCCGCCGGCACGAATCCGGCCGCGACCGTCTTGGTCACCCGTTCCTCGCGCCCCGACACGGGGTCGACCAGCCGGTAGCCGCCCCGCTGCCACAGCAGGGCCACCGGGCGGCCGTCCGTGGAGAGGTGGCCGATCAGCGGGCCGACGTCGGTGCGCCACCACGGGCCGGCCAGCCGGATCCGGCGGGTGCGGACCCGGGAGGCCAGGGCCATCCGCTCGACCGGGTCGAGCGTCCGGTCGGTGCCGCTCGGGGCCTGGACCAGGCTGATGCCCGCCGCCTCCGCGACCAGCCCGGCCACCTTGGCCACGGCCTCGTCCCAGGTGCCCGCCGCGGCGGGTTCGGAGGCGTCCTCCGGCCAGGCCGCGCCGTCGGCCGTCGGATCGCCGCCCTCCGGCCCCTCGGGCCCCTCGGGCCGCTCGGCCGGGGCGTCACCGGCCGTGGCTCCGTCGGCGCCCCGGCCCAGCTGGGGCCGCAGCCGCTCCCGGGCCTCGGCGAGCGCGGCGTCACCGGCCGCCCGGCCCGCGAGCAGCCGCTCCTGGGCCTGCTCGCCCCGGGCGGCGGCGACCTGGTCGAGCAGGTAGCGGGCCCGCTGTTCGGCGGCTTGCAGATGCGGCCAGAGCGAGCCGTCCGCCAGCAGTTCGTCGGTGCTGCACGCGGCGAGGACCGCGTCCGCGTCCGTCCGCAGCACGTCCCCCGCGGGCAGGGCGAAGACCTCCCCGGCGTCGAACCGGCCCTGGCCGGTGGTCACCGGTCCGCCGCCCAGGGCGATCCAGAGCAGATCCCGCTCCGCGACGGCCTCCTGCCCGGCGCTCAGGGCGCTGCATCCGGCGCCGATGGCCACCGGCTGCCCCACGGCCGCCGGGCCGCCGCCGACCCTGCCGCGCACGACGTCCAGCAGCTGCCGCACCCCGAGCTCCACCGCCCGTACCAGCGCGGCCCGTTCGGGGGCCGTGGCGGCCTCCAGCCGGCGCCGGTCCAGGCAGTGCAGGGTGACGCCCGGTTCCATCCGCAGCACCAGGATGTGGCCCGGTCCGGGCCGGCAGCTCGGCAGCGCGGCGCCGGGGTCCAGTCGGCCGAGGAAGCGCCAGCGCCCCCAGCCGCCGTCCGCGACCGCGAACAGGTCGGCCGGGCCTCCCGACGCCAGCCACAGCCGGTCCCGGCCGAGCAGGGCCACTTCCGGTTGGGCGACGGTCTCGCCGAAGGCCGCCAGCACGGCCGCGTCCGTCGTCTCCTGGCTGTCCGTCATCGGTTGCGCACCAGTTCCGCGTAGGCGCCACCGGCCGCGATCAGATGCGTGTGGGTGCCGCGTTCCACTACTCGCCCCCGGTCCAGGACGATGATCTCGTTGCTGTCGCGCACCGTGCTGAGCCGGTGGGCGATCACCACGCAGGCGCAGCCGCGCCGTCGCAGGTGGTCGGCGATCCGCAGTTCGGTCTCCGCGTCCAGCGCGCTGGTCGCCTCGTCCAGGATCAGCACGCTCGGGTCCCTGACCAGTGCCCTGGCGAGTTCCAGCCGTTGGCGCTGGCCGCCGGAGAAGTTCCGGCCGCCCTCCTCCACGCGGGCGTGGATGCCGCCGGGGCGGCGGGAGACGGAGTCGTACAGCTCCGCGTCCCGCAGCGCGGCGATCACCGCCTCGTCCGGGATCGACGGGTCCCACAGGGTGACGTTGTCCCGGACCGTCCCCTCGAACAGGAAGACGTCCTGGTCGACGAGGGCGACCGAGGCGGCGAGCACGCTGCGCGGGATCTCCTCGCGCGGCCGGCCGTCGAAGCGGATCGCCCCGGACCAGGGCTGGTAGAGGCCCGCGACGAGGCGGGACACCGTCGACTTGCCACTGCCCGAGCCGCCGACCAGGGCGACCTGCTGGCCGGGGCGCACGGTGAAGGAGAAGTCGGAGAGCAGCGCGGCCCCGCGGGTGCTGAAGCCGAAGGTCACCGCGTCCACCTCCAGGTGGCCGGCCAGCTGGCGGATGACCTCGGGCTCGGGGATGTCGAAGCTCGGGTCCGGCTGGAAGTCCTCCACGTCGCGCAGCCGGGCGACGTCCTGCCCGAAGTCCTGCACCCGGCCGGCCACCGAGCTCAGCTCCCCCACCGGCTTGACGAATCCGGCCGACAGGGACTGGAACGCCACGATCAGGCCGATCGAGACATGGCCGTCCAGCGCCCGCAGGCCGCCCACCAGCAGCAGCAGGGCGCTGTTGACCACGGACAGCAGCGGCGCGACGGTGGCGAGCAGCGCGCCGGAGACGCCGACCCGCTGTTCGGTGTCCATCAGCGCGGCGTGGTGGCCCGCCCAGCGGGCGAAGTGCGAGCTCTCGCCGCCGGTGGCCTTGAGCGTCTCGATCTGTTGCAGGCCGTCGAAGGAGACCGCCCAGAACTTGGCGCGGTCGGCGCGGAGTTTGGCCACGCTGCTCTCCCGCAGCCGCATCGCGACCCGGAGCACGGCGATGTTGAGCAGCGCCGCGCCGACTCCGATCAGGGTCAGCTCCGGGTCGTAGAACCACATCAGGGCCGCGTAGACGACCACGACGACGGCGTTGACGGCGGTGGCGACCACGTCCCGGGCGAGGATCTGCGCGATGGCGTTGTTGGTCTCCAGCCGCCGGGTGAGCTCGGCCGGGCTGCGCTGGGCGAAGAACCTGATCGGCAGTCGCAGCAGGTGGTACAGGAACCGGGCCTGGCTGAACGTGGCGGCGACCAGGTAGATCCTGGCCAGGCTCCCCTGCTGGACGGCCGTCAGTGCCCCGACCGCCAGGATCGCGGCGATCATCGCGACGAACAGCGGCGCCGCGGAGTCGGTGTGCGTCCCGGCCAGGACGGAGTCGACGAAGGACCGGGTGAAGGAGGCCATCGCCACGCCGCCGAGGATCAGCAGCAGGCTGGTGAGCACGGCGAGGACCAGGGAGGTCCGGGTGCCGCCCAGCCGGTCGCGCAGGCCGGTCAGCGCGGTCGCGCGCCGGCCACCGGCGGTGAAGCCCTCGCCGGGGGTGAAGGTCAGCACCACGCCGGTGAAGGCGGCGTCGAACTCCTCGGGGGTGACGGTGCGCCGGCCGGTGGCCGGGTCGTTGAGGAAGACCGCCGGACGGCCGAACCGGGTGCCGGTGCCCTCGTACACGACGAAGTGGTTGAACTCCCAGAACAGGATGGCCGGCGTGGGGAGCGTGCCGAGCGTCTCCGGCTCGGCACGGAAGCCCTTGGCCTCCAGCCCGTACTCGCGCGCGGCCTTGACCAGGTCCGAGGCGCGTGAGCCGTCCCGGGAGACGCCGCAGGCCAGCCGCATCTCCTCCAGCGGGACGTACCGGCCGTGGTGGGCCAGCACCATCGTCAGCGCGGCGGCGCCGCACTCGACCTCCTCCATCTGGAGGACGGGGCGGGTGCGCACCGGGCGCCGGGCCCGCGGCTTCTCCTTCGTCGCCGTCATGATCCGCTCACCAGGTCGACCGGACGCACCGGGGCGAGGTGGACGGAGGCGCTCAGCGGCAGGGCCTTCGACAGCGAGACCTGCCCGGCCGGGATCCGCACCACGACCAGGGCCGCGCCGGGGGGAACCCTCGACGCGTCCTTGGGCAGCTGGGCCGTCACCGCGGCCCGCACGGCGGCGGTGGTGGCGGTGTACGAGACGGTGCCGCGCAGGTGCCCGGCGGGTGCGGTCGGCGGTACGCCCGGCACGGCGAGCGAGACGGCGCTGCCCGCCGTCACCCGGTCGGCGTCCTGCCTGGCCACGTACAGCACGACCACCGGTTCCCCGGCCGCCCGGGACGCCGGAGGCGGAGCGATCACTCCGGTGGCGGTCATGGTGCGCGGCAGGCTGCCGGTGAAGGCCCAGAGCGTCCCGGCGGTCACCAGCACGGCCAGCAGTACGCCGGCCGCCCGGCCGCCGGTGGCGGCCAGGCGGATCGGCAGGTCCAGTTCTTCGGCCTGCTCAAGGCGGGCCATCGCATTGCGGCGGTATTCCATCCGTGCCGCCCTCCCCAGGTGAATGCGTAGGTTTTGACAGGAGGCGTCGACGACGGACGTCGACGCGGAAACAGGCGGGGCCGACGGGCGCCCGTGCGGGCCGCCTCGGAACGACCGGGAACGACCGCGAGGGCCGGAGCCGGTGACGGCTTCGGCCCTCTCGGGTGGGCCCGCGGGCCCCTGCGGCGCCGGCCGGGCCGCGCCGCCTCGGGTTCGCCGACGGTGGTGCCTCGGGGTGCCCGTCAGCTGTGGTGGTAGTGGCGGGCCAGCTTCTCCTGGTGGTGGAGCACGTGCCACAGGTGCGCCTGGGAGAAGAGGGTCCCGTACTGCTTGACCGCGACGTTGGCGGGCTCCGGGCCGGAGCCCCGGCCTCCCGCGGCGACCGCGTCGAGTTCGGCGTCACCGAGCTCGACGGCGCCCGGGTCGCCCATGCGCTCGCCCATCACGACCCGTTCGGGGCCGAGAGCCCGATGGCCCACCCGTGGTGCCCGTGGTGGCGGTGGTGGCGCTCCTTCTCGGGGATCGGCCCGGTGCTGATGACGACCGGCGCCACGGCGGCGGCGCCGCCGGCCACCTGCTCCAGCTCCGCGTCGTCGAGCCGGACCGCACCGGCGGTGACGGTCTCGTTCATCTTCGGTCCTCTCTTCCGGCCCGGACCGGGGCCCGGGCCGGAGCGGTGGGTGCGGGAGGGGGACGTCAGCCCTGGCGGCAGTTCATCTGGTCGCCGATGTTGCGGAACAGCGCGGCCAGGTTCTGCTCCAGCGAGGTGCCGTCGCCGCCGGCGACGGCGTCCAGGTCCTCGTCGGCCAGTTCGAGGACCTCGGTGTGGTTGGTGAGCTCACTCATCACTGCACTCCTTCTGTGTCGTGGCGACCGGCGTCGCTCCGGCAGAGGGAACGGGGCCCGCCCGGCATCGGGTTCACCCCTGGCCGACGCCGGCGTCCGGCCTGCGGGAGGCACGCCCGCCGAGGTTGACCGCCGTCCCGACCAGCCCGGCGTCGGCGAGGCTCTGGAGGGTCAGGGGGACGTCGCCGAAGACCTCCTTGGCCCGGTGGGCGCGCTTCCACAGCGGGGTCAGGACGGACGGGTCGACCTCGGCCTGCAGGGAGCGCAGGCCCGCGAACGCGCGACCCGGGATGATCTCGGCCCGTACCGCCAGCTGGTACAGCTCGCGCGGGAGAGCGCGCCGTGCGAACGGTCCGCCGTAGGCCAGCCGGTCCAGTTCCCTGGCCACGGCGAAGTCCCGGGCCGACGGCTCCCCCCGGAAAAACGGCAGGTCGTAGACCTTGTGGATGTGGTGGGCGACCCGCCGCTTGGCGTCGCCGGGATAGCCGAACTCCTTTCCCATGACCACCGGGAAGGCCGGCTTGCCGTCGGTGCCGACGGTCCGCGCGAACTCCCTGAGGTCGCCCGCCATCGTCTGCGCGTCCTCCTCCGTCAGGGCCTGGTGACGGTTCGTCCCCCAGTTCACCACCACGTGCTCGACGTCGTTCCAGTCGAGCGGGCCGTGGATCTGGCTCTCGAAGTAGTTGGGCTGGTAGTTCCAGCGGTTCACGATGTGTGCCGGCGGGTCGTAGAGCCGGTCGTCCTTCACGAGTTGCTTCAGCTCGGGGTCGTGGGCGAAGTTCGTCGCGTCGGCGAGGGCGATGCGGACGTTGAAGCTGGGTCCGTAGGCCAGCAGCGGGAAGAGGTGCTGCCGGTCGGTGTACGAGAGGGCGCCGTCGGTCGTCAGCGCGGAGCTGCTGTTCATGGGGGTGTACGTGGCGCGGGCGGTGACGGACGGCTTCCACTGGATCACCACGTTGCCCCATTCCTGGTGGCTCCCGGCCCACTGGAAGTTCGCCACCGGCGCCGCGTACCGCGGCGGTTCGGCGGTGTCCTTGGGAGCGAGGAAGGGCTCGGTCGAGCCTCCGACGAAGCCCGCCAGCTCGTTGCCCGGTTTGAGCTCGAAGACCGAGCCGTAGCCGAACAGGCTCTCCTTCAGCGCGCGGTCCTGATGGCCCGAGCCGAGCTCCCAGGTGTTGGGGAAGGAGGCCTTTCCTGTGGTCATGGCCGTCCCGACGGTCTTCGTGCCCTCCTGGAGGTCCGTCCAGTACGAGCGCTTCGCCTCCCCGGTCAGGGACAGGTTGGTGACCAGCGGCCACACGACCGAGACACGCTCGTGCGCGGCGTCGGCGATGCGTTCCAGCTGAACCGGGTCGTCCACGGGGTAACTGGTCCCGAACTCCGAGTTCAGTTGACCGATCCGGTGGATGGCGGCCTGGCGGTCGCGGCCGTGGTGCTCGGCTCCCCGGAGCTCGGCGCCGAGCAGAGCCCAGGCCTGGTTCTCGGTCAGCCCGGCCCATTCCGGGCGGTACTCCGGATCCCCCGGGTCGAGCCGTCGCTTCAGCATCTCGATCTCCAGGCCGTCCGGCACCATCATCCGGACGCCGCTGTCAAGGACCTCCTTCAGGTTCTGATGGCCGACGTCGTCGGCGTGGATCGTCAACGGGAGCCGCTTGCCGGTCCCCCCGCGCCCGCTCACGTCCACCCGGCGCCCGTCGCTCAGCACCCGGTCCGGCGTGAGGTCGGGCTCCGGGGCGGGAAGGGCAACCGCGTCGAGGACCAGGCCGTGCTCCGAACTCCCGCCCGCCCTGGAGGATTCGGGCTGACCGTCGGCCGCGTGGTCGGCGGGCGCCGACGGATCGGGGCCGTCGTCCGCCCCGGCTGCTCCCCAGTGCGGCCGGTCGTACGCGGTGGCGAAGACCTCCGCGGCCGCCGTCCAGGCCTCCTTCCGTTCCGGGGAGTACGTCGCCCCCGGCCCGTCGACGGCCTTGCCCTTGAGGTCGCGGGCCATGACCTCGGCGAGTGTCGGCGAACCCTCCGTGGGGTGCCCCGTGGCGTGCGCGGCATGCTCCCCCGCCAGCATCAGGCGGTACTTGAAGGTGTCGACCTCGTGCTGCGTCGCGAGGCCGCCGGCCCTCAGGTCGGCGACGCCGCTGGCCATGGTCGTCAGTGCCTCCTGGCGGCCCTTGGGCAGCGCCTTCCACCACCGGTGCGCCTCGGCCCCCGACACGGCGTCGGCCTCCGCGACCAGCGGGTTCTCCCTGGCCTTCGCCACCGCGAGCGGCCAGTGCGGGTTGCCCACGCGGGCATCTGCGCCCCGGTAGGGCAGGCTCGGGTCCACTGCGGGGGTGGTCGACAGCCGGGTGAACCGGTCCTCGTCCGTGCCCGGGTGCTGGAGCGCCCCTTCGCCGTGGGTCGGTCCGGGGGCGGCTGCGGCGGCCTCCTCCGCGTGCCCGGACGATGCGACGTGCTCCGGCGGACCGGGCACGTGCCCGGGTTCGGGGACGGGCACGTGCCCGGGCTGGGCCTCGTGCTCGGAGGCCGGCAGCATCGCGTGGTCCCGTACCGCCGTGGGCTCGGGCGCCCCACCGTGCGGGGGCGGCGCGGGGTGGTAGGTCAGGGCCTCGTGCACCGTCCCGACCACCGGCTCCCCACCGTGCGGCGCGGTTCGGGGCAGGAAGGCGTGCGGCACCACCGTGAAGTGCTCGCGCAGACCGCCCACCAGGCCCAGGCCGCCGCCGAGGCCGGCCGCCGTGGTGAAGGTCTCCGCGGTCCAGGGCCCGCCCTGCACGCCGGTGGTCAGCACGGCGCCGAGTTCGCCTCCGGCCACGCCGCCCAGGACGCCGCCTGCGGCCTTCCGCAGCAGCCCGGGCGCGACCACTTCCCCGGCCAGCCCGCGGCCCGCGACATCGCCGAGCGATCCCGCCATGCCGCCGAGCACCGACATCGCGAACGAGGTGGCGTCGAACCGGCGCCGGGTCCCGTCGACCAGTTCGACCGCCTGGATCCCCGCGTCCTGGACCGCGCCGAACAGTGCGGCGCCGCGCAGCGAGACCAGCAGCCCCTCCACGGTCTCGCCCAGCGAACGCCGGGTGCCGGCGACCACCTCGGGGATGAGCAGCGCGGAGGCCCCGGCGGAGGTCGCGCACGCCCAGGCCAGCTGGGCGATCGCCCACAGGGCCGTCACCACCTGGCAGCGGATCATCCACTGCGCGTAGTCGATCTGGGCGGCCTGCTCCTCCAGGAGGTCCGCGCCCTCGGCCAGGGAGGAGCCGCACCCCTGGACGTCTTCACCGACCCCGGCGACCATCGCACCCGCGGCCGTGCCGGCCCCGCTCCCGGCCAGGTCCCGGGTGAGCGAGACGGCCCCCTTCCGGAACACCGCCCCGGCCTGGTTCAGCCCGACCCCGGCGGCCCGCACCCTCACGGCGGCATCCGCCAGCCGTCGCGGATCGACCTTCGGGAACGGCGTGCCCGACGCCGCCCCCATGAACCACTCGTACCAGCCCCCGACGTCCTTGTTCGACTTGCCGAAGTTCATCAGCCGGCCGAGTGCATCCGTCCAGTTCGTCGCCATTGCCTGAAAACCGCCTCGTTAACGCCTGTATCGCTTTCATGTCAGACCTCTTGTCGATCGAGATGTGACGTACGGCGGCACCTGGCCGCCTCAGAAGATACGGGGCGATCCGGACAACGGGTTCGATCACGGGCCGTCCGGCGGGGAACTCAGGCGGCGGCGCCGAACGATTCGGCCTCGTCCTCCTCGTCGACGGCCGGGACGAGGTGGCGGAACGCGGCGGCGTTCTCGGCGGTGTTCCGCAGGGTGCGGACGGAGTCGGGGCTCAGGCCCATCGCGTCCGCGATGGCCGCCTCCTGCCAGCCGGCGGAGACCAGATGGAACACCACCGCCGGGCGGCTGGTGGCCGCGACCGGCACGGCCTCCCCGGCCAGCAGCCGCCCGGCCTCCTCCTGTCCGAGGGTCTGCAGGCGGCGCGCCTCGACGGCCAGCCGGCGCCGCTCGGCGGTGGTCATCCCGCCCCACACGCCGATCTGCTCCTGGCCCCGGATCGCCACCGCCAGGCAGGGCTCGCGGACCGGGCACCCCCGGCAGATCCGCTTCGCGGCCTCCTCGTCGGCGCGGCTGGCGGTCTCCCGCCCCGACGGGAAGAACAGTTCGGGATCGACCACCCGGCAGGACGCGGACGGCAGCCACTCGTGCTCGGGCAGGATCCGCCCGGGCTGGTGCGCGCTGGGGAACTGTCGGCTGCGGGCGGTCCGACGTACGGCGGTCGGCATGGTCGGCCTTTCGGATCGGTCGGGGTTCTCACGGGTGACGACGGGGTGGAGGGCCCGGTCGGATCAGCACCGCCGGATCAGCGCGGCCGGGGTGGGGCCGGGCGACTCGGCGGCCGCCCGCCCCCGGCCCGGCGCGGTCAGCCCATGACCTTCAGGAAGGCGGCGGCGATCAGCCCGTACCCGACCGGGTTCGGGTGCAGGTCGTTGGCGGTGCACATGGTGGTGAAGAGGCAGATCTCGGCGACGTTCAGCGGCAGCGTCCCGTAGCCGGGCACCGGCAGGCTGTGGTCGAAGTCGTCGGTGTTCCAGACCGCGTTGGCGTCGGCCCAGCGGAATCCGGCGGCCTGGTAGACCTGCTGCTCAAGGGAGTTGAAGGTGCCGACCAGCTGGACCGACTGCCGGGCCAGGGTCTGGCCGGAGGGGCCGGAGAGCCAGGCGGCGAGCAGCGGGTCGTGGGTGCCCATGCCCGCCGACACCGGCGTGCTGGTGCCCGCGGCGGCACGCAGGCGCTGGAGGATGCCGGTCAGGTTGGTGCCGACGGTCTGGAGGGCGGCCGGCACGCAGGCCATGTCGACGGTGCCGCCGGCCGCGCAGGCGTTGACGTCGTTGCCGCCGATGTTCAGGGTCAGGTAGGCCACCTGGCCCTGGTGGCGGCTCAGGAAGTCCTCGCCGGCGGCGAGCTGGCTCGCGAAGGAGCCGTAGGAGCACTTGCCGCCGTTGATCATCGTGACCGTGGTCTCGCCGCTGCACCCGAGCTTGACCAGCTGCAGCTTGGGGTGGGTCAGCTTGAGCGCGGCGTAGACGTCGTCCACGTAGCCCTGCGAGGTGTCGCCGAGACCGGGCTGGTAGCCCTGGGAGAGCGAGTCGCCGAAGGACACGTAGTACGTCGGCTGGGCCGGGGAGCCCGCGGTGGCCGCGGAGGCGGTCGTGGCACCGGGGAGGGCGAGCGCGAGGGCGGTGGCAGCGGCCACCGCCAGCGAGCGGAACAGGCGCATGTCGCGAACTTCCGTTTCTCGGGGGATCACGGGGTCGTCGGGCCCCGTGTGACCGAGCTAACGGCGGTGCTCCCACCTCCGGTTCAGCGGTCTTCGGACTTCCGTACGGACCTGTTCGCGAACCCTCTCGTAGCCCCCCGCCCCGGGCGCTCAGTCCACCACCGCGCCCTCCTCCCGGCCGAGGATCACGCCGGTCAGCGGCCGCCGGGTGAACGGGTCCAGGCTGCTCAGCCCGGCGACCGCACCGCCCAGGGCCGCGACCGGAAGGGGCGCGCCGACCGCGTCCCGGGCGATGGCGGACAGCCAGGCGGTCTCCACCACCAGCCCGGCCCGCCGCAGCAGCATCCCGTAGCCGCGCACACCGTGCCGCGCGGTCGCGGCCGCGATGCTGCCGACCGCCACCAGCAGCGCCCCGGCCCGGGCGTGCCCGGGGGTTCCTGTGGCGTCCTGCCAGCACTCCTGGGAGAACTCCCCGAGCCACCGCCACCCGGGCCCCTCCCCGGCCACCCGGTACACACCGGGGCGGACGCCGGTCACGCTGCGCGCCAGCACCAGCAGTTCCAGGCCGTTTCCGGCGGCGGCCTCGCCCGGGTGCAGGGTGGCGTCGCTCCACAGGGCCTTCGGCAGTCCCCCGACGAGTACCCGCTGGGGCAGCGGGACGTCCGCGAAGGCCTGGACCTGGCGGCGCATGGTCAGCGTGAGCGCGGCGGGAAGCCGGGGCGGGGTGTCCGGCGGCATGGCCTCGGACGGCACCGGCAGCCCGTGGCCGACGCGGTAGCGCTCCGGCACCGGCTGCGGGACGCCGACCGTCGCGGCGCCGGTCACCAGGCCGGCGACCAGGCGGTCCCGGTCCGGCGGCAGCGGCAGGACGGCGCCCGGTACGCGGCCCGGACGCCCGGCGGGGACGGCCGGGGGCGGGGCGGGGAGCGGATCGGGCCGGCCCGGCGTCGCGGACATCCGCACCACCGCGACGATCGGCTCGCGGACCCGGTCGGGATCGAGCCCCAGCCCCACGCGCAGGCCCGTCAGGTCCTCGGTGTCGAGCCTGTCGAGCAGCTCGATCCGCCGGCCCAGGGCCGCTGCCGAGCCGACCAGCCGGGCCAGTCCCGCGCCGGTCTCGGTCATCACCGAGCGGGTCAGTCCCGCGCCGTAGCGGGCGGCCAGCCGGGCCGGGGCCGCCGTGCAGACCAGCAGCGCCCCGGAGGAGCCCCCGATCAGCTCGTCCGTGGTGGTGTTGCCGGCGCCGGCGCGCAGCAGGGCGTGGGCGTCCGCCGAGTAGTCGTAGCAGCCGTCCTCGATCCCGGGCATGCCCCGGACGGCGACGTGCACGGTGAACGGGGCCGGCTCGGCGAACTCCTCCCGCAGGCCGACGGTACGGGCGAGCAGCAGCGCCAGGTGGTCGGCGCCGACCGAGCCCCGGCGCGGCAGCTGCCGGGGGCCGGAAGGCTCGGCGAGGGCCCGGGAGTAGCGGAACCGTTCGGGCAGCGGCAGCCGCGCCGCCGGGCGGTCCTGCGCCCGGTCGAGGGTGCGGGCCGAAGGTTGCGCCGCATCCGGCGCGGCGGGCGTTCCGGGCCCCGTGCAGGAGAGTTCGTACCCGACGACGAGGGCGAGCAGCTCCTCCAGTTCCGCCTCGGCCGCGCTCGGCACCGATCCGGCGGGGCGGGCCGAGTGCGGGCGGCAGACCGTGCAGTCCGGGCGGGCCATCGGCAGCCCCTCGCTCGCCGCGCCGGTCCGGGTGTCCAGGCGGACCGCGCGGACGCGGGGCGCGGCGCGGCCCTCCAGCATGGCCAGGACTTCGCCGTACAGCTGCTCCTGCTGACCGGCGAGGGCTGCCGCGGTGTCCTCGGCGGCGTCCGGGGCCGGGCCGGCCAGGTCCAGCGCGGCGCCCAGGCACGGCGGGCAGAGCGCGGCGTCGCGGTCCATCAGCGGGCCGGTCACGCTCACCGGCCCGCGCACGTGCCAGGGCAGCACCGGTACGTCCGAGGCCTGGCAGTCGGCCCAGAACCGCTCGACGGTGGCCTCGGCCACCGGGTCCTCGTCGGGGAACACCGCGAGCACGGCGAGGGCGACTCCGGCCAGGTCGGGCACCGGGCCCGGGAGTTCGCCGCGGGCGACGTCCGTTCCCCGGGCTTCCAGTCGGCGGGCGAGCGCGTCCAGCCGGGGCGGCGGCCCGCACAGCAGCACCTTCGGCCGCGCCGCCCGCCCCTCGTCGGCGCCGTTGGTCCGCATCTCATCCACTCCCGCGCTCGGTTCCACGGCGGTCCTCCGCCATGACCGGACATCATGACGAACGGCGCCAATGCGAAACCAAGTCCCCGCCAACGAGCGGTCCGCCGGCGGATCGGCACGGTACCGGCGAGGCCGGCGGATCAGTGCCCGAGCCGGCCGTCGCCCGGCGCCCAGACCGGCTCCTGCTCCGGGGTCTCGGCGGGCCTGAGGATGAAGTTCGCGGCCCGCTCCAGCGTCGACTCGTCCGGCGACGGGCGCTCGCCGTCGCCGTCCAGTACGTGGCTCAGGAGCCCCGGGTCGGGGGCGAGGCCGTGGTGCTCCAGGTAGTAGGTCACGGTGTCGGTCCAGATCCACCGGCCGTCGGTGCGGAAGTTCATCGGGACGACTCCGCCGCGCCCCGGATCGACCACGTCCTCCATCAGCATCGGCGTGATCAGCACCTCGGTGCCCGACTTCAGGTAGTCGGCGACGGTGCCGAGGACGTCCAGGTCCTCGATCCTCGGGTGGTCCGGTGCGAATCCCGGTCCGGCCACCGGGTCGACGTGGTCGAAGACCCTCGCCACCGCGAACTCGGGCCCCAGGCCCGTCGGTTGGTCGTTCAGTGTGGTCATCCCCGTGTTCCCGCCTCACTGCTCCGGAGGGCGCCGCGGACGACGCCCTCGCTTGGTCGGGCGCCGCGTGGGTCGGCGTCCATGGTGAGTGACGGCGCCCGGCACCCGGCGCGTTCAGCCCCGCTCGGCCCCGCTCGGCGGGGCGGATGTGGACGTCCGGTGAACCGCAGGTCTCACCGAGCTCGTGACACGGGTGGACGGCCCCCCGATGAGAGGTGTTCCCATGAAGGTCCTGGCCGGCGCCACCCACACCCTGACCAGGGCGCACAACCTCCATCTGGCCCTGGAGCTGATCCGCACCCGCGGCCCGGTCTCCCGCGCCGAGATCGCCCGGGAGACCGGGATGTCCAAGCCCACCGCCTCGCGACTGCTGGAGGAGCTGCTCCAGCACGGCCTCGTCCGGGGGAGCGCGCGCGGCCGCGGCGTGGGCCATCCCGCCGTCTACTTCACGCTCAGCCCGGAGGCGGTGCACCTGGCCGGCGTGGAGATCGGGCCGGCCGGCTCCCGGGCGGTGCTCGCCGGCTTCGACGGCTCGGTGCGACTGACCGAGACCCTCCCGGCCGACCCCGCCCGGCCCGCCGACCCGGCCGCCGAGTGCGAACTGCTGCTGGACCGGCTGCTGGCGAGGGCGGGCCTGGACCGCTCCCGGCTCTACCTGACGGTGGTCGGCCTCTCCTGCGCCGCGCAGCTCGGCGAGCCGTTGGAGGACCGGCTCGGCGTCCCCACCGTCGTCCTGCGCGGCAGTCAGCTCGGCGCCCTCGGCGAGTACGAGCAGTACGAGCACGGCGCGGCCGGGCGCCGGGTGGACCACCTCGCGTACGTCCGCGCCTCGGAGCCGGGCGGGGTCGGGCTGGTGCTGAACGGCCGGCTCCACCGGGGGGCGCGGCCCGCGCTGCTGACCACCACGCGGTACTCCACCGAGGAGGTGGCCGGCCGGCTGGCCGACTGCCTGACGCCGATCACGCTGAGCACGGACATCGAGCTGATCGTGCTGGGCTGCGATGCCGGACCCGACGACCGGGCCCTGCTGGAGTCGCTGCGGCTGGAGCTGCGCGAGCGGCTGGCGGACCCCCCACCGGTGGTGCGCTCGGGGCTCGGCGAGCTGGCTCCGGTGACCGGGGCGGTTCGACTGGGCCTGCGCAGCGCGACCCGGGACCTGGTCACCGCCATCACCGGCGGCGTCCAGGCGCTGGGGTGGACCTCATGAGCGCCGGCTGGTCCCTGGTGTTCGCCGCCGTCGCGGGCGCCGTCACCGTCATCTCGATCCGTGCCCTGGACGCGTTGGCCTGCCGCCCGGCGTACCTCCTGGTCACCACCTGGGAGGAGTTGGAGATCGACGAGACGCTGCCCCAGTCGGTCACCGACCTGCTGCTCTGCGAGGCCCTCTGGGAACTGCCGGCCCGCGATCACTGAGCGGCGACGCCGCTGAGCCACGATGCCCCGGAACGGTCCGCCGTTCCGGGGCATCGTCGTGCGAGCGCTACGGAGTTCCGCCGTCGCGCTCGGCGAGGACCACGATCCGCAGGGTGTCGAGCGAGTCGAGGTAGCCCTCCTCGCTCTCCGGGTCCAGCCAGAGCACCGCGCCCGGGCCTTCCGGCCGGGGGCGGGGCTCGGTGGTGACGGGCTGGTGGTCACTGGTGAGCAGCACGAGCGGCACGGGCGCCGCCCAGACCGCAACGCCGGTGGGCCGGTCGCTGTTGAGCGCATCGACCTGTTCGGGGGTGCAACCGGCCGTCCCCAGGCGCGCGTTGAGCTGCGCCTGGAGGACGGTTCTGGTCCGGCGCGCATGGCCGATCCGCGCCTCGCGCCGGGCGGCGGCGCCTTGGAGGCCGAGATAGCCGGGAACGAGCTCGGCGGTGAGCGCCGACAGCTCGTCGGCATAGGCACGCCGTCGGCCGCCCTCGTACACCAACTCGTAGCGGTAGGGCTCGCCGTCGGGCCGCACCGGTGGCCGGGGCGGCGTCCCGTCCGCGCGGACACGCAGGCGGACGGCGGGGGCCGGGGCGGAAGGGTTCACAACTGCTCCAGGACAGGGGTGGGTTCGGGGTCGTGCTCGACGGACCGGGACGACTGCACGGGGTGCCACTCGGCCACCCAGTCGACGGGCGGCTTCTCGCCGTCCGCCGTCTCGCCGGTCTGCGGTTGTGTGAGCAGCCACTTCGCCAGCACCTGCCGCTTCAGCTCCGGGTCCTTGACCACCAGGTCGAGCAGCTGGATCAGGGGTCGGCTCTGCTCGTAACTGTACGGCGTCAGGCGGAGGCCCTCGCGCAGCGAAATCGCCTCCGGGCTGCCGAAGTCGGGGTCCGCCGCCCGGCTGCCCAGGGGCTGCGCACCGGGGTGGAAGGACACGTCGGGGTTGTCGCGGGCGTAGTCGAGGATCGCGGCCCACAGTCGGTAGGTGATCTTGATGTCGCGCTCGTCGAGGCTGGCGTCCGGTACACGGATCTCCAGGTGGTCGTTCTCCTTCCCCCAGACGGAACCGAAGTTGGTGATCCGGGTCCGGTCGTACCGGAGCTCGTTCAGGAGCTCGTCGACATCACGGTGCGTCGGCTGTTCGGCCTTCTCGGGCAGGCCCATGGCCCGCCGGGTGTAGCCGGTGCTCGGCGCCACGGACAGCGGCTCGGCGTTGTGGATGCCCCGATGCCGTGCGGCGTGCGGATCCTGGGACAGTTGGTAGAGCGGGTCCTCGAACGCCTTGACCAGGCGTACGAAGGTGGTCCACCGGCCCAGCGCGAGTTCCGGCGGCTGGTGGAAGTCCTTCACGGAGATGTGGATGTGGCCTCCCGCCTCGAATCCGGCCTGTGCCCCGAGATCCCGCAGAGTGGAAGTGACGACCGCCAGGTCCGACCAGGTCCGGGGATCGTCCACGCGGATCGCACTCACGTACTCCGCGCAGACCGACCTGTCCAGTTCCACCCTGCCGTGACCGGGATCCCTGCTGTACCCCTCCTGGTCGCTGGTGTGTGCCGGGTGGACGCCCGGTACGCTCACGCCGGCCTTGTTGAGACGCCTGGCCAGCTCCTCCGCGACCGGGGGAACGCTCGTGAACCGGGGCACCAGCTCCTCGTCCGGGTGGTTGAACTCCAGCTCGAACCCGAACTCCGGGTTGTCCGGCCGGCCGTCCAGCCGGTACTCCCCCAGGGGGTGCTCGCCGCGGAGCGCCGCCGTGGTGATCTCCTCCACCATGTGCTGGTACACCACCGGGTTGTCCAGGCTTTCCGGACCGTGGGAGCCACCGTCTGACCCGGAGTGAAGCCGCTCCACCACCGGAAGCCGAAACGGTGCCGGCTCGTCATGGTTCCGCTCGTGCTGGGGCCGGTGATCGGGATTCAGGATCGACGGCTCGTCCCGATCCAAGTCGACTCTGCCCAGCACCCGGTCGACGCCGTAGATGTACTCCCGTTTGATCCCTCCGAAGAAGCCCACGGACGAGGTCTCTTCGGGCAGGCTCACACCGCCGCGCGGGTCGACCCAGAACCGGTACCAACCACCCTTTCGGCTGGGCCGGTAGCCGCGGTCCCGGGTGGCCACCACCCACATCGATTCGGTCCGCTCGGGATTCCTGAGCGCGTCGGCCAGTGGCAGGTATCCCCGGGTCGGATCCTCGTAGGTCGGAGTCACCTCCGGACGCAATCCGCTCTCCAGGAGATCGTCGAACCGGCCACGAGTCACCGGCACCCATACGTAGAGCCGGCTGCCGTCCTGCCGGTGGAGATACGTTTCGCCGAAGATGCCGGGATCACCCGGCACCACCGCCGTGTCGTGCTCCGCAGACAACGGATGCTCGCCGAACGGCTCGTCGGGCAGGGTGATCATCGGCAGTGTGGCGGCGGGGCTCGGCTCGACCGGCAGCCAGTCCTCGTTCCAGGCCACCGCCGGCTTCAGGCCGAACGGGCGGTCGCCGGTCTGCGGCTGGGTGAGCAGCCAGAGGGCGAGCGCGCGTTTCTTCGCCTCGGGGTCGGTCAGGACGAGGTCGACGAGGTGGGTGAAGTGCCGGCTCCGGTCGTACGGGTGCTCGGTCAGCTTCATCCCCTCGGCGAGCCCCAGCGGAGGCTTCGGCCCGCCGGGATTCACCCCGTCCCGGAGCACCGCGGCACCCAGTGGTTCCACCGCCGGCCAGAAGGAGACCCCGGGATGGTCGTGGGCGTAGACGACGATCGAACCCCAGAGTTCCACCAACGTCTGCGTCACACGCGGGTCCAGGTTGCCGTCCGCGATCCGCACCTCGATGTGGTCGCCGTCCTTCCCGTGCACGGACCTGAAGTTGACCCCGACCTTGCGACTCGACCCGAGGTCGCGGAGCAGCGCCTTCAGATCATGGCTCATCGGCGGCACGGGCACGTCGGGCAGACCCTTGGCCCGGCGGCTGTACCCGGCGGAGGGCGTGACGTCCAGGGGCGCCGCGTAGTCGGTTCCCCGGAGGCTCGGTCCATGAGGGTCCTGGCCGAGCTGGTACAGGACGTCCTCGTACGCCTTGACCAGGTTGACCAGGGTCGTCACCCGGCCGATCGCCAGCTCCGGCTGCTCGTGGTAGTCCAGCGAGAAGTGGATGTGGGCACCGGCGTCGTAGTCGGTCTGCCCGCCTTCCTCCCGGATGACCTTCATGACGGTCACCAGGTTCGCCCACGTGGACGGTTCGTCGTCATCCCAGATGGCCGTGACGTACTCGCCGAAGACGGTGCTGTCCAGTTCGACCCGGCCCTGGGACACGTCGTTGCTGTAGCCGTCCCGCTGGCTGCTGTGGTAGCCGTGGATGCCCGGCAGGCTCACGCCCTCCTGGTGAAGACGCTCTGCGATGCGCTCCAGGATCGCCATGCGCTCCAGGATCGCTATGCGCTCCAACATCGCCGTGGGGATGCCGAACTCGATCTCCAGGCCGAACCGGGGAATCCTCTGCCCGCCCTTCCCGAACCGGTAGGGAATGGGATGCTGTCCGGCACCCGCGACGCCGACGAGTTCACCGACCAGCTGCTCGTAGACGGCCTTCTCTCCCAGGCCGCCGCCCTGGGGCAGGCCGTCGGTGATCCGCTCGAATATCGGCGCGGTGAGACCCTCGGTATCGCCGTGCAGGTCGGAATCCGGGCGGTAGTGGCCGTTCACTTCGAGATCGACGAGCTGCCGGGAGCTGACGGGGCTGAGCTTCTCGGCACCCCAGATGTGCTCCCGCCGAATACCGCCGAGGAATCCGATCTCCTGCGAGTCGGGAGTGAGCCCGACCCCGCCAGGAGCATCGATCAGGAACCGCACCCACTCTCGGTGGCTAAAGGGCGGCCGGTAGTCACGGTCACGGGTCGCCACGATCCACATGGTGTTCTCGTCCGCACCGAACGCCAGGACCTCGGAGAGCGGCCGATACCCTCGGAGCGGATCCGCATGGCTGGGCGTCACGTCGGGCCTCAGGCCCTTCCTGAACGCGTGGGACACATTCGCTTGGCGCCAGACGTACAGCAGACTCCGGTCCTGGCGGTACGCGTAGGTCTCCCCCAGGATCTCCAGGTCGCCGGGAACCAGTGCCGCCGCGGTGCTGCCATGGGCATCCGACGGGACCGGCCCGCTCACCGCCGTCAGCTCCGGCGGCCGTTCGAACCGGGGCGCGTCAACGTGCCAGTCGGATTCGGCCTCGCTGTCCGAATGCTTCGCTTCGAGGAACTCGAACTCGAACTCTTCCCCCTCGGCCCCCGGTTCGCCTTCGGATTCGGTGTCTCCCGGCCTCGGTTCCGCCGGTTCGAAGAGCGCGGCGACTGCGGGATCCTCCTGGGCCGTCTCCTCGTGCGGCGTCCCGACGCCGTTGCCCGGGGCTTCGGCCTCCGGCCGACCGTGGTTCTCCTCCCCGGAGCCTGTCGGCCGCTCCACCCCTGAGGAGAACTCATCGTCCGAGTGGACGGCCTCGATGCCGTCGAACTCCGGAGCGTCCGGTTCCACCTCCTCCGGGTCGCGGCCGGCCCGGTAGTCGTCCATGCGTGCCCGCGGCCGCGCCGGGAGCGCGGCGGGCTCGGCCTCCGCCGCCGGTGCCTCTTCCATCGGCTGCGCCGGTTGCGCCGGTTCGCCGCCGCGGGCGAAGAGCGGCGGGTCGAGCACCTCGTGGCCGAGCCCGGTGAGGTGGAGGCCGTCCTCGTCGAGCACCACCAGACCGGCCTCGCCGAGCGTCCGGTGGGCGGCCTCGAAGTCGGCCCGCAGGAGCCCGGTGGCGGCAAGGGTGTCGGCGTCCCGGGCCGGGTCGGGCAGGCTGCGCCACCCGTCGGAGAAGGCGAGCACCCGGGCCGCCTGTTCCACCCGGGGGTCGAGCGGGCCGCCGCCCAGGTGCTCGCTCAGCCGCGCCACGACGTCGTCCGCGTGGATGGCGAGCAGCTCGGCGACGGGGGCCTGGTAGGGCGTCTCCTCGGGCAGGAAGTCGTCGCGGTAGATCTCCTCGATGCTGTCGGGCCGGGCCCCGGGGACGAGTTCGTGGGCACCCGCCGGCCTGCCGAAGCCCTGCGAACCCGGAGGCGGTCCGAACCTGCCGTGCCGGGTGCCGCCCGCGGTGCGCCCGTCCCAGCGGGACATCCACTCGCGGAGCTCCTCCCGCAGTTCCCTGGAGACCGGCAGAGCCGCCAGGGTGCCCAGACGCGCGGTCAGGTCAAGCCGCTGCTCCTCCAGCCGGTCCTTCTCCTCGGCCAGTTGGTCCATGCGTTCCCGGATGCGGTGGGTCTGCTCGATGAGCTCGATCCGACGGGGGGTGTCGCGGGCCGGGGTGGCGTCCAGCTCGGCCAGCAGCCGCTCCCACAGCTCCGCCCGGTGCTCCTGTTCGGCCTCCACGGCGGCTTCCCGCCGTAGCAGGACCTTCTCGAACGACTTCTGCCGTTCCCCCCGGAGATGCGCACCGGCCGTCAGGACCAGGCGGGCCCGCATCAGCTCGACGGTCTTCTCGACACCGAGGTGGTGCAGGTTGCCGCCGTCGAAGTTGGCCATCTGGTATTCGGTGAGGCCGTCGAGGGCGTACTCGCGCAGTCGCTCCTCCAACCGCGCGACGCTGCCTCCGGGTCGGGTGATCCCTTCGGCGTGGTCGAGCATCGCGATGGCGTCCAGCATGTCCGCCAGGTCCTGGGCGACCTTCCTCAGGCTCTCGTCGTCCCGCTTCCGCCTGGTGATGGCGGTCAGGAACTTGTCGGAGGCCACCGTGCGGACGTCGATCGAGTCGATCCGCGGGGCATCCGGTGCCAGACCGGGCAGCCAGTGCGGCTCGACGGGCTGGGCGTAGAGGGACAGGCTCAGTTCGTACCCGAGGAAGCTTCCGGTGCCCACCGTCATCTTTCCGCCCCCGAGGTTCTCCACCGGTTCGAACGGCAGCCCGCTCGCCTCGGTGAGCCGGACGAGGTGGTCGTTGAGGTACCTCAGGAAGTCCTCGCCCTTCGGCTCTCCGAAGTGCGCGAACCCCACGGCCTTGTCGGACACCCGGAAATCGAGGTCGGCGATCATCCGCCGGCCACCCTGGAAGTAGAGCGAACCGCCTCCGCCGAGCGCCACCGGCAGCCCGAACGTCGTCGCCGCGTCGTGGAACTGCTCGGCCACGGCTCGGATCCCGCGGTCGGTCGACTCCAGCCGGGCAACGGTGACCGGGTCGAGGCCGCGCCGCGCCGCGAAGACCTGCGCGGCCTCGACCAGCTCGCCGTGGTGTTCGGCGAGCCAGAGCGGCACCCCGTCCTCGGCCGTGCGCGCCACCTCGCCGAGGTCCGTCAGGGCACTCACCCACTGATCGAAGCGCCACTGCGCCGGCTTGACCGACTCCCGATCGGGGCGGAACCGGTCGGCCGCCAGGAGGAGTTCGGCGATCCGCCCGCTGCTCACCCGCGCCCCGGTGAGCGCGGCGGTCTGGGCTCGCAGCCGGTCCGGGTCGTCCGGGCTGCTGTCCGCCAGCGCCTCCAGCCTGCGCTGGACCCGCTCCAGGAATTCCGCGGGCATCCGGAGCCGGGCCGCTTCCTTCAGCCAGGCCTGCGCCTCCGTTCGGTAGTCGTCGAGCGTGCGGGCACCGCTGCGGACCTCATCGGCCGCCGGCCCCCGCAGCACCTCGTACTGCTGCTGGAGGCGGTTCAGCACCGCCGGGTCGACCGGCGGGGCCGGATTCCCGGCCCCGGGCCCGAACTTGACCGCTCCCGGGATCCCGCGCAGCCCGTCGGCCTCCTCCGGCCCCACCTCGCGGAAGCCCTTCGGCGCGGTTCGGCCGGCGTCCGTGCCCGTCTCCGGTGGCAGGTAGGGGCCCAGCCGCTCCGCGGTGACCTCCGAACCGTCCTCCGAGAGCGTGAGGCGCACCCAGTTGCCGGGGGTGTAGCCGGGCACGCCCTGGGCGTCGTAGCCGACCGAGCCGGCCGCGAGCAGCTCGCCGGGCGCGCGGGCGTCCGTACGGTCAGGGAGGTACCAGAGGCCTTCCTCCGGCGCCACCAGCTTCAGCGGCAGGTCCGACCGCAGTCGGGCGACCTCCTTCAGCACCCGGGCCGCGTACGAGGACGCGTCGCCCCGGCCCGCTCCGCACACCGCCAGCTGCAGCGGCCGCTCGCCCGACCACACCCCGCGCTCGCGCAACCCGACCACGGCGCGGGCCAGTTGCTCCGGTTCGACCGGCCGGCCCCGCCAGGTCGGACGGCCGTCGCCGAGCGGGCTCTCCATCGCGATGGTGAAGTACCGGTCGTCGCGCCGGAAGCGTGACACGGCGATCTCGCGGTCCGCGTCCACGGGCCCGCCCGGGTCGGCGAGCCAGTGCACCTCCTGGTCGCCGTGCGCGGGTGTCAGGGCCTCGATGAGTTCGTCCACCCGGTGCCGCGCGTCGTTGAACCGCGCGGTCTCCAGGTCGAGTTCCCGCTTGGCCTCGAACCAGGCGTCCGCGGCCCGCCGCGCCTGCTCGTCCAGCGCTCGCAGTTCCTCGCGGGCCCGGTCGAGGCCCTCCGTGCCCGACCGGTCGGGCTCGCCGGCGATGCGGTCCTCCGCCAGGTCGACCTCGCGGCGCTTCGCCTGCACGCTCTGCTCGGCGGTCTTCCACGTCTTCGCCGCGTCGCCGGCGGTCTTCTGCGCCGCGAGGAGCCGGTCCGGCAGCTCGCCCACGGCGCCGTCGAGCCGGGCCGAGTGGAGGCGGCGGCTCGCGGCGTTCGGCAGGGACAGTTCGGCGAGACCGACCGTCGCGTTCGGCGGGTTCCCGAGCAGCGCGTCCGCGACGCCGCGCACCGCGTCGCGCAGCGGCCGGACCTGCTCCACCGCCACCAGGAAGTCGATGCCGTGCCGCAGCCTGGCGATGCGTCCGTTGGAGGCGGTCTGGGTCGACGCCGACGTGCCGGCGCTCCCGGTCATGGTCGAGCTCTGCCCGCCGGTGCGCCGCAGTTCGGCGCCGGTGAGGCCGCCCTGGAGGGTCTTCTCGGTGTTCTGCAGGGTGACCGGCCCGACCGTCAGGGCGCCCGACGCGCCGGAGCCGTCGACCCTGCCACTGTCGGAGTTCGCGCCGCCCTTCGTCACCTCGGTGGTCTCGGCGCCCTCCGTGAAGGACACCAGGTCGGCCCGGCGGCTCAGCCTGGCGTACACGACGGCCTTCAGACCGAAGGGCTCCAGGACGGCGAGGTCGACCCCGCGGGTCAGCATGGTGGAGAGGTTGGCGTGGACGAACTCGGGGCTGGTGACCGAGCGGAACAGGGCGTCGGCCTGGCCTCCGGCGAGGAGGACCCGGATGTCGGCGTCGATCCGGCGGGCCGCGTCCAGGACGGCGCGGCGGACCAGGCCGGACCGCTCGGCGGTGATCAGGCCCTCGATCGGGCCCGTGATCCCCTCGGCCCGCCACCGGTCCAGCAGCTCGGGCATCCGGTCTGCCGTCACCACCCCGTGGCTGTGGCCCGGTTCGGGCAGCACGGGCTCCGGGTGGGTGGACAGGTCCTCCGCCGCCAGCCGGTAGGCGATCCGACCCGGGCGCTGCACGGAGGCGATCTCCTGGCCGTCCCGGTACAGGGCCAGCTTCAGCGTCACCTCGGCGTCGAACCGGGCGAGCGGGCCTTGCACCTGGAGCGTCGACGTCCGGCTGTTGGAGGAGCCGCGGCCCGAGGACCTCCCCTGCTGCGTCTGCACGCTGGTGCCGCCGCCACCGCCGGCGGTGGCCAGCACGCCCTGCCCGGCCTTGGACGGGGTGACCGCCTCCACCGGGGAGGAGCGGGCGTTGCTGGAGGTGGTCAGGGCGCGGTTCTCCGCCCGGTCGGCCCCATGGGTGATCTTGATGTGGTAGCGGCCGTCCCAGGCCTGCACGCCGAGCAGCCGGGGCGCCCCGGTCTGCCGGGCGGTGAGGACGAGCAGGTACTGCTTGGAATCGATCAGGCCCACCCGGTGGAGGACCACGGGCACACCGTCCTCGAACAGGCTGTGCACCATGCCGGTGACGGTCTGTCCGGACAGCAGGCCGCCGGCGCGGCTCCGGTTGCCCATCCGGTCGTCGAGGACGTTCTCCGGCAGCAGCTTGTCCACCAGGTCGGCGGGCAGGCTCTCGCGCAGGTCGGAGAGCAGGCCGCTGGTGTCCGGGGCCTGGTCGATCGTCAGGATGCCGTGGTTGGCGAGCTGGCCCGCGCCGCCCGGGGGAGCGTGCAGCGTTCGGCCCTCGCCGTCCCCGACCGGGCGGCCGGTGCGGGCCGGGTCCCCCGGCTCGCCCGGCAGCAGGCCCTGTTCCCGGGCCTGGTCGGGGGTCATCCGGACCAGCACGCCGTGCTCGACCGTGACGGTCCGCCAGGCCAGCTCGGTCGACTCGTGCGGGAAGAGGCTGCCGCGCCCGGCGCTCTGTTCGCGGCTGGCCGCGACCACGTGGAACTTCGCGTCGTACTGGACCAGCACGTCCAGGACCGGGCGGTCCTTGTCGACCGTGTGCTCGATCGTCGTGTCGAGCCTCTCCGTCCGGGTACTCGTCCGGGTCCAGGCCTTGACCTGTCCGCTGAGACCGATGTTGCCCGAGGCGAAGGGCTGCTCCGCCGGGCGGAGGTTCTCGTTGACGCCCGCCGAGACGGCGAGCCCGGTGCTGGTCCCGGTCGTCGCTCCGACCTTGTACCCACCGCTGTCGTTCCGGACATAGGTCGAATCCAGCCAGCCGACCCGCTGGGGGTTGGACAGGTCCAGTGCGAGGCCCACACCACCGACCCGCTCCTCGATCCGACGCGAGTGGCCGTTGAGCCCGCTGATCGTGAACGTACCGGCCAGCAGCTTGTCGATGTCGGCGCCGAGCGTCCGGGGGTTGAGGACCTCCAGACGCCTGGCGTTCGCCCCTCCGGGAAGCAGCAGGACGGCGTCGCCCTCGGCGGCGTCGTGCATGGCCTGCGTCGCGGCCTCGTGCAGCGCGGCGGACGTCTGCGGGGCGACGGCGACCACGGCGAGGAAGTCCGGCCGCCGCTCACGCGCCAGGACACCGGGCAGGTCGACGATGGCGGGCGCGGGCCCGGCCGGCTTCTCGATGCGGGGCGCCCCGGGGACGACGATCGTCTCGGCGGTCGTGGTGAGGTCCTCGGCAACGGCGACCCGCACGGTGCCGCGCACCGGGTCGAGTTCGATGGGCTCCGTCCTCCGCTTCGTCGCGGCACGGTCGAACAGGCCCCGCACCGCCGGCCCGGCCGGGTCCGCCTCCGGCGGGCGGACCGCCTCCGGCGAGCGGGCCTCCGCCAGCGAGCGGACCTCCGGCACGTGCTTGCCGGGGAGCCCGGGGAAGGCCCTGGTCCACTGCCGCGGCAGCTTGTAGCGGGTGATGGAGATGTCGAACTCCACCGGCAGGTCGAAGAGGTGCGCGTGCGGGCTCCCGTCCAGGGACATCGACCGCTGGGCGGACGGCCCCGCGGAGACGCTCGCGGTCGTCTGGCGCCCGCCCCGGACACCGCCGGTCACCAGGGTGACCTGGGCGATCGGGCTGATCACCTGGCCCTCCTGCACCCGGACGTCCGCGCTCGCGTTGACCGCGGTCGTCCTGGTCCGCGACCCTCCCAGCTGCGTGGAGGAGTCGAGGCCCGAGCCGACGTAGTGGTTGGGCAGTCGTCCGAGGTGCTCCGCCGCCCCGACCCGACGGGCGGTGACCTTGACCTCGAAGTACCGGGTGAACCGCCAGTCGTTGACGCGGAAGGTCCCGCGCACGCCGTCGCCGAACAGCTCGGGCAGCCTTCTGGAGAGCTGGTCCGGCGAGAACTTCGCCAGCTCGCGGAGGTTCGCCACCACGGCGGCCCGTTCGTCGGCGCTGTACCGGGCGAGGGCCGGGTCGCTGAAGGAGGTCAGCACCTTGCCGAGGGCGCGTTCCGCCCGCAGGACCATGGTGATCTGGCGGTGGACCTCCTCCCCTCCGTCGAAGTTCATCACGTGGTGCGGGCCCAGGAGGCCACCGGTGTCGTAGCCGGACGGCGTCCTGGGCACGCCCGGCTCCGGGTTGTCGATCAGGGGCGTCGACCGGCCCTCGGGCAGGGGAAGCCCCAGCTCGGCCGCGTGCCGGGTGGACGTCAGCACGTACGCCTCCACCGGCGCCCCGACCGTGCTGTCCTCTCCGAGGACCCCGGCCCGCACCGTGCCGCGGATCCTCACGAGCGCCATGTCCTTGTTGTGCGTGACCGCGCTGCTCCAGCCCAGGGAGTCCCCCGAGGTCGCGCTGTGCGCGACCTTGCTGCCGACGGTCGTGGTCACGGCACCGGCGACGCGGGCCACGCCCGCGAGCGAGCCGCCACCGCCGGCCCCCACGGACACCTCGGCGCCCGACTCGGTCGTGGTGGTGACGGTGAAGTCCGCCACGCTGCGGTGGGAGACCGTGTGTTCCATTAGGTTGTCGGTGTAGACCCCGACCACCTCGGCCTGCTCCATCTCCAGCTTCATCCGGGCCACGCTGAGCGACCGGCCGTCCGCGCTCAGCAGGTCACCGGACAGCGCCTCGCCGTGGAGCAGGTCGCGGAACCGTGCCTCCAGGGAGCGAGGGCTGAGGAACTCCTGCAGTTCCGCGCGGCCCGGCGAGCCCAGCGCGGCGCTCTCCCCGAGGCGGTTCGCGAGATCGGCGAACGGATCGCGCAGCAGCGTCACCTTCCGGGCGAGCAGCAGCTCCGGCAGGGCGATCCGGTCCAGGCTCAGCCCGACCGGCCCCGCCGGGTGCGCGAACGGTTCGAGCCCGGCAAGCTCCCCGGGAAGGGCCAGGTGCACCTCGCCCCGCACGACGATCGGCTCCGGCCCGCCGACCGGGCGGCCCTGGTCGTCCGCGACCCTGACGGTGTACCGGACCGGGACGCGGGAGCGCTCGTCCCCGCCCTTGCCCTTCACGGCGGTGGTCGTCAGCTCGGTACGCGCCTGCGAGGTGGTCACCGACGGCCTCGCGCTGAAGGTCCGCATCGAGGCCGAACCGATCGGGCCGACGGGCGTGCCGGAGACCGTGCCGCCGACGGCGAGCTCGGTCGGCTTGGAGGTGGTGGCCGTCTGACCGACCCTGGTGCGGCTCTGCAGGGTGGTGACGGTCTTCCGCAGCTCGTCCTTCCCCGGTTCGTACGGGCGGGCGTGCCGCAGGTCCGGCTCCGCCGTGATGGTCGCCTCGAACCAGCGGCCCCGGGCGCGGACCGCGAAGCGCCGCCCGCCGACCAGGCCGGCGAAGTCCAGCGCGACTGCGTCCTCGATCGCGTCCAGGCCCTTGGCCGAACCCTTCGGCAGCAGTTCGCGGATCCGGCCGGTGATCTCGGCCGCTCCGGAGGCATGGCTGAACATGCCGTAGACGACGGGGACTCGGGCCGCCCTGGCGGCCGGGGTGACGGCTTCGGGGACCTCGGTGAGCTCTGGGATCGGCGGCAGGGTGTGGCGTCCGGCGGGGGTGTGGTGTTCGGCGGGGTTCGCCGCGAGTGCCCTCGTGGCCTCCTGCACACCGGTGGCGGCCTCAGCCGTCGCCACCGCCTGGGCGGACCGGTGATCGGGGGCGACGGCAGGCTCCTGGCGCGGAACAGGTCGCGACGGCCCGGCCTCCGTGCCCTCGGAGTGCGTGCTCGGCCGACGAGGGCCGGCGGCCGGGAGGGCGTCCTCCAGGGCCCGGCCCTTGGACTCGGCGAACTTCCGCGCCCCGTCCCGCCACGCCACGCGCTCCTCGTCGGACAGAACCCTCGGCCCCTCGGCCACCAGCTTCGCCTTGCCCTTGCCCCCCGGCACCGGGCCCGGCTCGCCCCGGTGCTCCGCCAGCGCCGACTCCCCCGCCAGCGCCACCTGCTGCACGAACAACCGGTCACCGGCCGTGTCCGTCAACGACAGCCGGCTCACCCCGGAGACCAGGCCCGCCAGCTCCTGCTGCCGCTCATCGGACAGCTGCTCGAACCACCCCTCCACGTGACCGTGCGACCAGGAATCCACCCGCGCCACCGGCACGGCGACCGACGGCGCGGCTTCGGGCGGTGTCGCACCGGCCTCGTGAACCTCGGCCTCGGCCGTCACCGGCACCTCGTGGACACGGGCCTGCGGCGCCGCCGCCGTTTCGGCGGCTTCGGGCGGTGTCGCGCCGGCCTCGTGCACCTCGGCCGTCACCGGCACCTCGTGGACACGGGCCTGCGGCGCCGCCGCCGTTTCGGCGGCAGGGGTCGAACCCGGTGGGCGCCCGAGCTCCACGACCTCCGCACGGGCGTGGCTGACGGCCGTGGCGGAGACCTGCGCGGATGACTGGGTGCCGGCGTGCTGCACGGCCGACGGCGTCACCGTGCCGGTCTCCGGGCCCGGGAATCCGACCACCACCCGGGGCTCGGTCGGCACCTCCGCCGTCCCGTCGGTCGTGGTTGCCTCGCGCGTGCCGGAGAGCGGGTCCGCGGTCTCCGCGGCCGCCACCACGTGCACCGGATCAGGGGCCGCGGCGGTCGGCCCTTCGACTTCCATCCGCGTTTCGGGGACGGAGGTCGCCGTCTGCGTCTGTGTCGGGGCGGGATCGTGCTCGGCTGCCGCCACGACCCCCGCCTCCGGGTGGTCGGCAACGACCTGGGTCAGCTCCGCAGCCGGGGCGGGCTGGTACTCGACGGCCGGCAACACGGGCTTCTCGTCGCCCACGTGCGGGCCGAGGTCCTCGCCGTGAAGGCCCGACTCCCACGGCCCCGCGCCGCCCGGAAACCCCGACTTGTGCATCACCGCGCGGTGCGCCAGATCCACACCCCCACCCACCACACCCAACAACCCACCCGAAGCGATCGCCTCCGCCAACACCTTCGGATCGACCGACCCGCCCTCGAACCCCGCCAGCGCCCCCACCGACGCCACACCACCCGCGACCCCCGCCACCGGATGCGCCAACAACCGCCCCGCATCCCCCACCGGCAGATGACCCCACCCGATCCGCACCCCACCACCCGCGGCACCGGCCGCCGCACCCACCGCCGCCGCCTCGGCCGACGCCCAGTCCCACCCCTTGCGATACTCCGCGAACTGGATCAACTGCGTCGCCGCGTCCTGCCCCACCCCCTGGATCACCCCCGCACGCAACTCCCCCACCAGCGCCCACACGATCTCCCGCACCGACTGCCGCGCCCCCGCCAGCACCTCCGGAATCAGCAGCGCCGCGATCCCACCCGCAGCCGCCACCGCCGTCATCAGCTGATAGACCATCCACGCCGCCATCGCCACCGCGAACCGCACCGACCACTGCGCGTAATCCGCCTGCAACGCGGAAGCCTCCAACTGCCCCGCACCCTCCTCCAACGTCGCCTGGGTATCCCGCACCCGCGCCCCCGCATCCGCCACGGAATCCTTCATCACCCGCGCCGTCTCCCCCCCGACCAGCGCGGTGACCCCCACCCCATCCCGTGCGATCGACTGCCCCGCCTCACCCACCGACGCCGACAACGCCCGCAAACCCGCAGCCGCCTCCACCAGATCCCCGGGCGCCACCGCCGGCCAGTCGTTCCCCGACAACCCCACCACGGCGAACGACGACCCCGACGGAACCTCCTTGCCCGAACCACCGAAATTCAGAAAACGCGCAAGCGACCTGAGGAAGTCCGGCATGACCACAACCACCCAACGGGACAAGGAAGAACAAGGGGCCGCGCCATGGGAATGGAGCGAGGAACCGATTCCGGTAACGGACAAACGGAACCGCCCGATCACGCGGTTCAGTTCCCGCACTCGGGAAAGCGCCGTAGCCCTGTCGGGGACCGACAGGGCTACGGCGCTTCGAACCGGGTAACCGGAAGAACGCGCAGCGGCGAGAACTCCCTCAGCGCGCCGGGATCTCGCCGTGCACGCGCGCCCAGATCTTCTCGTCCCGCCGCCAGACCCAGGAGGTGGCCTCGAAGGCCACGGTCACCAGGTCGAAGAGACGCACCGCCTCGAACCGGCCGATCGCCTCCGGCAGCACGGGCTCCCCCTCGGCATGGCCCACCGACAGGCCCTGGAGCAGGGCGGCTTCGGACTGCTGGACGACCTCCAGCAGCGCGTCCAGCGAGGAGAGCGACACCTCGGCCGGGGCGCAGCGGATCAGCGCCTCCACGAAGGGCACGGTGAAGCCGAGCGGCTCCGCCTCGCCCTCGGGCGCCGCCGTCGAGCCGGGCTCGCCGACGGCCTCCGGCTGGAACGGTTCCGGCCCCAGGTCCACGTCGTCCGGGTCGAAGACCAGGAGCATCTGCGCCCGGGCCAGTTCCTCCAGGGCGATGGCCGAGAGGAAGTGCCCGCGCGGCCACCGCCCGTAGGACAGCATGACGTCGGCGTCGGCCAGCAGGGCGCAGGCGTTGAGGTAGCCGGCCTTCGCGAGCACGGTCAGCTTCTCCTGGTCCTGGAACCACGCGCACCGGCCCTCCGGCTCCGCCGCGGTCGCGGCGCGCCGGACTGCTTGGGCGTCAAAACCGGAATTGTCGGACTGCATCGGCTCGCCGCCTCGCTCTCTCCGGCCCCTGCCGCTGCTGCGCCTCGGGGCCGCGGGTTCGGTGTGTGTGTGATCACCACCAGGTCGGTGGCCCCGGCCGTCCCATGACAGGGTGGGGACGGCCGGGGCCGGGTTGGGCGCGATGGACCGGGAAGACGATCGCGCCCGGTCCGTCCACCACCGCCGTTGAGGGGAGTCGGCGGGCCGGTGGACGGAAGAGTGTGCTGCCCGAGCTGGGGGGCGGACTCGGGCAGCCCGACGGCGGGGCGAGGCCGTGCATTCCGTCGCCCGGCCCCGGACTGCTCTGTCCGGGGTGCCGTCACCCCTGAGTACGTGGCCCGTACCGGAGTTGGTTCATTCCTCGCCCCGATGTCGCATCGGATTTCCCGTCAGGAGCGCCGCCGGCGCCTGCTCCGGCTGACGTACACCAGCGCCGCACCACTCGCCACCAGGCCGGCGCCCGCCGCCGCGGCCGGGCCGAGGGTCCTGCCGCCGGTCTCGGCCAGCGGGTCCGGGGCGGCGGACACGGGGGCACCGGACGCGGGGGCGCCGGAGGGGCTCGCGCCCGGCGCGGCGGTGGATCCCGGCGTCGGGGCCGTGTCCGTGGTCGCCGGGGGCGTGGGCGTGCCCGTCGGGCTCGGCGGTTGCCCGACGGGCGTGTGGGCGCGCTCGGCGAGCTGCTCCGCGTAGAGGCTCTCCGGTGTGACGGCGCGGCCCGTGCTCACCTGTTCGCCGCCGTCCTCGCCGGCCACCACCGTGCCGCGCATGCCGAAGGACCAGTTGTGGGCGGTGGGCGGGTTCTCGATCCCGTAGTAGCCGACCTTCGCGTTCCAGGCGACCTGGTTGGCCCCGGCCCAGCCCTGGCCGCTCGCGGTGTTGCCGCGGTTGACCAGCGCGAGGTCGTCCTCGGGACCGGCGGCGCCCTCCATCGTGAGGGCGTCGTAGAGCGTGCCGGTGGCCCAGCGCTGGTGCGGCCCGGCGTCCAGCCGGCGGTCACCGGCCTTGACGGAGGTGCACCGGCTGAACACGTTGGGGCCGGGCACCTGGCCGCCGGTCAGCCAGGCGTGCAGGTTGCTGCCGACGACCTTGCAGTCCGTCACCAGGACCTGCTGCCCGTCGATGCTGTACGCGCCGGGCTGGGCGATGTGCGGCGCCTGCGGGATGGCCTGTTCCATCGCCAGCGCCTGGGTGTGGGTCACGGTGATCCGCGAGGCGTTCGCGCCCACCGAGAGCATGCCCCAGCCGAAGCGCGAGGCCGTGATGTCGCGCAGCCAGCCGTCCCGGACGGCGTCGATGCGGGCGAAACCGGCTTGCAGGAAGCCGCCCTTGTCGTACCCGGCGGCCTGGGTGAAGGCCGTACCGTCGGCGCTCAGCCCTTCCACGCCGACGTCGGAGATCCGGTCCGGGAACTCGTACGCCCAGACGGTGGCGTGGGTGTACTGCTTCTCCAGGGCGTTGGTCAGCGGGATCGCGAAGCTGACCCGGTTGCCGTCGATGGCGGTGACGGTGCGCTGGAACAGCAGGCCCTGGTTGGGGGTCCACGGCGGGGTGGGGCTGCCGTCCTGGTGCGGGGGCAGGTGGTCCATGCCGATGGCCGCGATCCAGCTCTGCTCCTGTGGGCGCTGGACGATGATGTCCTGGCCGACCTTCAGCCCGGCGGTGGAGTCGAGGGTGACGGTGGTGGCACCGACCGGGACGTAGTCGTCGGTGACGGCGTGGGCGCCGCCCGTCCGCTTCGGCGTTCCGGTTCCGCCCAGGGTGATGAGGGCGCGCGGCGTCCCGTCGGCGATCAGCCTGGTGCCGTCGGCCCCGCTGCCCGCTCCGCGCAGCACCACACCGGAGGCGTTGAGGGTGAGCGGCTTGCCGATCCGGTACGTGCCGGCCTTGAGTTCGACGGCCCCGCGGAAGCCGTCGGGGCCGAGCGGGCGGGCCGCGACCTGGTCCAGGGCCTGCTGGATGCGGTCGGTGTCGTCCCCGCTCGGGTTCGGGCCGAGGGTGGTCGCGGCCTTGACCGTGGGCAGCGGCCGGTCGCCGTTGGCGTAGCCGGCGTACGAGAAGTCGGGAATGGTGTTGCCCTGCTGGTCGTGGCCGTACACCAGGGTGCCGTCGGTGAAGCGCAGCCAGTCGGCCGGATCGCCGTTCACCGTGGGCCCGTTGGCGGCCGCCGGGCGCAGGTCCGCCTGAGCGCGCCACGCGGCCGGAGCGGCGGAGTGCGCGGCGGAGTGCCCGGCCGGCCCGAGGCAGGCGAGCACGACGCCGCCCGCGACCATGCTTCCGCCGACGGTTCGCCCCAGGACGGCGAGCGCCGTTCGGCGCCCCCGCCCGATTCCGTGACTGTCCATCCAGAGAGCTCCGTTCACGTCTGGTGTCCCCCGCGCGGGGGCGCGGGGTGGCCGGGACGGCGGTCCCGCCCCAAAAAATAACGGAGCTTAACGAATGACGGTTCAGTGGGCCACTTCGCCCTCGGTGCAGGTGCCGTGATGATCGGTCAGATCAGTAACCGAAGTGCTGGGTCCACCAGGGACCGCCGTCGCCGAGGTGGATGCCCACGCCGAGGGTGGTGACCTCGGGCTTCATGATGTTCTTGCGGTGGCCGGGGCTGTTCATCCACGCCTGGACCACCTCGTGCGGGCTCCGCTGCCCCCGGGCGAGGTTCTCGGCCGCCGGATCCGGGTAGCCGGCGGCCCGCATCCGGTCCGGCGGGTTGCCGCCGTCCGGGTCGGTGTGGTCGAAGTAGCCGCGCCGGGCCATGTCCGCGCTGTGCGCCCGGGCGGAGGCGCGCAGCCGGTCGTCGGTGCGCAGCGGGCCCAGTCCGGCGCGGCGGCGGTGCTCGTTGACCAGGGCGAGCACGTCGTCCTCCGTGCGGGTGCGCCAGCCGTCGCTGCCCACCGTCCGGACCGAGGGCATCACCCGGGTCGCCACCGGGTGGACGACGGCGGGCTCCTCCTCCGGTTCGACGGCCCCGGCCCGGTCCACCACCGGGTCCGGCCGCCTGGTCGTCTGCCGGCGCTGCTGCGGTGTCCGCAGGGCGGGTTTGCGGTTTCCGCGCTGCTTCTTCTTCGCCATGCGGCCCCCAGGTCGTTGAACGGACGAGCGGATGGACGGATTCGCCGAGCCGGTCGGCGGACGGTCCGCGCGGCTGAACGGCCCGCGGGCCCGGTCCGGTTCAATCCGGCCGCCGATCTTCGCGGCCCGCTGAACGCTTCACGCCCGACGGGCCGTTCTCCCGGTGCGTGGACCCGGCCCGCCGCACCGCCGTGGGCCGGATCCACCGCCGCGCGAACGGCGACGGCACCACGACACCCGTCGTCGCCGGACGCGCGGACCGTTGGGGGCAATGGAAGGAAGATTCGGTGACAGGCGACCACGGCAACGGCTACGCGACCATCGAGAAGCTGGACGCGGACAGCGAATGGGACGACGCCCCGGACTACACGCCGCCCGAGTGGCTGGCCGGTCCGGGGGCCGCGGCCCCGTCGGCGTCCCCGGCCGGGCCGGCCCCGGCGGGCGCGTGGACGGCCGAACGGCTGCCGACGGGCCCGGACCGGACCGGCGAGGTGGTGTCGGCGAACGTTCGCGAGGCGAACGGGCGGGCGGCGGGCGAGTCCGCGGAGGCGGCGGTTCCGACGAGCGCCACACCGCCTCCGGTGCCAGTGCCGGCGCCGGTGGCGACCGTCCCGACGGCGCCGACGCAGCTCGTGCCGCCCATGGGCGCCCAGACCCCGCCTGCCCCTCCCGTCCCGGTGGTCTCCCCGGTCCGGCCGATCCCTCCGGCGGCGAAGCCGGCCGGACCGGGGTCGGGGCTCCCTCCCCTCCCGCCGCTCTCCCCCGCCTCGCCGGGCCCGTCGGCCGCGCCGGGCCCGGTGGCCTCGCCGATCCGGCCGTTCGTGCAGCCGGAGGAGACGGCCGAGGCGCCGCAGGCACCGGCCGCCGCACGCCCGCGACCGGCGGCCGCCGTGCCGCCGGCCCGAACCGCCCAGGTCACCACGACCCCACCCCGGTCGCCCGCGCAGCCCGTCCCCGCGGCCCCGCCCGCGGAGCCGCGGCAGACCCCGGCGCCCCGGCCCGCGGCCACCGGCGCCCAGCCGGTCGCCGCCCCGGCACCGGCACCGGCCCCGGCGCCGACGCCGGCACCAACGCCGACACCGACGCCGACACCGGTCGCCGAGCCCGCGCCGGAGGCGCCCGCCGCCGCACCCCAGCAGGCAGAGCAAATCCAGGAACCGCCGGCCACCCAGGCCCCGCGCCCCGCGCCGACCCCGACCCCGGCCCCGACCCCGGCCCGGAGCCCTGCCCCGGGCGCCACCCCGCTGGGCTACGCCGCGACCCTGGAGCTCTCCCCCGAGCGTCTGCTCAACAAGCAGGGCAAGTCCAAGTCGCGCGGCAAGTCCGGCCGCTCCGGCATCCAGCTCCTCTTCGGCGGCCGCGCCGCCGAGCAGGAACGGCAGGAGAAGCTGAAGGTCATCCGCACCCCGGTGCTGAGCTGCTACCGGATCGCGGTGATCAGCCTCAAGGGCGGCGTCGGCAAGACCACCACCACGGCCGCGCTCGGCGCGACCCTGGCCACCGAGCGCCAGGACAAGGTGATCGCCATCGACGCCAACCCGGACGCCGGCACCCTCGGCCGCCGGGTGCGGCGCGACACCGGCGCGACCATCCGCGACCTGGTCACCGCGATGCCGACCATCGACAGCTACATGGACATCCGGCGCTTCACCAACCAGGCGCCCAGCGGTCTGGAGATCCTCGCCAACGACGTCGACCCGGAGATCTCCACCTCGTTCGACGACCAGGACTATCGCGCGGTGATCGACCTGCTCAGCCGCCAGTACCCGATCGTGCTCACCGACTCCGGCACCGGCCTGCTGTACAGCGCCATGCGCGGCGTGCTCGACCTCGCCGACCAGCTGATCGTCGTCACCACCCCCAGCGTCGACGGCGCCAACAGCGCGAGCATGACCCTGGACTGGCTGATCGCCCACGGCTTCGGCGACCTGGTCCAGCGCAGCGTCACCGTGGTCTCCGGCATCCGCCAGGTCGGCAAGGTGCTGAAGGTCGACCAGATCGTCGCCCACTTCGAGACCCGCTGCCGCGGCGTGGTCGTCGTGCCGTTCGACGAGCACCTCGCCATCGGCGGCGAACTCGACCTCGACCAGATGCGCCCCAAGACCCGCGCCGCCTACTTCGACCTCGCCGCCATGGTCGCCGAGGACTTCACCCGCACCCGGTAGCAGACGACGGCCCGACGTGAACGAGGGCGGGACACGGTTGCGCGAGAAGTCGGCTGGCCCGACTTCTCGCGCAACCCCGGTCAGGTGCTCGGGAGTTCGCTGCTCTTGACGGCGGCAACGAACGCCGCCCAGGCGTCGGCCGGGAAGACGAGCGCCGGGCCGTCGGGGTCCTTGGAGTCCCGAACAGGGACGACTCCGGCGAAACCATCGGCGACTTCGATGCAGTTCCCTTGGTCGCCACTGAACTTGCTCTTGCGCCACGCAGCGTTGCTCAGGTCCACGCCCCGACCGGTCTCCATCACTCAAGTTCCTTTGCGATTTGCGCTACAAGTCGCCGCGACGGCCCAACGTCAAGCGCCGCCGCCCGCAGCCGGTCAAACGCCAGATCGTGGGCTGCAACGTCGTCATCCCGTTCGAGGTAGAGGCTACTCGTCATGGCCTCCGTGTACACCACGTCGAGATCACCCCGGACCGGGAACTCCAAAATGACGAAGGAGCCCAGCACTCCGGCATGGACGCCGGCCTCAAATGGCACGATCTGCAAGGTGACATGAGGGTCCTTGGACGCGACGACAAGCTGCTGTAGCTGTTTGATCATGACTGCCTTGCTTCCGACCACTCGCCGAAGCGCCGCCTCGTCAACGATCGCCCAGAGCTTCAGCGGTTCCTCCCGGCGAAGGGCGGCGTTCTGCCGAGCCAGGCGCACATCGACGAGGGCGTTGATCACTTCTTGCGCGGCCTCTGGCCTGAGCCCGCGAATGACGGCACGTGCGTAGTCGGGCGTCTGAAGCAGGCCGGGAATGAGCGACGACTCGAAGTTCCGGATCGACACCGCCTCCGCCTCAAAGCTGATGAACGAGGCGTAACGCTGGGAGATCACATCCGAGTAGGGCTGCCACCACACCCGACGTCTACCCTCGCGCGCCAACATCTCAAGTGCCTCCCGCGTCTCCGGGTCAGCGACTTCGTAGACATCGAGCAGTATCCCGACCTCGTTCGCCCGCACCCCGTGGCGGCCGTTCTCAAGTCGGCTGACCTTGGATTGGTGCCAGCCGAGCCGAGCTGCCACGTCATCGACCTTGAGGTTGAGCCCCTCCCGGATCTTTCGCAGCTCCGCACCCAGCATCCGTCGGCGGACCGTCGGCGTTGCGGCCACGCTCCGACCTCCCCTCGTCGCGCTCTGTCGTCGGACCACAGTCTGACGTGACGGTAGTGGGTTCGTCACATCGAATCTGAAAAGCCATATGTACGTTCTCATGTCTCATTGCATCAAGCAGCCGACACAGGGCATGCTACATCCCGTAGTCCACTGCACCACGCAGCGTGATCCTGGCGCTGATGGGCCGGGCATTCCCATGCCGCTTGTCGCCCTTCGGATCGCGATCTTTCCCACCACACCCGGAGGAGGCCCTGCCATGCCCGGACCGTTGGAGAAGTACTCGTGCTGGCTGCCCCGGCACCGCAAGTCCGTCCCCGTCGCCCGGCAGCAGCTGCGTGACTGCTTCGCCGGCCGACCCGATGCCGAACCCTTCCTCGACACCGGCGAGTTGGTGCTCAGCGAGCTGGTCACCAACGCCGTCCTCCACGCGAGCGTCCCGCTGGACCGCCTGATCTTCGTGCACTTCGAGCTCTCCTCCTCCCTCCGCATCGAGGTGCACGACGCCGACGCCACGCGGCCGACGCTCAACTCGCCCACCGAGTGCGACGAGACCGGGCGCGGGCTCTTCCTCGTCTCCCAGCTCGCCGCCCGCTGGGGCTGCTGCCCGCGCGAGGGTGGCATTGGCAAGATCGTCTGGGCGCAGATCGGGGGCGCGCAGTGAGCGACGGGCTCCCCTTCTCCGTCACCGTCGAGATCGTGGGCTTCACCAAGCCCACCACCTTCGACAGCCTCTTCGACGGCCTCGATGTCCTCCGCGCCGGCCTCGCCCTGCTCCCGCTCGACCCCGACCAGGCCGCCTGTCTCGCCGAGCAGTTCGGGCCCCGGGCCGCCGGGCAGATCGCCCACCGGCTGTACGAGTTCGGCGCGGTGGGGGCGGTCGCGTTCGTCGGGCTCGACCCCCACCCGATCTACGTGCGTCGCGCGGACTCCGGGTGACCCACAAGGTTCACTTCGGACGGCGCCCCCTGCCGGACCGGTCCGGCAGGGGGCGCCTCTCGTTCTACCTACGGCTCACTCAGCTCGTGAGCGTCAGCGGCAGGTAGCTGGTCTCACCCTTCGATCGACTCGCGGCTACGACCACCAAGGGCCCGGACTCGCCGTACACGGCCAGCTCGCCGTCGGTGCGGCGCGGAATCCACAGGTCCCCGCCTCCGGCCGTCATCCGGTTCAGAACCTGGATGCGGACACCCCAGTTCCTGGCCAGTGCGTCCAACCGATCCATCGCATCCCCGGATCCCAGCGTCCCCTGCTGTCCGGGTGCGGCCGCGGAGAGTTGGTCCGGGCCGACGCCGCGGAAGACGTCGAACTGCGCGAGTGCCTCCCACACACTCCGACCTGCCGTGCCGGGGAGGACACCCTCCGTCAGCGCCGCTTCGATAGGCCCGGCCCCGGCCCCGCCCGCCGACACTGTCGGCGCGGGCGCGGAGTCCTGTGCCGGTCCTGTCCCCTCCTGGCCGGTGGTGGTCGGCAGGAGCGGATCCGTGACCTGCTCCGGCCGGGGCGTCGGGTGGAAGGCGCCGAACGATGCGGGCTTCCCGGTCTCGTCGAGCATCACTCCCACGCCGGGGATCTCCGTGCCCTCGATCTGGTTGTACGAAAATGCTTCAGGCCCGACATAGATGGTCTTGGATGACGCGTGGGATGTCAGCCGGGACTCGTCAGAAACGTCTTGAGCCAGTGAAGAGCCGCTGATCCCGGGCGCCGCCGCGCAACAGACCAGCATTCCCAGCTGGGTCTCCGGACCTCCGGCCATGATGCTGGGCCTGCGCTTCAGGTACATGCCGGCCTGCCTCCCGGTCAGGGCTGCTCGCCCCCACCGCGTCCTGAGGTGGATCTCGCCGGGCTTGCCGTGCGCCGCGAACAGGTGTACCCGGTCGTTCGCGGTCCAGCTGGCCGGAACACTCGTCGCCGGACCCCGGCCGTGTTCGTCGGTGAAGTGGCGGGGTGCCGATCCCGGCAGCAATTCCTTGACAAAATGCCGGTCCCACCAGGTCGGAAAGTCGGTCATCGCTGTTGCTCGCTGATCGAGCTCCCCGGGAGTGTGCGAGTAGCGGCCCACCGCGACCGGCGTCGAGGCCCCCTTGCTCCGGAAGCCGGTCATCGTCCCTGTGACGAAGCCGTTCTGAGGCATGGGCACCTTCACCTCGGTCGTGACACCCCCGATTCTGCCGATCTCGACCCTGCTCGCCACGACGGCTTGTCCACCGAGGTGCTCGGCGCGGAAGACGCCGCCGTCCAGGGTCTGCACCCGATGCCACCGAGGCCGGAACTCGTTCAAGCCGTGGGAGGTCTCCAGGTACGGCCCGCTCACCAGCCAGCGTCCCTCGGTCCTGGCCTCGGTGGCGTAGACCGGATGACCGGGGAACGCCGCGGAGATCCACCGTGCGGCCTCCTCGACTCCGGTCCCCCCGCCGGACGAGTAGACCGCGATCGGACGGCCTGCGGCCAGCGGGTGGTCCTGCAGGAAGGCGGTCACCAGACCGGCCGCTTCCCGATGGCTCAGCTCCTCGACGTTGCCGTCCTCCGTCGACACGGAGACCGTCTCCTCGCCCGAGAGCTCCACGAAGAACGGCTCGCCGTCAGCCGACCACGGCGTCTCCGTCGACTCGGCGGCCCTCACGGCGGCTTCCTGGGTCCTGAGGTGGTGGACCTTCGACCTGCTGTCCGACATCACGCCTTCGACCCGCGCCACGTCCGGCCCGAGTGCCAGCCCCCGATCCTGCCCGGACAGGTCCCTCAGCGCGCTGAGGCGTACCCGATGACGTCCGTAGGTGTAGGTCGTGCCGCCGTCATCGGCCGTTGAACGCCCCCACTCGGCCGGCGGCAGCTGCTCCGCCTCCATGCCTGACTGATGGACGGTCATGTCCGAGAGCACCACGCGGACGCGGCGTCCGCTCTCCGCGTGCAGGTCGTCGGCCCAAGCCTTCAGCGCATCGTCGGGAGCCGAGCCCGACGACAGCACCAGCGACACCGGCTCGTCCTTCGGCACGCCCATCGCGAGCAAGGACTTCTCCGCCGCCTGCGGCGTGAAGCTCTTGCTCACTCCGTTCGAGTCCGCGGCCACCAGACTCGAACCGTCGCCCTCCACGAACAGGAACCGGGTGCCACGGATGCGCGGCAGATCGGCCAGCACCCGGGTCAGCTCCGGGCTCTGCGTCGGGCCGGGCATGACCAGACCCGATTCGCCCTCGACCGGGGCGAACCCGTGCCAGCCGTCATCGAGCAGACCGGTTGGCAGATGGAAGAACAGGTCGTCCTCCTGAGGGCTGTTGACGGCGGCGCTCCCTCCGGCCCGCCTCGGCCCGCCGTCCACGGCCGGTACGCCGGGAGCCTGCCCGTTCGTTTGCGGGTGGAAGGCTCGGAACGTGTCCAGCTGTCCCGTCGTCCTGTCAACGGAAGTGGCCACGCTCGGAATCTCCATGTCCAGCACCTGGTCGAACGTAGACGGCTCCATCGAGTAGACCGGTGTCGGCAGTGCGTGGGTCGTCAGCCCGGCCTCGTCCGCGACCTTCTGTGCACCGGCGGTTCCGTCGCTCGCCGGTGCCGCCGCCTCGCATACCAGCATGGCGAGTTCGGTGTTCGACTCGGCCGCCATGACACTGGGCCGCCGTTTCAGATACCCGCCCGTCTGCGTCCCGGTCAACCACCCCGTCCCCCAGCGGGTCTCCAGGATCATCCTGCCGGCCAGCCCATGGCTGGTGAAGACGTACACACGGTCCGGGTCCGACCAGCTGAGCGGATGACTGTCCGTCCGCATGCTTCCGTCCCCGTAGAGGTGGGCGCTTCGGGTCCCACTGATCGGGTTGTACACCGCATGCCGGTTCCACCAGACCGGGAACCGGGTCACCAGCTCGTTCCTCCCAGCCAGCGCCAGCTCTTCCGGGACGTACGAGTGGCGGCCGACGGGGACCAGCGACGTCGACTGACGATTCCGGTAACCGGTGACCGTCCCGGTGACGAAACCGTTCTGCGGCATGGCCACGCGCAGCGGGACGATATCGGTCCCGGCCCGAAGGACCTTCAACCCGACCGTCGTCGCCACAGCTCCCTGCGCCCCGAGGTGCTCGGCGCGGAACACCCCGCCACTCAGCGTCAGCACCTGGTGCCAACGAGGCCGGAACTCCTCCGTCCCGTAGGACGTCTGGAGGACCGGGCCGTTCGCGCCCCAGTGCGCCTGGGTCCTGGCCTCGGTGGAATGGACCGGATGGCTTGGATGTCCCGCGGATATCCAGCGCGCGGCCTCCTCCACCTCACCGCCGCCGTGGTTCGAGAAGACCGCGATGGGCCTGCCTTCGCCGAGTGGGTGATCCTCCAGGTAGGCCTTCACCAGGCCTGCCGCCTCCCGATGGGTCATCTCCGCAACGTCTCCGTTCTCCAAACCCACGGAGACCAGGTCCTCGCCCGAGAGTTCCACGAGGAACGGCTGCGGGCCGGTGGCCCACGGCGTCTCCGTCTCGGATTTCACCGGGGTTCCACTCCCGTCCGTACGGACGTGCCGGACCGTCGTCGTGGCGTGCGGCCCAGGCTCCGGCCCAGGACCGGTCAGATGCGTCGCTCCGAGGGCCAGCCCGTGCACATGCCCCGAGGAGTCCTCCACCACGGACGGACGGACGCGGTACCGGCCCGAGGTGTAGACCGTGGTGCCGTCGGCGGCGGTTTCCCGCCCCCACTCGACCGGTGGCAACTGGTCGACCGCGTACCCGACTTGGTGGACGGTCGAATCGTCGAGCACCACCCGGACGGTTCGTCCTCCGAGGCCGTGCAGATCCTCCGCCCACTGCGCCAGGACGTCATCCGGTACCGATCCGGAGACCACCACGACCGACAGGGGCTCCTCCCGAGGCACCCCGTACAAGTCCAGCAGGCTTTCCGCCGTCTGCGGCGTGAACCGATCGACGTACCCGTAGACGTCCTTGATCACGAGTCCCTGACCGTCACCCTCCACGAAGAGGAACCGGCTGCCGGGCACCCTCGGCAGGTTGGACAGTGCGTACGTCAGGGCCGGGTCCTCGGTCGGGCCGGCCATGATGAGCCCCGCCGGCGCCTCAAGCGGCACGTATCCGAGCGCAGCCAGCTCCATCACGTAATCCATGGAAGTCGACTCGTCGACGTCCATCGCGACGACCCCATCGGCCTCGGCCTCCGATTCGGCAGACCAGTGCGGCTCGTGATCCGGCATGCCCTGTCCCAGCAGGTTGTTGGCGGCGGCGCTCCCTCCGGCCCGCCTCAGCGCGGCCTCCACGGCCGGTGCGCCGGGAGCCTGCCCGTCGGTTCGCGGATGGAAGGTCAGGAAGCGTTGGGGGCTGCCGTCCTGCGCCAGAGGAAGTCCGAGCGTCGGCATGTCGACGTCGGGGTGCTGGTCGAGTTGGGTGCGGCCGAACACGAAGACCTGGTCAACCGCAGCATGGACCGTCCGCCCGGTCTCATCCGCCACCCGCTGGGCGATCGCGGCCCGCGCGGCATCGCCCATCGCCGCGTGGCAGACCACCATCAGAATGGGCGTCCTCCCGTCCTCGGCCACCAGACTGGCCCGTCTGCCCATCCACCTCCCGACCTGGTCGCCGGGAAAGTACATCCTGCCCCACCACGTCTTCAGCATCACGCTGCGCTGTTCGCCCAGCCCATGGGCGGAGAAGACGTAGGGGTTGTCGGTCGCCTTCCAGCCGGCCGGGGCGGTCACGAAATCGCCGGAGCGCCGGTGGGTCTCCCACAGCATCCCGCCGTGCCGGTCGTAGCCCGTCCCCAGGCTCAGCCGGTCCCACCACGCCGGGAATTCCGTCAGGCCCTCCCTGGAGCGCAGATAATCCCCGTCGATGTAGGACGAACTTCCCATCGGAGCCGCCTTCCTCGACCACTTCCGCCCGTATCCCGTGATGGTCTCGCTGCGCACACCGTGCTGTGGCAGAGGAACGTACCACCGCTGCCGTTCGGTGTCCGGGCCCGTGAAGAGCAAGCCGACGACCGCTCCGTCGCGCCCCAGGTGGTCGGCATGGAAGACGCCTCCGTTGCGGGTCCGGATCTCGTGCCACTGCCGTTCCGCGACGGGCTGCCGGTGGTGCGTGGTGAGCGCGGGGCCGCGCCGGTGCCACGCCACGTCGACCTCGGCCTGGACGGTGAAGACCCGGTTCCACCGGTTCTCGACCGCGATCCAGCGGGCGGCCTCCACGACCTCCGGATCACCATCCCGGGAGACCACCGCGATCGGGGTGGTGTGGTCCAGTTCGTGGTCCTTCAGCACCGCGTTGACCAGCCCGGCCGCCTCGCGGTGGCTCAGCTCGGCGATCGTGCCGTTCGTGCGCTGCACGTTGACGACTCCGTCCCCGGCCAGCTCCACGACGAACGGCGTCCGGTCGGCACCCCACGGCGCCACGTCGTTCCGGACACCGACGTGGGTGCCGTCTTCCGCGACCACGGAGTGCTCCACCGTGCCGAGATCGGGTGCCGGGCCCCGGCCCGTCGTGCGGCGGGTCGGGTCCAGGGTCAGGCCCACCGGCCGGCCCATGGCGTCGCGCCGCACGCGCGGCTGCACCCGGTGCTCGCCGAACGAGTACACCAGGGCGCCGTCCGGCTCCACGGTGCGGGTCCACTCCACCGGCCGGTGCTGCACCTCGCCCGGCCCCGCCTCGTGGAGCGTCCGGTCCGAGAGGACGACCCTGACGGTCCGCCCGCTCGACTCGTGCCACCGGTCGGCCCAGTCGCGCAGGGCGTGGTCGTCGGCGGCGCCGCTGGTCCCCACCACGGAGACCGGGACGTCGAGCGGGACCTGGTGCCGGGCCAGCAGCGTCTCGGCGTCCTCGGGCGTGAACCGGCCCGGAGTCCGGTCCTCGCGCAGCGCGACCGGGCCGTCCGCGGCGTACTCCACGAACAGGAAGTGCGCCCGGGGGATCCGGGGGAGTTGGGCGGCCGTGTCGACGGCTCCGAACGGATCCGCCGGACCCGCCAGCGCCAGACCCGACGGCACCTTGACACCGAGCCACCCCTGGGCACCGTCGCCCCGGGCCGGAGGCATGTTGGCAGCGCCGCTGCCGGCGGCCGCGACGGGCTGCGCGTGCGCGCCCTCCGCGCCGTGGCGCACGCTGACGCCCCCGCCCTTCACCGCCGCAGGGCGGTTCGGAGACGCAGGCTCCCCGTTGCCACCCGGGCGGTCCGACTCGCCGAGGACCGTGTCGAATCCTCCCTCCCGCTTCAGCAGCGCGAGCGTGCGGCGCAGCGGCTCGCCGAGCGCACTGCCGGGCGCGGGCTCCGCGATCGGCAGACGCAGTTCCCGGTGCCCGGCCTCCCAGTGCGGGCCGAGGACGGTACGCCAGCGCTGGAGTGCGCCGGCCTCGTCGGTGGCGACCCAGCCGTGTTCGTACGGCGCCAGGTGGGTCGCCTCCACGCGGGGCTTGCCCGGCAGGTCACCGGGGCCCTGCTTGCTCCAGGCGGCGGGCTGGTCCCACCAGCCGTGTTGCTCGATCACGTCCCAGGTGCGGGGGTTCAGGTACTGCCCCGCCTTGGGCAGCTCCCAGCCCTCCGGGACCTTCCAGCCGTCGCCGTGGCGCCAGCTCTCCGGCAGCCGGATCTCACCGGCGGAGGCGGACGGCTGCCTGCCGAGCAGGCGCCAGGTGATCGACGGCTGCCAGCCGTGGCGGGGCAGCTTCAGCCGGCCGGCCTGGTAGGCGGCCTTCAGCTCCGCCTTGATGGCGTGCAGTTGGGGGTTGAGGCGTTCGCCCCTTTCCTCGGTGACCCGCCATGCCTCCGGCGGGGCCTCGGGCCGTCGGGGCGCGGCGGGGGTGAGTCCGTCGGCCCGGGTGAGCGGCGGGACCTGGAGGATGGGCTGCTCCTCTCGGCCGGGGAGGGTCCAGACCTCGCCGAAGCGTCGCCGGTCGGCCAGGGGTGCGGTGCCCTGGTGGACGGCCCAGTGGTCCTGGGGGGTTCCCAGGTGCCGCTTCCCGCTGGACAGGTGGACCTTGAGACCGTCGACGTCCTGGATCACCGGGTGACGGCTGGCGTGCACCTTCAGCGGCGCGCGGTGGTACGCGAGCCGGTCGGCGAACTCCCGGGCCAGGACCAGCTCCTGGGGCTTGCCGGAGGTGGCCTCGTACGCGAGTGCCTCGGCGCCGAAGCAGTTGAGCAGCCCGACCTGGAGGTTCTCTCCGTGCGTGGTGAGCAGTTCCTGGAACACCGGGTCCTCCCACACCAGGTCGGCCAGGTGCGCGCCGGTGACGGCGGCCTGGCGGTGGTCGCCGGTGGTGCCGTGCCGGGTGTCGCGCACTCCGGGCAGGGCCATGCCGGGCAGGCCGTGGCCGTTGACCAGGTAGACCGGCTTGCCCGCGAAGGGCAGGGGTCCGCCCTGGCCGGTACCGGTCGCGTCGGGGCCGGCCGCCACCTCGTAGCGGGCGCCGGCACCGGTGTCCAGCATCGCGGTGAACGCCGCCCGGGGGTTGGCGCCGTGTTCGTCGGCGACCAGCTCCATGACGGCGGTACCCGGGGTCGCGCCCCGGCGCACCTGGGCGGTGAACAGCTCCACCCCGGCCGACCCGTACACCGCGCGGCGGGCGAACCCGCCCGACTCGCCGGCGAGTTGGTCCCGCAGGCGCCGCTCGAACTCGGCCAGGACGTCCGGGCTGCCGCCGTGGCGGTGCAGCAGGTCGACCAGTCCGCGGAGGACCTCGTCCGTTCCGGGCCGGTCGAGCAGGGCGGGCACGGACTCGGCCAGCTGCCCGCGCAGTTCACGGACGGCGGCCTCTCGATCGGCCGCGGACAGGGGGGTACGGGCCAGCTCGGGCAGTTCCCGGCCGGCCCAGTCGTGACGCAGTCGGTCGAGCGTCCGGCCCGCCCGGTCGGCGGTCAGCCGCTCCCACGGGACCGGTACGGGTTCGTGGTGGACGGCCTGCCCGGCCGGGACCGGGGGCCAGCCGAGGACCTGGCCGTGCTCGTCGGTGGACACCTCCAGCGGCCTGCCGTGGTCCGGGTGGTCGGACGGGTAGTACACGGCCCACCGGCCCGGGCGGCTCCGGTCGGCCACCGAGACGGCGGCGATCCGCCCCTTCGCGACCGCGTCGGCGTCCCACACCGAGCCGGGGGCGGCCGCCAGGACCGGCCTCCGGTGGGCCTCGGCGAGGGCCTGGTACTCCTCGGGCGAGGGGAGGTTCGTCTCGTCCGCGAAGAGCAGCCGGACGGCCTCGTCCGAGGGACGGCCGAGCCCGGTGAGGAACCGGTCGACCCGCTCGGGTTCGGCCAGGCCCACCATGGCGTTGACCGGGGTGTCGGTCCGGAACGGCAGCTGGAGCAGGCCGTCCTGGTGGCCGCGCGCCACCAGGGAGGTGACGCCGGGCAGCGCGGGCAGGCTCTGCCAGGCCTCGGTCCAGCCGGCGCCGCCGGTCGGCGCGGCACCGGCCGGGCCGTGCACCAGGTCGAGCTGGCCGGCCGTCATGAGCCGGCCGCGCGAGTCGGTGCCCGGTGTGCCGATGAGGGCGCCCGCCCACGCGGCCCGGGCCAGGTGCTCGGTCTCGACGTGCCACTTCTGTCCGCCGTCGAGCACCGGGTCCCCGTCGTGGCCGAAGCCGACCCGGCTGCCGGCGGGGGCGGTGACCAGACTGAGCCCGGTCTCCCGGTGCAGCCCCTTCACCGTGCGCTCCCAGGCCCGGAGCCCCGCCGGGTCGGACGGCCGGGCGGTCGGGAGCTGGAGGCCGGGGTACGGCGCGGGGCCGTCGGTGCCCAGCAGCAAGCGCCACTGCCGCAGCGCCTCCCGGCGCGGAGCCGACGCCCAGCCGTCCCGAGTCGGGTACAGCCAGTGGCCGTCGGCGGGCGCCGTGGCGAGCCGCTCGAAGGAGGGCACGTGCAGCACCGGCGTGTGGGTGCGCCCGGCCACCTGGACGAGGCTGCCGAACGGCTGCCCCGGGGTTTCCGGGGTCCGGGTTTCCGGGGTCAGCGCGACCGGGCCGCCGGACGGCCGGGCGGGCCCGGGTCCGTCGGGCTGCGGCCCGGCGCCCCGGTGCCGGCCGGCGGCCGAGCCGTGGTTGACCGCCCCGCTGCCTGCGGCCCGCTCGACCGGGCCGGACGCGGGCGCCGGGGAGGACGGGCCGGTGGGCCGCTTGGGCGGGACGCCTCCGCCGCCTGGGTTGCCCTCCTCTCCGGAGCCGGTTTCGCCGTCCTCGCCGGACCCGGGCCGAGTCCTCTGCTGCTCGGATTCGGTGATCCTCACCTTCGTGGCGTTGTTCGACCTGAAGCCCCGCCAGCCGTCCTCGACGGTGCGGAAGCCGTCGACCGCCGGCACCGAAAGCATCGGCACCTTGACGTCGGGCGCCGTCGTGGTGCGGAGCCGGTTCCGGAACGCGCGCATCACCGCCGGCGTCGCGTGGGTCCGTCGCTGGATCACATCGGTGATCTCCTCCGCGATCGAAGCCCTGACCCTGTCGCTCAGCCCTGCCTCGCACATCAGCAGGAAGACCCCGCGACTGCTCGGCAGTCCGGTCACGCTCGGGGTCCGCTTCAGATAGCTGCCCACACCGAAGCCCGGAGCGGACATGGTCCCCCAGTCCGTTTCCATGTGCACCGAGCGGGTGTCGCCGCGGCCGTGCGCGGCGAAGACGTAGGGCGGCTTTTCCCAGCCGATCCGGCGGGTCGTGTACACCGGTTCGCCGTCGACCTCCCCGTCCACGCGCAGTTCGCCGTACATCTCGTCCCGGGCTTCCTCGATCGCGTACGCGTTCAACCAGAGCGGGAACTCCGTCAGCCCGCCGGAGGTCCGTTGGAAGTCGTCGCTGAAGGAGTGCCGGCCGACCGGGACCACCGTGGAGCTGTCCTTGCTCCGGTAGCCGGTGATCGTCCCGGCCTTCACACCGTTGTCCGGCATGGCGACGTTCCAGTACGCCACGCGCCCGCCGCTCAGCGGGACGGCCACCGTTCCGCCGAGTGCCCCCGTCTTGCCGAGCTGGAAGGATTCGAACACTCCCCCGACCGGGGTGAGCACCTCGTGCCACAGGGGTTCGCGGGTGTTCTCCCGGCGCAGCACCTCCAGGGACACGCCGTCGTTGTGCCAGGTCACTTCGACCGGCGCCTCGATGGTGAAGACCTGCCGCTGCTTGAGGGCGGCGCTGATCCAGCGCGCCGCCTCCTTCGCCCCGGATCCGCCCTGGCGGGACACGACGACGATGGGGTCACCGGCGGGGTGCCCGTGGTGCTGGAGCACGGCGACGGCGAGGCCCGCCGCCTCCCGATGGGTCAGCTCCGTGGTCCGGCCGTGCTCGCTGTGCACCGTCACGGAGCCACGGCCGTCGAGTTCCACGACGACGGGCCGGACGTTCTCGCCCCACGGTGCCTGCGGCTGCGCCGCGCTGGTGTGCGGGACCACCGTGCCGTCCTCCCTGACCAGGGAGTACCGCACCATCTGCTCCGGAGCGGGCCCGTCCTGCACGTGGTCCCGCGCCGTGAACGAGACCGCGAAGGGCCGTTGGTCGGGGCCGGTCCCGACCTCCGGGGCCACCGTGTGCTCGCCGTACCGGAACGCCGGCTTGCCTTCGTGTTCCCCGTTCGGCGTCCAGACGCTGAAGCCGTGCTGCTCGTTCCGAGGGATCCCCGCCTCGAAGACGGAGCCGTCGGCCGTCGCCACACGGACCCTCCAGCCACCCACCCGGTGCAACTCACTCGCCCACTGCCGCAGGTGGTCGTCCTTGGCCTCGCCCGCGGTGACCACGAGGGACACCGTCTCGTTCTTGGAGATTCCGGCCTCCGCCAGGAGCTCGTCGGCCATCGCGGGGGTGAAGGACTTCTTCGTGGACGCCTCCCCGGGCTGGGTGACCAGGCCATCGTGCAGCTCGGCCTCGGCGAACAGGAAGGTGGTGCCGTGGATGCGGGGAAGCCGGCCGGCGACGACGAGCGCCTCCCCGCCGAGCTTCGGTCCGACGACCGCGATCCCGGTGGCGGACGAGGATCCCATCGGGGCCGAGTAGTCCGTCCACAGTCGGATGAGTGATTCCGCCCCGGTCTGCAGCCCGCCGTAGGTCTCCCCGGCCACCGTGCCGTGCGTCAGCACCTGGACCTGGCTCAGTGCCTTCCGCCGGGTCTCCTCCACGGAGGCCACGAACCGGCCCGCCTCCCTGAGCCCGCCCGCGTTGATCGTCCGCGCCACCTGGTCGCGGTACAGCCCGTGCGCCTCCTCCGGTATCCGGTACCCGTGCAGCAGGGCGTCGGCCTGGTGGCCGAGCCCCCTGAGGGCCCCTTCCGGCAGCGTGTCGTACCGGCGCTCGCGCGCCACCCGGGTGGCGGGCAGCGACCGGTCGGCGTCGAGCCGGGCGACCTGCTTGAGCCGGGCCACCGTCAGCTGACCTTCCGGGTAGAGGTTCCTCGCGTCCTCGACGAGTGCGACCAGACGCAGCCGCTCCTCGCGCCCGACCTCGGCCTCCTTGCCCAGGCCCTGTACCTCCCGGATCAGCCGGTCCAGGTCCTCGGGCGAACGCAACGGCTCCTCCCGGCGCCGGAGACGGCTGTTCTCGGCGTCCACCGACTCGGCCGTGGTCCTGCGGCTGGAGCCCATGATCCGCGCCCGGCGATGTTCGTCCCCGCTCGGGCGGCGCAGGCCGCTGCGGTTCCCGGCCGCATCCGCTCCCTGGTCGATCCGGCCGAGCAGTTCGTCCGCGCGGTAGAGCGCCGCACGGATCGGCAGGCTCTCGCCGAACTCGCCGTAGAGCTGGTGGGCGACCTCGATGGCCCGGCTCGCCCGGAGGAACTCGCCGACCGACACACCGGAGGGGAGCTCGCCGGGCGCGCCCCCGAACCGGACGATCTCCTCGGCCGCGCCGAGCCGCTCCGCCATGTCGGGGACGGAGCCCTGGCCGTCCTGCGGCTTGGCGGCGATGCCGATGACGGAGTCCGGGTGGTCCGGGTCGGCGGGCTTGGTGTACCAGTCGGAGTCCACCCACTGCTGGGCGTTGTGCTTGCGGCTGCCGTCCCGGTCGACGCTGCCCTGCTCGGCCACGAACTCGTCGAGCTTCTCCTCCGCGTTGCCCTGGTACTGCTCGGAGGGGCGTGACTCCACCCGGTGCTCGATCGTGAAGTCCTCGGCGGTGAGCTTGCCGATGCGGAGCAGGTCCGCGTGATCGGCCAGCTTCCTGTCCAGGATGGCGGTGATCTCCGTGGCGAGCCGTTCCATCCGGTGCTGGTAGCCGAGCAGGTCCTCCTTCGGGTGCAGTCGGGCGGTCAGCGTGAGCGTGGGCAGCGGAAGGCCGTCGTTCACGTCCCGGATCGCGGCGCGGGCGAGGATGTCCAGCCGGTTCTCCAGCTTCGCCATCCCCATCCGGCCGATCCGCAGGGCCGACGGCTGGTCGAGTCTGCCGCCCGGCAGGGTCAGTTCGAAGGCCACCGGCCGGCGGTTGGTGGCGGCGACCAGCGTCAGCGGGTTGGCCATTCCGAGTCCGTGCCCGTAGCGGTCGTGGTAGGTCTCCCCCTCGCCCCGGCCGACCTGGCGCAGGGACCACGTCTCCCCGCCCTTGGGGAAGCTGCCGAGGAGACCCAGCTGGTTGATGGCCGTCTTGCGGAGCCTGACGATCGCGGCGTCGAGAGCCTGGAGCTCCGGCGCCGCCTGCTGGTGCGGCTTCAGATGGCCTGCCATCGACTCGTCGAGGGCCCTCCAGGCACGGGAGCGCGTCACGTCGTCGGTGGTGGTCGCCAGCACCTCCCAGGTCAGCTCCTTGGGCAGCGGGAAGCCCGTCTCGGCCTGGGCCTGCACGGCGGGGCCCCACCGCCTCCTGGTCTCCTGGAGGTCGTGCAGGGTGTCGAGCAGTTTGCGGACGGACGCGCGGGCCGGCGTCTCGGTCTCCCGCTCGGTCATCCGCGCCGGCAGCTCGGAGTCCAGCAGCCGCCGCAGGGTCGGCAGGCTGCGCTTCTGGACGTCCGCCGCGGTCACCAGGTTGGTGAACACGATCTGGTTGTTGCCGTCGTGGCTCGTCGCCACGACGGCGCCGAACTGGGCTCGGCTCGTGACGGTCCGCGGCTCCGGGTCGGCCGTCCGGGAGTAGTCGAGCGTGTAGTCGCGCTCCCCGTTCTCGAAGTGGGTGGCCAGGGACTGGGCCACGTACGCCTCACCGGTCACCGCGTGCGCGAACCGGTTGACTCCGATCTGCTGGGTGAGGCCGGCCAACCGCCGGTGCTGCTCGCCGTTTCCGGGGTTGCTCGCGAGGCCGAACTCCTTTCCGACCACCGGGAATTCCTTCTCGTTGATCGTGAACTGGCTCCGGGCCACCTCGGCAGCCCGGTCCAGGGAGGCCGTCCCGGTGTCCGGAGCGCCCAGGAGATCGAGCAGGAACCCCGCGAGCCCGCTGGGGCCGGACAGCTCGTCCGCGACCTCGAACACCGAGTCGACCAGGCGCACCTGCCGGGTGCCCCCGTCCTCCGTCGGCCGCGCGTCGGCCAGCACGAGACTGGTGAGGTTCGTGCCGATCGACTCCTGGATGAGGTGACGCTGGCTGTAGGGCAGGGTCTTGGCTCCGCCGCGTACCTCGGGCGTGACCTTGTACAGCGTGCGGACCTTGTCGTCCTGGACGAACTTGACGAAGGTCCCTTCGTGCAGTCGGAGCGTGACGGCACCGCCGCGCGTCAACTGCTTGTTGGCCTGGCGGACCACCTCTTCGGTGGCGTAGAACTCCCGGGCGCCCCAGCCCTCGGCGATCGCGAGGCTGCCGTCACCGGCCACCTCCAGCGGAGGCTTCTCCACCTCGACGAGCGACAGGTCGGGCACGGTGTAGGGGAACTCCTCGGCCTCCCGCTGCCCCGGCTCGCCCCACCGCGAGAACGGGGCGTCCCCGGGCTCGCGCGGGCCGTCCGACGTGGTCACCTCGTACTCGGTCACCAGCCGCATCGGCGCCGTCTCCGGGGCCGGGACGGGCCGGCGCAGGTCCTGCCAGGCATCGGCCGGCGGCTCGTGTTCCTCGGTGAGGTCGAAGACCTTCGGGGTGTCGGGCGCGGTCGTCTGCCGGGGCAGGGTGACCACCTCGGGCTCCGTCTCGGCGTCCGAGGTGACGGCCGGCTCGTCGTCGTACAGGTGGGCCCACCGCCCGGCCGGCTCCTGCGGCCGGACGGCCGTCGCCGGCGGTGCGGCGACGTCCCGCTCCAGGCGTTCCACCCGCTGGTGCGTGACATCGACGCCCTCGACCCAGCGGCGCAGTTCGGACAGCGCCTGGTCCCGGTGGTCGCCGGGCCGGGCGAGCGCCGTGGTCACCCGGCGCAGCAGCACGTCGAGCCGCAGCCGGCGATCGCGGAACCACTGCCGGCCGTCGGCCTCGGTGATCCGCGGCCCGAGCGGACGGCCCGCCTCGTCGCGGGGGCCGAGGTCGCGGAGCCAGGTGTCGATGAGGCCCACCGCGTGCAGGGCCTCGCGACTGGGCGCGCGGTCGGGACCGAGCTCCCGGACGAGCAGTTGATGTTTGATCAATTGACGGCTGATCAACTCCTTCGGGCCGGTCTGAGGCCCATCACCCAGGGTGCCGTGCAGTTCCCCGAGGTCACCGGCCACGGTGAGCTCCAGCAGGTCCAGGTAGGCCTCCACGTGATCCGCGGTGAGGTCCTCGCGGAAGACCGGCTCCAGCTGCTGCGCGGCCTGGACGAAGTCCTCGGGCGTCCGGGCGGCTCCCGACTCACCGTCGCTCCGCACGGGGTTGAACTCCCGCGCCGTGGCCACGGCGGCGAACTCCTCCAACCGCCGCTCGCCATGGGCGCGGCCGGGGACCTCGGACGTCCCGCCGAGGCGCACGGCGGACTTGTCCGGACGAACCGGAGCGGCGCTCTTCTGCTTGCCGATCGTCACGACGTCCTGCTTGCCCAGCTCCGGGAAATCCCGATTGGCCTGCACCAGGAGCTGGTTGAGCCGGTTCAGGAGCCCGCCCCTGGGATCGTCCGGCCTGGACTTCATCGTCGCGGTGATAAGGGCCGCCCGGGCCTCAGTAGACTCCGTCCTCGCCTTCTCCGCGCTCTTCTCCGCCTTCCTGAACTTCCGTCCGTGGTCCCTGGCCTTGGTGTCGGCCAGCTCCTCACCCGTCGCGGTCTGCCAGGAGCGGGGCAACCTCGGGCCCGTCCCGGCCGACCCGCCCTCGGACTCGACGAGGCTCGCCTCGTCCAGTTC